>DATKFM010000221.1:0-2904 GCA_035544395.1 Verrucomicrobiia bacterium
GCAAACACCACACCCAGGATGAAGATCGTTGAGGTCGGGTGCGGCACGGCGGCCGGCACGAACTGTGGGAGAAAGGCGAAGTAGAATACTGCGACCTTCGGATTCGACAGATTCGAGAGCGCGCCTTCGCGGAACAGCCGCGGCAACGATTTTCCGCGCGACGCAGGGCCGTCCAGATGCGATGCGCCCGCGAGCAGCATCCGCACTCCAAGATAGATCAGATAGGCAGCACCAATGAACTTAAGGACCAGGAACAGAGCCGCCGAGGTCTTCAGGATGGCGCCCAGTCCCAGCGCCGCCAGAACCGTATGCCCCAGCAATCCGGTGCTGACGCCCGCCGCTGTAGCAACGCCGGCGCGCGAGCCCTGCCCGAGCCCGCGGGAGAACACCAGCACCATGTCCTGGCCGGGGGAAATGATCACCAGCAACGATGCCGCCAGAAAGATGATCCAGGATACTTCGAACATCACGCCTCCCCGTATCAGATCCAATCTCTTTGCACCAATCGGCTAGCGATCCTGGCTAGCATCATAGCGATGGAACACACAGGCAAGCTTGTTGCCGTCCGGATCCCTGACATAGGCAACGTAGAATGCCGGTCCATAGCTCTCGCGCAAGCCGGGCGCACCTTCATCACTGCCGCCGTGGGCCAGTGCCGCCCCGTGAAACGCTCTCACCTCCGCCGCGTTACGCGCGCGGAACGCGACCATGGAACCATTGCCTGGCGATGGAGGCCGGCCGTCGAAGGGTTTGCAGATCCAGAAGCTGACGCCGTCATCATAGCTCGGACCCCATCCGACATAGCCGCCTTCCGCCCCCTTGCTCTGGCGATAGCCCAGCGTCGCGAACACCGTATCGTAGAATTGCACCGACCGCGCCAGATCGCTGACGCCGACAGTTGTGTAGAGGGTCATGGTCATAGAGCGTCTTCCTGAGAGCCGTGATCACAGACACGAGGCAATGTTGCCGGGCGCAGGACGGGTACGGCAATAATGAATTCGCCTCGGTTGCCCGGCTACTGACAAGTTGACCGCCGGTGCCATCGGACCTAGCGTTCCGTGAGCGCCGGGCCGCGATTTCAAAGCCGCGCCCGCGCGCCAAAAAGCAAATATGAAGGGAGGGACGTCATGACAAATCGCAGGTTCTCGTCTGCATCCGTGGCTGCGTTCGCCGCTGCGGCGCTCTCCATTGCGAGTGCGCAAGCCGCCGACATGGAAACATTGACGCTCGTCGAGCGAGCCACGACTGACGCCGTTGTCGATACCGGCGCCGCGGGCGACAGTTCCGGCGATCTTCTAACATTTGCCAACGAGATCTTCGACAAGGACAACGCCGCCAAAGTCGGCAGCGATTCGGGCTGGTGCATCCGTGTCGTCGCGGGCAAATCCTGGGAATGCTTCTGGACGCTGATGCTCGCTGACGGTCAGATTACAGCCGAAGGCCCCTTCCTCGATGCGGGCGATTCCACTCTCGCTGTCACCGGGGGCACCGGAAAATACGCCGCCGTGCGTGGCGAGATGGCATTGCACGCACGTAACGACAAGGGCTCGGAATACGACTTCGTCTACAAGTTGACCTACTAACTAACCCGGTCAGAAGCTCGGCGGCGTACAGGCTGTGACCACTTCGCATTCCTCATTCCCGGGATTGCGGAAGCGGTGCGGCAGGCGGCTGTCGAAGTAGAAGGCGTCACCGGGGCCGAGCGTCCGCCGCTGATCTCCGACAGTGACTTCCAGTTTCCCGCGCAGCACGACGCCGCCTTCCTGGGATTCATGGCGCAGCATGGCTTCGCCAGTATCCGCTCCCCCCGCGTAGCGTTCGTGCAGGATTTGCAATTGATGTCCGGTGAGGTCGCGTCCCACTTGTCGGTAGGAGATCTTGCCTCCGGCCAGTTCGACGAGGTCCGTGGCGCTGAAGAATACTTGTGGACGCGCCGCGGCCTCGCCGGCGAAGAAATCCGCCAGTGAAATCGGCAGGCCGTCGAGCACCCGCTTCAGAGAACCCACCGAAGGACTATTCCGGTTCTGCTCTATCAGCGAGATGATCGCATTGCTGACACCTGCACGCTTCGCCAGTTCCCGCTGGGACAGGCCGTGCATCTCCCGCAAGGACCTGAGCCGCGCGCCGAGATCAAAGCCAACCTCCACCATGACACAATCTCCTGGCCCCGTTTAAAGTGTTAAATATTCTAGTCGCCGAGACCTGTGCACGCAAGTTTTCCGCGCTAAATCAGCTTTTTACCGGTTTCATTTTGTTTAGCTTCTTGAGCATGATATAGGATCACCGTCTTCGGCCCTCCTTCGGAAAGAACCCCGGCATGTCCAACGTCGTCGATACGGCATCGTTCGATGCCTCGCCCAACAATCTCGAAGCCTTCTGGATGCCCTTCACCGCCAACCGGCAGTTCAAGGACAAGCCGCGCCTGTTCGTCGGCGCCAAGGATATGCACTACACCACCCATGACGGGCGCAAAGTGCTGGACGGCACCGCCGGCCTCTGGTGCGTAAATGCCGGCCATGGCCGCAAGAAGATCACGGAGGCCGTCAGCGATCAGGTCGCGCGCATGGATTACGCGCCGGCGTTCCAGATGGGCCATCCCATCGCCTTCAAGCTGGCGTCCCAGCTCACCACGCTGCTATCGGGGGATTTCGAGCATGTGTTCTTCACCAACTCCGGTTCGGAGGCGGTGGACACGGCGCTGAAGATCGCTCTCGCCTATCACAATGTACGCGGCCAGGGACAGCGCACGCGGCTGATCGGGCGCGAACGCGGTTATCACGGCGTCGGCTTCGGCGGCATCTCCGTCGGCGGCATCGTCAACAACCGCAAGTTCTTCGGTTCGCTGCTGAACGGCGTCGACCATATGCCGCACACCCATAACCTGAAGGAGAACGCCTTCAGCAA
>DATKFM010000222.1:0-2246 GCA_035544395.1 Verrucomicrobiia bacterium
CCTTGCGCGCGACCGCGCGAAACCCCTCACCCGACTATCAGCCGCAGAGCGGCCGATAGCCGCCCTCTCCCGCAAGGGGAGAGGGGACAGATTAGTGTTCGCCACGCCGGTCTCGCTCCAACATATCCATCCTATCGCATCTGTGCTTTCATACTCAGCTCGTGATCGACTCAACTATGTGACCGATCGGGCCGTTCCTGAAATGGGTGAGCAATGAGTAGGCAGGTGTTCAGGATCATGGCGGCGTTCGCGGCAGCACTTTGCGTGCAGCCGACCGATCCCGCGACAGCCCAGGATGTGCCGGTGGATCTGGAACTCGTCCTCGCCGTCGATGTTTCCGGATCGATGGATGTCGAGGAGCGGAAGCTCCAGCGCGACGGCTACGTCGATGCGTTCCTGCATCCGGATGTGGTCTCGGCGATTGCCTCAGGCATGACCGGCAAGATCGCGGTGTCCTATGTCGAATGGGCCGGACCGAAATCGCAGACGCTGGTGATGCCCTGGCGGCTGGTGGACGGCAAGGCGACGGCCGGGGCGGTGTCGGCCGAGCTGGCCCGGGCGGAGAGCCCGCGCATCCGCGGCACCTCGATCTCTGCCGCCCTCGCCTTCTCCAGCGTGCTGTTCGAGAGCAACGGCTTTTCCGGCGCGCGACAGGTGATCGACATTTCCGGCGACGGGCCGAACAATCTGGGGCCGCCGGTGGTGCCGATGCGGGAAGCGGTGCTGGCGCGAGGCATCACCATCAATGGCCTGCCGGTGACCCTGCATCCCGGCACCATGTTCGGCCTGCCGGCTGGGCTGCTCGATATCTACTATGAGGATTGCGTGATCGGTGGCCCCGGCGCGTTCTTCGTTTCCGTGCAGGCGCCCGAGCAGCTTGCCGAGGCGATCCGGCGCAAGCTGGTGCTGGAAATCGCCGGGCGGGAGCCGGAGATTGTGCCGGCGCAGTCGGCGCAGATGGCGCCGCGGATCGACTGCCTGATCGGCGAGAAAACGCGGCCGGAGTTCTTGGATGAGAATAGGTAGGGACGACCTGCTCTCGCCCTGTCGACATCACATTGCTGGAACAGGGCGACACCTAGGTAGATCAGAAAGCGATCTTGCCGAGGTCACCCCTACAGGATGCGATTCTGACCGCAGTTATTTCTTTGGGTGCAGCTTCCCGCCGGTGACTGGCTCTTTCACGCCGGTAGTGCCGGGCACGCTCAGCGGCAACCCACGCACGGAGCGCACCGCCAGATAGCCGAACGCCTGCGCCTCAAGCATATCGCCGTTCCAGCCGGCGCGTTCGGCGGGGGCAACCGGGACGCCGAGTTTTTCGGTGAGGCCGGCCATCAGCACGGGGTTGCGGCGGCCGCCGCCGGCGACGATCCAGCGGCGCGCGGGGGCGGGAAAATGCTCCGACGCCTTGACGATGGAGGCGACTGTGAAGGCGGCCAGCGTTGCCGCGCCGTCTTCGGGTGAAAGTGCCGCGACAGGCGAGGAATCGAAATCGTTGCGGTCGAGGGATTTCGGCGCCTTCTTGGCGAAATAGGGATGGGACATCAGCTTGGCCAGGGCTGCGTCGTTGACCTTGCCCTTGGCGGCCAGCGCGCCGTCCTTGTCCACCGCCTGGCCGGTATGCTTCAGGGCCCAATCGTCCATCAGCGCATTGCCGGGGCCGGTGTCGAAGGCGAGGATCGGTGCGCTGCCGGCAGCGCCGGCGGTGCCTTTTACCGCACCCTCGCCGACCCAGGTGACGTTGGCGACGCCGCCGATATTGAGCACGGCAACCGGCCGCTTCATCGACGCGGCGAGCGCCGCGTGGAACAGCGGCACGAAGGGCGCGCCCTGCCCGCCATGGGCCATGTCGTTGGAGCGGAAATCATTGACCACGTCGATGCCCATGAGCTTGGACAGCAGCGCGCCGTCGCCGATTTGCTTGGTGCGGCCGAGATCGGGCTGATGCAGCAGGGTCTGGCCGTGGAAGCCGACCAGCGCCACGTCCTTTGGCTCGAGGCCGTTGTCGCCGAGCAGGCGCTTCGCCACGGCGGCGTGACGCTCGGTCAACTCCTTCTCCACCTCGGCCACCGGCCCCTTCAGCCCCATGACGGACATCAGTTTGGCGCGGAATTCCGGCTCATAGGGCTCGGCCAGGGCGGCGCCGATGATAATTTCGGTTTCGCCATCGGTTTCAACCAGCGCGGCATCGATGCCGTCGCAAGACGTACCGCTCATCATGCCGAGGGCCCAGCGGGGTTTGTTCG
>DATKFM010000223.1:0-5511 GCA_035544395.1 Verrucomicrobiia bacterium
CGGTGTCGACGATGGCCGCCGCTTCATAGGTCGCGCCTTTCTTGCCGCCGATTTGCAGCCGCCAATTGCCCCGCGACCCAAGCGCACCGCCTGGCTCCTTTGCCGGAAAATCGATCACGAATATCTTGTAGAAGGCACCGCTGACGATGCGCCCGGCGGCCGTCACATCGACGCCGTCTTTCTCGACCCGCAGAGACATGTCCTGGCCGCGCCGCCAGCTGAGCTTCAGCACGAGTTTTCGGGCGCCGCCCTCCACCGCAAAGGATTCGATGCTGCCGTTGCTGCCGATCGCTCCGCGGCGATAGTCGATGAGCTGTGGACTGAAGCCGCGAAGGGCGTTGATCAATTCCTCGACGAAGAATTCCCGGAGCTGATCGTCGGGCGCCGTGGTGATCCAGGTCCGCCCGCCGGATTCACCGGCGATGCTCGACAGCAATCCGGTGAAAGCGTTGCCGGCGCCGACTCCGATCGTATCGACCGCAATGCCCGAGGTCTGCCTCAGGTTTTTCGGCGGCGCTGACGGCATCACGTTCGAATTGACCCGGCCCGGCTCATTGATGATCACATGGTCATTGCCTGATGGCAGGATCATCGGGTTCACGTTCTGCATGCCGTCGGTGAACAGGATGACGCGGCGAATTTCTGCATCGGTCAACGGCTCCAGCGCTTCGATGGAGTCCTGTACGCCCCCGCCCATCGCCGTCATGCCGGCCGGCGACTGATTGGCAATATCGTCGATGACATCGCCGGCGCCGACACCAAGGGACGGCAGCAACGCTCCGGCGATATTGTGTTGGTCGATATCTCTGCGGAAGTAGGTGACGCCGATACGATCGTCGGAATCGCCCACCGCTGACCATAGCTGTACGAAGATCGCGGTGGCGTCCTTCAGGATTTGCGCCCGTGTGTCGCAAGTTGCGCAGGCCTGCAACCCCATGCTGCCGGAGAAGTCGAGCGTCAGCATGGCCGCCGCTCGCGCCAGCGAGGGAATGATCGGCACGCCGCCACTGTCTCGGCAGGATTGTCCCTCCGGAGAGCGATTGTACCGCGCCGCAAAAAGCGCGAGGCACATCACATCGAAAGAATGCACGGTGTTCTGGTGCACCGCCGTCTCCGAAGCACCCGCAATGCTTATCGTGCTCAGCGCTATATTGACGGCATCAGGAGAAAGGTTCCGTGCCAGCGTTCGGCCCTGGCAATCGCCGGATGCCGTTTCCCCGCCGACGAAATCGCGGTTCCCATCGGCGAACAAGGTAACGTACAGGGTGCCGTCGAGCGGCGGGTCGCCGGGTGCGCGGCTTCCCGGCGCTTCGCTCGGATAAACGTCACTCGCATCGATCGTCAGCGTATCTTCGATCGGATGCCCGTTCAGGTTCTCGATATAGTCAGTTGCCGCCGGGTCATTGAAAGAATCGCCGCAATCGAAGACCACCCCTTGCGGCCGGTATCCATTGTAGAGCTGCTTGGTGGATAAGCCGGGAGTCACCGCAAAAAGATTTGTGCTGATGCCGTGATTGGGCGGCGCGATGGCGATGAAGGTTGAGATCGGGTTGAATGCGGGTTGCTGCTCATCGAGGTTCTTGAGGTACTTCCGTGCGCTGATGGTGCCCTTGCTGTAGGCGATGAGGGCGACCCGCACATTTCCTGAGCCGGTCGGATCATGCCGCTGTAGGATCAGGTCGACAGCCTGTTCAATCTCGTCGGCATCCAAATCAATCGATCGGTCCTGATCCTCGAAACGAATGTAATAGGGCTCGATGCCCAGCCCGAGATTCGCCTCCAAGGCGCGCTTGAACGAGGGCAGGGCGCCGAGATCGTCCCACCAGTTCTTCTTGTAATTGAAATCAGTGTCATTGTTCGTGGGGTTGTGGCCGTGCACGAACAGGACCGGCAGCTTCGGCCGGTCCGGCGCCGCCGTGGCTACCGTCAAAAGAGAGTCGTCGGCGAGATGGACATCAACGGCGAGGACGGGCCGCGGAGAATGAATAACGCAGGCCAGGACCGCCAGTGCCGCGATAAGTCGCAAGCCGCAACAGTTCGACATCGATCCCCCGTCCGCCCGCCGATGGCATGGAGACTACTTGACGGCTTCCCACGTCCCGCTCTTGCCCGCCCGGAACAGCGCGTCGATGATGCGCATGTTCGCTAGCGAGTCTTCCAGTGGGAATTCCAGGGCCTTGCCGGTGCGGATCGCCTCGGCAATCACGTCGCCCTGCAGCGTATATTGATTGCAGACCGGCATCGCCTCTTCCTTGGCAGAAGCATCGCCCAGGGCGCTGCCATCGTCGGTGAAAATGCGGCAGGGACGGTCCGGCGGTGCGTTGAAAGGTATCTCGATCTCGATACGGCCGGATGTGCCGAAGACCTGCATGCGCTGATAGGGCACCAATTGCGTGGAGCAGGCGAAGCTGACCTGGCCCTTGGGGAAATCCATCAGGCAACTGGCGAGCCGGTCGGTCTTGAACTCGGGGTCGCGTTCGATGACAGCTGCGACGCGGGTAGGTTCTCCGCCAAACAGAAACCGCGACGTCACCACGGGATAGACGCCGATATCCAGCAGCCCGCCGCCGCCGATGTCGGCCTTGTTCCGCACATTCGACGCATCGGTCAGCATGTAGCTGAAGAATCCCTGGATCGCCTTCAGTTCGCCGATCCTGCCGCTGCGCACGATCTCGCGCGCCCTCAGCCATTGCGGGTGATAGCGCACCATGAAGGCCTCGGCGATGAGCTTGCCGCTTTTGTCGCGGGCGGCGATCAGCCGTTGCGCGTCCTTGACATCGAGCCCGAGGGGCTTCTCGCACAGCACATGCTTGCCGGCCTCCGCCGCCTTGATCGACAGCGGCACATGCAGGTGATTGGGCAGCGGGTTGTAGACCGCTTCGATCTCCTTGTCGGCCAGCAGCTCCTCATAACTGCCATAGGCCTTGGGGATGCCGAGCTTTTCGGCCCATTTGCGGCCGAGGGCGAGATCGCGCGAAGCTATGGCGGCGATCTTGCAATTCCGGCTCTTCTGCATCGCCGGAATGACTTTCTCAACGCCGATCTTGGCGGTGCTGATCACGCCCCATTTCACCGGTTCCATTGCGCGCTCCCTGAAAATGAAGCGCGCAAGTTAGCCCGCCGGAATGCGGCTGGCTATGGCCTCGGGGATCCTTGCTGCGTGACGTGCAGCGACCAGAGCGCCAGTGTCCAGAGCACGACCGCGCCGGCCTGGTGCGCCGCCGCCAGCGGGATCGGCACGATCAGCAGCAGCGTGGCAATGCCGAGGCCGGCTTGCACCACGGCCATGGCAGCTAGCAGCGCGATGGGTTTCACGCTGGAACCCCTCAGCGTGCCGCGGCGCAGCCACAGACCGATCGCGAGCACTACGCTGGTGATGGCCAGCCAGCGGTGGATGAACTGCGCAGTCACCGGATCCTCGAACGGACTCCAGGGAAGCTGGAAGGCATCGCTGGGTATGAGCTGCCCGCCCATCAGCGGGAAGCTGTTATAGACCAGCCCGCCGTTCAACCCGGCGACAAAGCCGCCGAAGGTCAGGGTCAATGCAATGAACAATGCGGTCAGCCAAAGATGCGGGCGCATTCTCGCCGCCGACGGATCGGCTGGCGCGCCGCGCCGCAGCAATGTCAGCGCCAGCCACAGCCCATAGCTGAAGATCGCCAACGCCAACAGAAGATGCGCCGTGAGCCGGTACTGGCTGACATCCGTGCGCTCCGCCAGGCCGCTGCTCACCATGTACCAGCCGAGGGCGCCTTGAAGCCCGCCGAGCACGAACAGCGCAATCATATGCGGGATCATCTCGCGGCGGATGTCGCGCCGCAGCAGTAGCCAGACGAACGGCACAAGGAAGACGACGCCGATCAGCCGACCCCAGATGCGGTGAATGAACTCCCACCAGTAAATGCTTTTGAACTCCTCCAGCGTCATGCCCCGGTTGATCTCCAGATACTCGGGGATCCGCTTGTAGCCGTCGAACTCCGCCTGCCATTCCGGATCGCTCAGCGGCGGGATGATGCCGCTGACCGGCTTCCACTCGGTGATCGAGAGTCCGGATTCAGTGAGGCGGGTGATGCCGCCGATCACCACCATGACGAAGATCATGGAGCAGGAGATCAGCAGCCAGAGGGCGACGCGCCGGTCGGCAGCGGTTGGCGCGGGGGCGAGGTCGTCGCGGGGCATCCCCGGCTTCTAGTCGCCGGCGATTGCGGCGGCAACGGGGAACGGTGTCGCGGCCGGCGGACCGGAACCGCGAAGCCCGGCGGCGTCAGTGCAGCGTGAAGCTGGCGTTGGCCATCCGGAATTCCGCCGGCTTGATCAGCTCCGTGGAGGCCACCCGCACGGAATGGATCTTGCCGTCCAGATTGAGCGTCCAGAAATTCAGGAACTTTTTGAGCACGGGAAAGCGCGGCGCGATATCCAGCTCCTGCCAGATAAAGCTCTGCAGCAGAGCCGGATGATCCGGCAGGTGGTAGAGGATCTCCGCTGTGGTCAGGCGGTAATCCTTCAACTGCTTGGCTAAATCACTCATGGCCTTGCGACCTCATGACGTTGCTTCGCTGCGACGGGATGACCGGAATAAACCCCGGCGCATCGTCTTTGATCCTGCGCGTAAACCATAAAGAATCAATTAAAACAATATCGTAGCACTCTGAATCGGTGATTGCTGCCAACGGGTGATTGTCGGCGGAAAAGCGAGTTTCTGCAGTGACCTTGCACACCCAACCCTTGACTCCCGGGGCGTCTCCTCTTACTTCTTTGGCACTCGCGAGGCGGGAGTGCTAGCAGCGCTTCCTTCGCCCAGAGATCCAGTAAAAACACAATTAAAACCGGGACTTAGGAGGTTATTGCCATGAAGTTCAGACCGCTCCATGACCGGGTCGTCGTCCGCCGCATTGAAGGGCAGGATAAGACGGCCGGGGGCATCATCATTCCAGACACCGCCAAGGAGAAGCCGATGGAAGGCGAGATCGTCGCCGTCGGTCCGGGCGGCCGCGATGAGAACGGCAAGCTCATTCCGATCGACGTGAAGGCAGGCGACCGCATCCTGTTCGGCAAGTGGTCGGGCACGGAAGTGAAGATCGGCGGCGAAGAGCTGCTGATCATGAAGGAGTCCGACATCATGGGCGTTATCGAAGGCGCCGCTGTCGGCAAGAAGAAGGCCGCCTAAACCGGCCTCTGCCGACCCAACCCAAAGACTGCAATCAATCAAGGGAATTACAGAACCATGGCTGCAAAAGACGTGAAATTCGGTGGCGACGCTCGCGATCGCATGCTGCGCGGTGTCGACATCCTGGCGAATGCCGTGAAGGTGACGCTCGGTCCCAAGGGCCGCTGCGTCGTGCTCGATAAGTCGTTCGGCGCGCCGCGCATCACCAAGGACGGTGTGACGGTGGCGAAGGAAATCGAGCTCGCCGACAAGTTCGAGAACATGGGCGCGCAGATGGTGCGCGAAGTGGCGTCGAAGACCAACGATCTGGCCGGCGACGGCACGACGACCGCCACCGTGCTGGC
>DATKFM010000224.1:0-12427 GCA_035544395.1 Verrucomicrobiia bacterium
GGCCAGGTTGTACTCTTCCGAGCCGGACCGGTCGGCGTGGCCCGTGGCGCTCACGCCCACGTTGCCGCCGCGCGCCTGGATGTCGGCCAGGATCTGGTTGACGACGGCTTGGCCGGCATCATTCAGATCAGACCTGTCGAAGTCGAACAGGATCACGTAGGTACCCGGTGCCATCACCGGCGAACCCTCGAGCTCCGCCATGGCGGCGAGGAACTCGTCGCGGCAAGCGGCAATGTGATCGGGCTGATGATTTTCTTCCTGCTGCTCAACCCAGCAATCGAAGCGGCCCTGAGCGCGGGCAGCGACTTCCGGGTTGCTGTCGCGGGCGCCGCCATCAAGTGCCGCCATCAGGCGGGCGCGGGCGTCCGTCAGCTCTTGCACGTGATCTTCCGGGAGATCCCAGTTACCCAGTTCCTCCGGCAGAACGACTTCACCACCGGCGGCGGCCAGGCCCTTGCGGGCGAAGTAACCGGCATCCGGCCAATCGTACATTTCGTCTGCTTCGAAGATCGTAATCTGACGATACTGCTCAGTGAGGGCTTGCGTGAACGCGTTGCCCCCGGTCGCCTCGACGGTGCGCATCTGCTCGATATCGCTGGCGCAACCAGCGAGCATGCCGAGCGTCCCGAGGACGCCGACGATTTTCAATAGCTTCATGAATCCCCTCTCCCTAAGCTAACCCAGAATCATTCCCGAGATTGTGCAGCGTACCGGAGCCATGGTCATCCGCTGCGGCTCAATCCCTACCAAATGGGCGATGAACAGCTGAAAGTTAGACAACTGCTCGGCCGAAGTCAAAAACCCCTTTTGTTGAAGCAGGTTCCCGGCCCCTGTTTAAGGGTTGATTCGGGCTGATTTTGAGCCCTTGTGGCAAAAATATCACATTGCTTATGGGGGCAGTTCGGCGGTTTAGCCTTTGATAGGGCTGGATTCCTTTGGCGGATTCCCGCCGCTAATCATTATCCGTCGGCGCAGCCCGCAAGGGGATGACGCGTCCGGTCCCGGCATCCGCGGGATCGTGAGTCACAAGCAGGGTCGGCAAGCTGCGACGGCGGGCATGGCCGAACACTAACTCCCTGAAATTCGACCGTAAATCCTGGTCCAGCTTATTGAACGGTTCGTCCAGCAATAGTGCTCGCGGTTGCGACAGCAGGGTGCGCAACAAGGCCACCCGGACCCGCTGACCGCCGGAGAGAGTCGCGGGGTCACGGGGCGCAAAGCCTGTGAGTCCGGCTTCTTCGAGCGCCGAATCGATTAACCGCGGGCGCTCGCGGCGAGTCCCCGAATCTCTTGGCAGTGCGAATGCCAGATTCTCGCCTACCGTCATATGTGGAAAAAGCAGGTCATCCTGGAACAGGATGCCGATTCCGCGCAGCTCAGGCGGCAGGCCGCCGAGATCCTGGCCGTCGAGGGCGACGCGGCCGCTGGCGGCGATCGCAGGATCCAGGGTGCCGCAGATATAGGCCAGCAGGCTGGATTTTCCGCAGCCGCTCGGCCCCATCAGCGTGACGATCTCGCCCGGCTGCACCGTCAGAGACAGCGGCCCCAGCAGCGGCCGTCCGGCCAGCTCGAGTCGGACATGCTCCAGCACTAGCGCGGCCATTGCGGCCTCCGCCTCGCCTTGGCCGGTGCCCATAGGGCCACCGCTGCGAAAGCCAGCAGCGGTAGGAGGGCTTGCAGCACGGCCGCAACGGCGATGACACGGCGGTCCGCGGTGGCGGCCAACGCGACAGCCTCTGTCGTCAGCGTTGGCCAGCGGCCGCCGCCGGCGAAGAGGGTGGGCAGATACTGCGCCACGCTGACGGCAAAGCCGATGGCGGCGGCGGTTGCCACCGGCCGGCGCAGCAGCGGCAGCTTCACCCGCCAGAATACCCGCGGCGGCGATGCCCCGAGACAGAGCGCGGAGCGCGCATAGCGTTCGTCCAATGCCCGGTAAGGGTCCTCCAGCGAGAGAAACACATAGGGCAGCACGAACAGCAGATGGCTCCAGGCGACCGCCAGCCAGCCGCCATCGGCGCCCAGCCACACCAGCTGGACCTGGAATCCGAACAGGAATGAAATCTGCGGCAGCAGCAGCGGCAGGTAGAGCAGCCACAGCAGCCGCTGGGTGGGATGCAGGCCGCGGCGCTGCTCGTTCTCCAGGCAGCCCAGTGTGAGAGCCAGGGCGACCAGTGTGGTGGCCAGCCCGACCGTGAGGCTGGTGGCCAGGGGCTGGCCCAGGGCCATCGCCTGGTGCCGCCAATTGTCCAGCGTCCAGGCGCGGGGCAGGGCGTCGGGAAAGGGCCAGCGGGCGCTGAAGGTCCAGAGGATCAGCGCCAGCAGCGCCGCCGCCGACATCAGGAATACGATCCTGCCGGGCAGACCGCCCAGCTGTTGCCAGATGGCGGCGTGGCTGCCGCGTCTGCCGCTGGTCAGCCAGGCGCGGAACAGCCGGCGGCAGATCTGCTCTCCCAGCATCCACAATAGAATTGCGGCCGCCACGACTCCCAGATGGAGCAAGGCCGCGGCGGCGGCCACCAGCCGCATCGTCAGATCGGGATCGTTGAACCAGCGCAGGATGAGTACGGCAAAGGGCGGCGGCGTTGACGGTCCAAGCAGCAGCGCCATGTCCACCACCGACAGGCTATAGGCCAGCACGGCGAAGACCGGCAGCCGGATCAGGGGATAGAGCTGCGGCAGGATGACCTTGAACCAGGCCGACATCGGTCCGTAGCCGAGGCTGCGGGCGGCCGCCAGATAGCGGTCGGCATGGATCTGGCTGAGGGCCGCCAGGATCATGAACAGCAGATAGGGCAGTTCCTTCACCAGCAGGCCGATGGTCAGGCCGATGCCGCCGGGGTCATTGACGATGCCGTAGGCCGGCGGCAGAGCCGATCCGGTCGCCCAGGGAGACAGCAGCCGCAGGATCCAGCCACTGGGCGACAGCAGGAAGGCCAGGCCGATCGCCATCGCCGCATGGGGTACGGCCAGGAGCGGCGTCAGCCAGCTCTGCATCCGGCGGAACCCTGAGCTGTTGTGGAGGGCGGCGCAGAACAGGACCGCGATGGCGAAGGTGGCAAAGGTCGCCAGCCCGCCGCTGGTCACAGTAAGCCGCAAGGATGCCGGCAATTCCGGCGCCGCCAGCAGGAGGCGCCAATGGCTGATGCCGAACTCCTCGGCATGCAACGCCGGCAACCATCCGAAGGCCGGCAGGACGGTGCCGATCAGCCCGGCGGCGATGGGCAGGAAACAGAGCGCCAGGGTCAGGGCCGGCGCGATCATCAGCGCATCACGGCGGCGCCAGGGCCGCACTGCCGATGGCGCCGCCGCGGCGGTCATTGGGCGTAGCGGCGGCGCCACTCTTCCTCGAGCCTCGTCATCCAGCTCGGATGGGGCTCCGGCAGGGCGCGGCCCAGCTCGGCCGGCGGCAGGGTGGCGATGCCCAGCGGCAGCGCGGCGAATTTGTCGCGGTCGGCGGCGTCCAGCTTGTCCATCGCCAGCACCGTCGGATCGCCCCAGACCGCCGGGTCCTGCTTGCGCAGTTGCGCTTCCGGCGACAGCAGGAAATCCGCCGCGACCATGGCCGCTTCCTTGGCGGTGGCGTTGAAGGGTATTGCGACGAAATGTGTGTTGCCGATGGTGCCGCCGTCCAGGACGTAAGTGCGCACCGTGTCCGGCAATAGCCCTTGCGCGATGTCGGACGAGGCCGAGCTGGGATTGAACGACAGGGTGATGTCGATCTCGCCGTCATCCAGCAACTGCCGCTCCATCTGGGCGTTCTGCGGAAAGGACTTGCCGCCGCGCCAGAGGAGCGGATGGATCTGGCGGAGCCAGTCCCAGAGCGGCACTGTCGTCGCCGCGAAATTCTCCTCGGTCGCCGGTTGCTGCAGCATTGCCGGATCGGCTGCCAGTTCACAAAGCGCCTGCTTCAGGAAGGTGCTGCCGATGAAATCCGGCGGCGCCGGATAGGTGAAGCGGCCGGGATTGGTTTTTGCCCAATCAAGAAACGCCGCCATCGAGCGCGGCGGGTCCTTCAATCGCGCCGTGTCGTAGATGAAGATGATCTGCGCCATGCCCCAGGGCGATTCCAAGCCTTCGACCGGCACGGTGAAATCGCTGCGCACCGTCGGCTTGCCCTGGACATCGACGAAACGGAAGTTCGGCAGCGACTCGGCGAAAGGTCCGTAAAGCAAGCCTGCGTTCTTCATTGCCGCGAAGTTCTCGCCATTGATCCAGATGAGATCGACCGAGCCGCCTTCGGTCTTGCCCGCGGTTTTCTCCGCCAGCACGCGCGCGACGGCGTCGGCGGTATCCGCCAGCTTCACATGCTGGAGCTTGATGCCGTAGCGCGAGTCGAGCTGCTGCGCGGTCCAGGCGATATAGGCGTTGATCTGCTCGCCGCCGCCCCAGGCGTTGAAGTAGACGGTCTGGCCGCGGGCCTTGGCGACGATGTCGGACCATTCTGCCGACTGTGCCGAGGCATCGCCGGGCAATGACAGCAGCGATGCAAGACCAAGCCACAGGCACAGAATCAGATAACGCACGGATGCACTCCCTGTACGTGACCGCGGCAACCTAGCGGCTTTGCGCCAAGGCCGCCATTGGCGCCGGGTTGCTCTTCACGGCGGTTTGATCGAATGATCCGCCAGCACAATCAGGTTACGCACGGAACATCGGCCATGCAGGAACAGACAAAAGGCGAGGTGCTGCTTGCGCCCGCACGCTTGAGCGCATTCATCAGCGACATCTGCCGCCATGCCGGCTGCGATGGGGAAGAGGCGGCGGCGATCGCCGACCATCTGGTGGATGCGAATCTGACCGGCCATGATTCCCATGGCGCCTGCAAGATTCCGGAATATGTCGGCTGCATGCGCGACGGCCGCCTGAAACTGGGGCAGCGGGCGAGCATCGTCAGCGATGCCGGCGCGGTGCTGGTGCTCGACGGCAACCTCGGCGTCGGCCAGGTGGTGGCGCGCCAGGCGATGGAGATGGGGATGGAGCGGGCGCGCAGCCTGGGTGCTGCCGTTGTGGCCTTGCGCCGCGCGCATCATATCGGCCGCATCGGCGCCTGGGCGGAGCTGTGCGCCGCCGGCGGCTTTGCTTCCATGCACTATGTGAATGTCATCGGCCACGCGCCCTATGTGGCGCCGTTCGGCGGGCGCGATGGGCGGCTGGCGACCAATCCGTTCTGCGCCGCGCTGCCGGTTGCCGGTGCGCCACCGGTGGTGCTGGACATGGCCACCAGCAAGGTGGCCTGGGGCAAGCTGCTGGTGGCGGCGAACAAGGGCGCCGCAGCGCCGGAAGACGCGGTGCTCGATCCCGATGGCATTGCCTCGCTCGACCCCAACGTCATGTTCCGGGAGCCGAAGGGCGCCATGCTGCCGTTCGGCGAGCATAAGGGCGCCGGTCTGGCGGTGCTCTGCGACCTGATGGCGGGGGCGCTGGGCGGCGGCGGCTGCAACCGGCCGGAGAACAATGACAGCAGCACGGCGATCAACAACATGCTGTCGGTGATCATCCGCAGCGACGCCCTGGGCGATCCAGCCGGCATCGCTGTGGAGGCGAATGGTTTTGCCGCCTGGACCAAGAGTTCCCGCCTGCGGCCGGGCGCCGAGCCGGTTCAGTTGCCCGGCGAGCCGGAGCGGGCGCGCCGCGCCGCGCGGCAGCGCGACGGCGTCCCCCTGGACCGCACCACCTGGGGCCTGTTGTTGGAAACGGCCCGCAGCGTCGGCTGCAGGCCGGATTCCGCTTTGCCCGCCTAGATTCAAGCCGACTGCTCACGATCACATTCGCGGCACCGCGACGCGAAGCCGCTTTGCCGATATTGACGCGGCAATTGCGAACCGTTATCAACTCTCTGGAATTAAGAATGATTGTCATTATCTTCGGGAGTGAAAACATGCGTATGATCACGAAGGCTTCCTTGACGGCTCTGGCTCTGATCGCCGTGGCGGCGCTGCATCCGGCGGCCGCCCAGGAGTCCTATGTGCTGACAATCAAGGATCACAAGTTCGATCCCGCTGAAATCACGGTGCCGGCGGGCCAGGAAGTGACCCTCGTGGTGAAGAACATGGACGACACGGCCGAGGAATTCGAAAGCGAGACGCTGGATGTCGAAGAGGTGATCGGCGGCGGCCAGGAGGCGAGCTTCAAGATCGGGCCGCTGGAAGCCGGCACCTATGAATTTGTCGGCGAGTTCCATGAGGACAGCGCCAAGGGCAATGTGGTCGTCCAGTAACGCCGAACTCTAGCTATCGGAGCGCCATGCTCGAACTGCTTCCAGGATCCACCCCCAGCGCCGTCGTCGTCTTCCGCGAGGTCCTGGAAGCGGCGCTGGTGGTCGGCATCGTCATGGCCGCGACCCGGGGCATCCGCGGCCGCGGCGCCTGGATTCTGGCGGGCATCGGCTCGGGCGTGATCGGCGCCTGTCTCGTGGCGCTCTTTGCCGAGGCAATTCGCAGCGCCGCTTCCGGCATGGGCTCGGAGCTGTTCAACGCCATCGTGCTGTTCCTCGCCGTGCTCATGCTCGGCTGGCATTGCGTCTGGATGTCCCGCCATGGTCGCGAGATCGCACAGCAGATGACGGCGGTGGGCCGTGCCGTGGCCGAGGGCGCGCGGCCGCTTTATGCATTATCGTTTGTCATCGCCCTTGCCGTGCTGCGCGAAGGGTCGGAGATCGTGCTCTTCCTCTATGGCTTTGCCGCCGGCGGGCAGGTGAGTCTTCCGGCGCTGGCGCTCGGCAGCGCCATCGGGCTCGGCGGCGGCATTGCGCTGGGCTTGGCGATCTATCTCGGCCTGCTGCGGGTGCCGATGCGCCATCTCTTCGCTGTCACCACCTGGATGATCATCCTGCTGGCCGCCGGCATGGCGGCCCAGGGTGCGGCGTTCCTGGTGCAGGCCGATCTGCTGCCGGCGCTGGGCAAGGGCATCTGGGATACCTCGAAGATCCTGTCGGAAAAGCAGCTGGTCGGACAGATCCTGCATGTGCTGGTCGGCTATGATTCCCGGCCGAGCGGCATCCAGATCGTCTTCTACCTCGTCACCATCGGCATCATCGGCTTCCTGACCTGGCGGCTGAAATCGCCGGCGGCGCCGGCCGGCAGCGCGCCGCGTCCCGCCTAGCATTCATCATAATTCATATTTCAGCAGTACCAGGCGCCGTCTTGAACCAGGCCCGCCCGCGGCCTATGCTCGGCCTCGCCTCGGCGCGGGTGTAGCTCAATGGTAGAGCAGAAGCTTCCCAAGCTTACGACGAGGGTTCGATTCCCTTCACCCGCTCCATCGCCGGCGCAGCAGCCCCTCATGGAAGCAATTTGAGAGTCTCCGGCTATCCGCTGGATTTATTGGTGGCCTGACGGATGAACGCGCCGGCGGCGACTCCGTCTCTCAAGCTCGCGGTCTTTCAGTATGCGGCGCGCGACGAGACCCCGGACCAGCGGCTGCAACGGCTGGACGAGACCCTACGTGGCGCAAAAGGTGCGCCGCTCGATCTGGTCGTGTGCCCGGAGCTCTTCCTCTCCGGCTACAATGTTGGAGCGAAACTGTCAGATCTCAGCCAGACGCAGCAGGGCGGCTTCGCGCTGGCCGCTGCCGAGATTGCCCGGAAATATCGGACCGCCTTGGTCTACGGCTATCCGGAAACGGCCGATAGGCAGCGCTATAATTCGGCGATCGTCTTCGACCAGAGCGGGCTGCAGCTCGCGAACCATCGCAAGCTGCGAATTCCGCTCGGCTTCGAGCGCGATTGGTTCACGCCAGGCCGTAACTACACGATGCTGGAGATCGCCGGTTTCCGTGTTGCCTTGTTGATCTGCTACGACGTGGAGTTTCCCGAGGCAGTGCGAGCCTGCGCATTGGCCGGAGCCGATCTCGTCGTTGCGCCAACGGCGCTCAGGGCGGAGTGGAGCTTCGTCGCGCAACAACTCATTCCGGCACGTGCTTTCGAGAATGGCATCTTCTTGGCTTATGCCAATTACTGCGGCGAGGAGAACGGTTTCGTCTATCTCGGCGAAAGCTGCATCATTGGACCCGATGGCGGAGAGATCGCCCGCGCCGGCGCGGATGAAACATTGCTTGCGGCTGTGCTGCAACGGAACGACGTCGCGCGAGCGCGCGGGCGACTGCCTTATCTCAAGGACCGAGGCGATCTGGATCGTGTCGCGATCGACGACCGCTCTGCTCCCCTTTCTTGAAATGGTTGCGAGGCGCAAAGCCATGATGATCGCAGCCGAAAGCGTCGGCACATCAAAGTAGGCGATGCCAGCCGCGGTCGAGATCGACCCGGGCCAGCCCAAGGTCTTTCATCGTGTGATCGCTGAGCCGGTCGAGCTCCCGCCGGTGGCGCTCCCGTTTCATCCACGTCGAGAAGGACTCACTGCTTCGCAGCAGGAGGGCGAAAATCTTCTGACGTGTATCGACCCATACGCTGTACGCCACCAGGGCGGGCGCGGCCGCCTCGATTGCATGGCGGCGCGGATTTGATTCTTGGCAGTCGGTATTCATTGGCCAACACTCCAATCAAAGAGCACGCGACGACTGGCCCATCGCCGGCTCGAAAAGTTTTGATGATTTTTTGAGGGATTTTTGATTGCAGACAGTGCGTATCGCCGATCATGGCGTTGCGGGCGTCTGCGGCCCGCATCCGTCATGATCGGTTTGCTCGAAGCATTTTCTCGGTCGCTATGGCGATTATCCTTTGGCGAATACGCTTGCTACTTCGCCGCGCCGTTGGCGGTTGTCGGATCGATCGTCTTGCGCACCTCGGTGATGCGATTGGCCGGAAAGCCGCTGATTTCCGAATGCTTGCGGATCACCGCTTCGTCTTCAGCAAGATACACGCAGAAAGTCTTGTCCGCGGCGACGTAGGATTCGACCCATTGAATCTTCGGGGCGAGGCTCGCGAGCGCCTTGTTCGATTTCACGGCGGCGTCCTTGAGCTGTTCGCGCTCGAGTGAACCGACCTGCGGGATATCGCGCTCGATAATGTAACGACGCATCTGACGCTCCTGTATTGTGGATTAATCTTGGATCATCCGGTGTTGTGCTGATGACCGCTAAGACAATTACAAAGATGTAATGCCGACAACAGTGGCAGATGGGAAGGATTAGTGCCTAATCAGCCACTTGAGGTTGCCGCACCGGTGGCCGATCGGCCAAAGCAATGGCAGATTGGCCAAAAGGAGATTTGCATGGACAGACCGATCGATAGACCGATCACCGTTTCGATTGTTGCCGCGGCGGATGTCGAGCCCTGGGTGGCCATCGGTATTCATGACGCTTTCTGGGCCGTGGGCACGCTATGGAATCGCTGCATGGGCGAGAGCGAACATCCGCGCTTCCTGCCGGAAATCGTCGCCGCGAATCTCGGCCCGATGAACACGGGAACCGGCGTGCGCATCGAGCCGCACAAGACGATCCGCGACAACACGCATGTCGACATCGTCTTCGTGCCATCGCTACTGGTGAATTCCGGCATCCAGTTCGGCCGCGAGAACAAGGCCGTCGTCGATTGGGTACGGCACGCTTACGAGAACGGCGCGACCGTGGTGTCCGCCTGCACCGGTTCGTTCCTGCTGGCCGAAGCAGGCTTGCTTGATGGCAAGGAGGCGACGACACATTGGGCTTTCGTCGATCTGATGAAATCGGAATATCCGAATGTCCGCGTGCTGGCCGACCGCATCCTGGTCTCTGCCAGCGAGGATCACCGCATCATCACCGCCGGCGGCGCGACCTCCTGGAGCGATCTCGTTCTTTATCTCGTTGGCCGCTTCGCCGGACCGGAGGAAGCGCGGCGCCTGGCCAAGATGTCGCTGTTCGATTGGCACCATGACGGCCAGAGCCCCTATACGCGGCTGACCACCCGGCTGCAGTCGAGCGACAAGGCGATACAGGAATGCCAGACCTGGCTCGCGTCGCACTATCAGGACAACGATCCCGTCGGGGCGATGATCAAGCTGTCGGGCCTGTCGCGCCGCACATTCAATCGCCGGTTCAAATCGGCCACCGGCTGCGCGCCGCTCGAATATGTCCAGCGCGTGCGCATCGAAGAAGCGAAGCAGATCCTGGAGACGACCGACGATCCGGTGGAGACGATCGCCGGCGAAGTCGGCTATGGCGATTCCGTTTCCTTCCGGCGGTTGTTCAAGCGCCTGGTCGCCAGCACCCCGGCCATCTACCGCCGCCGCCAGCGCATGCCCGACGCCGTGCGCAATCTCTAGGCGGGGCGAAGCGCCAATCCCGCCTTTGTGAACCCCGGCTGTAGCAATGGTTTACGAAACCTAAACTTCTCTCCGCGTAGGCTGGCGGCGCATTATCAGAGCAAGCGCCGCATCGCCCATGACCAGCGTCCAGCCCCTGTTCGCCCTGGAGATCCAGGGCCTCGCCAAGCGCTTCGACCGTCCTGCGGTCGATGGGCTGGATCTGCGCGTGAATGGCGGCGAGTTCTATACGCTCCTAGGCCCGAACGGCGCCGGCAAGACGACAACGCTGCGCATGGTCACCGGGCTGCTGCGGCCGGACAGCGGCGCGATCTCGGTCTTCGGCATCGATGCCCTGGCCGACCCCGTCGCGGCCAAGAAGATCATGGCCTGGCTCTCCGATGAGCCGATGATCTATGACAAGCTGACGCCGTTCGAGTATCTCGAATTCATTGCCGGCCTCTGGGGCGTCGATGCGAGCGCGGCGGAGGCGCGCGCCCGCGACCTGCTGCGCTGGCTCGATCTCGAACCCCACGCCCATGAGCGCTGCGAGGGCTTCTCCAAGGGCATGCGGCAGAAGGTGGCGTTGGCCGGCGCCCTCGTGCATGAGCCCAGGCTGATCATCCTGGACGAACCGCTGACCGGCCTCGATGCCGGCTCGGCGCGGCAGGTGAAGAACGTGCTGCGCGAGCGGGTGCGCCAGGGCTGCACCGTGATCATGACCACCCATATCCTCGAAGTGGCGGAACGCATGGCCGACCGCATCGGCGTCATAGCCGGCGGCAAGCTGATCGCCCAGGGCACGCTGGATGAGCTGCGCCGCCAGGCGGGCAAGGGCGGCACCAGCCTCGAAGACACCTTCCTCACGCTCGTCGGCCAGGACGCCGCCGCCGCGTGAGCCAGCCGGGCACGCTCACCTGGTTCGCGCGCCATGAATGCCGTCTCGCCTGGCGCGACTGGCTGTGGATGATGACGGCCGGGCGCCGCAGCCGCGCCCGCAATGTCGCCATCGGCCTCGTTCTCTTCGCGCTATTCCTCCATGGCGTCGCCTGGTTCATGGTCGGCGGTTTCGCGCCGCTCGGGGAGCATCCGGACAAAGCGGCTCTGCTGCTGGTCAGCGGCAATGTGCTGCTCGCCATGGCGCTGATGCTGTCCCAGGCGATGGAGTCGGTGACCCGCGCCTTCTACAGCCGCGCCGATCTCGATCTGATCCTGTCCTCGCCTGCTTCGGCGCGGCGGCTGTTCGCGGTGCGCATCGGCGCCATGGCGCTGTCGATCACGGCGATGGCGTTGCTGCTGGCGGCGCCGTTCCTCAACATCCTGGCGTTCCAGGGCGGCTGGCATTGGCTCGGCGCCTATGGCGCCATCGCGGCCATGGGCATGGCGGCGACGGCGCTGGCCGTGGCGCTGACGGTCGCGCTGTTCCGCACCATCGGGCCGAAGCGCACGCGGCTGGTGGCGCAGATCGTGGCGGCCGTGATCGGCGCCGCTTTCGTCATCGGGCTGCAGGTGGCGGCGATCCTCTCCACCGGCACCCTGTCGCGGCTTGATGTCCTGCAGTCGGAATCGCTGCTGGCGACGGCCCCGGCGGCGGACAGCCTGCTGTGGTGGCCGGCGCGGGCGATGATCGGCGAGCCGCTGCCGCTGCTGGCGGTGTTCGCCGCCGGCTCGATCATGCTCGGCGCGGCAATCGCGGTATTCGCGCGGGTGTTTGCCGGTCATGCCATGGCGGCCGCCGGCCTCGCCTATGGCAGCACGAAGCAGACCGGCCGCACAGGCGCTTTCCGCAGCGCCTCGCCGATGCGGGCATTGCGGCGCAAGGAATGGACGCTGCTGCGCCGCGATCCCTGGCTGCTGTCGCAGACGCTGATGCAGCTCCTCTACCTGCTGCCGCCGGCGTTGCTGTTGTGGCGCAGCTTCGCGGCGGGCATCGATGCGCCGGCGCTGCTGGTGCCCGTGCTGATCATGGCCGCGGGGCAGCTCGCCGGCGGCCTAGCCTGGCTCGCCATCTCCGGCGAGGATGCGCCCGACCTCATCGCCTCGGCGCCCATCAGCGCGCGGCAGGTGACGCGGGCAAAGGTGGAGGCGGTGATCGGCGCCGTGGCCATGGTCTTCGCGCCGCTGCTCGCGGGCCTGGCGCTGCTCTCGCCGTTCGCCGCCCTGATGGCCGCGATTTTCACGCTGATCGGCGCCGGCTCGGCGACCATGATCCAGCTCTGGTTCCGCAGCCAGGCCAAGCGCAGCCAGTTCCG
>DATKFM010000225.1:0-3031 GCA_035544395.1 Verrucomicrobiia bacterium
CACCGACGCGACCACGGCTTGCGCTATGATCGCTCGCGAGGCGACGGCAAAACGGAAGCTGTTGCTCGCCACCGGCGCCTATCATGGCGCCGTTCCCTGGTGCAATCCCTATCCCAACGGCGCCACCGCTGAGGACCGCGCCCATGTGATCCGCTATGAATACAATGACGTCGCGAGCCTTGAGCGCGCGGCGGCCGAGGCCGGCAACGATCTCGCCGGCATCTTCGTTTCCGCCTTCAAGCACGATCTCGGCAAGACACATCAGCGGCCGAACCAGTCCTTCGCCGCCGCGGCGCGTAACATCTGCGACAAGACCGGCGCGGCATTGATCGTGGACGATGTGCGCGCCGGCTTTCGCCTGCATATGGGCGGCAGTTGGGAACTTGTCGGCGTGAGGCCGGATCTTTCCGCCTGGTCGAAGGCGATCGCCAATGGCTATGCCCTAGGCGCTGTCACCGGCAACGAGAAATTCCGCGAAGCGGCCGGGCGCATCTTCGTCACCGGCTCCTTCTGGTGTGGCGCCGTCTCCATGGCGGCGGCGCTGGCCTCGATCCGCAAGATGAAAGATATCGGCGCGGTCGACATGATGCAGCGCATGGGCCAGCGCTTGCGCGATGGCATTGCGGCGCAAGCCAAGTCCCACGGCGTGGCGCTGCAGCAGAGCGGCCCTGTGCAGATGCCGGTGATCCTGTTTGAAAATGACGAGGACCGCCGCAAGGGCTGGCTGTTTTGTACGGAAGCGCTGAAACGCGGCATCTACCTGCATGCCACCCACACGATGTTCTTGAGCGCCGCTCACACAGCCGCCGATATCGACAGGACGCTTGAGGCAACCGACGCGGCATTGGCCGAAGTCGCCCGGCAGTTTGCATAGGTCCGGCATGACCGTGAAGCTGGCATTCCTGCATGATCCGCCGCTCGCCCGCATGAAGCTCGAACAGGTCGACGGCCAAAGCCGCACCGACCGCGTCTACCGGCAGATGCGCGACCGCCTGATGCGCGGCATCTTCAGACCGCACCAGCGCCTGCGCATCAAGGACCTGTCCCAAGCCTTCGGCACCAGCGAGACGCCGGTGCGCGAGGCGATCTTCCAGCTCATCCGCGACGGCGCGGTGGAAGCAAAGACCCATTCCTACTTTCGAGTCCGCAAGCTGTCAGTGGTGGAATATCTGGAGCTGCGGGAGATTCGCCTGCTGCTGGAGCCACAGGCCGCACGACGAGCGCTGGAGAACCTGACGGAAACGGAACTTGGCCAACTTGAGCGTCACCACGAGACTCTGATCACCGCAGAAAAGGCGCATGATTACGAGACCGCCGTGCGCGCCAATTTCGAATTCCATTTCGGGCTCTATCGGCACTCGAGTATGCCGGCCTTGATCGCCATCCTGGAGAATCTCTGGATCCAGCATGGACCGATGCTGAATCATCTCTATCCCGACGGCCAGCCGACCTACGATAACGAGCATCAGCATCTCAGCATTCTCAGGGCCTTGCGCCGCCATGACGCGGATGCTCTGTGCTGGGCGGTGCGCGAAGACATGATTCAAGGCGGCCGCAAGTTCGTGGCCCATCTGCAGGAACTGGAACGGCGCGAAACGGAAGGTGGTCAATGAATGTCGTTGCCGGCAAGCGCGGCCATAACGTCTCGCGCGCCCATCTGACCGACCGGGCGATGTTCGTGCGGCTGGAGACCCTGCGCCTGGCGCGCATCTGCGGCGCCGGCCACTATTCCTCGACCTTCTCCGCCGCCGAGCTGTTTGCGGCGCTCTATTATGCGCACCTAAAGCTCGACCCGAAGGACCCGGCATGGCCGGATCGCGACCGTTTCGTGCTGAGCAAGGGCCACGCGGCGATCGGGCTCTATCCGATCCTGGCGGATCTCGGCTACTACCCGGCGAGCGAGCTCGACAATTTTACCCGCCTCGGCAGTCCCTTCGGCGACCACCCGAACATGAAGAACATCCCGGGCATCGATTTCTCGTCGGGCTCGCTCGGTCACGGCCTGTCCGTTGCAGTGGGCATGGCCCTGGCGGCGCGGGTGCAGAGGCGCAGCTTCCGCGTCTATTGCATGCTCGGCGACGGCGAGTTGGCGGAAGGGCAGATCTGGGAAGCGGCGATGGCGGCCAGCCATTACAAGCTGCAAGGCCTGGTCGCCATCGTTGACCGCAACCAGCTTTGCATCGACGGCCAGACCGAGGCGGTGATGGGTGTGGAGCCCATTCACGAGCGCTTTGCCGCTTTCGGCTGGAATACACAGCGCATCGACGGCCATGATTTCGACGCCATCCTCGGCGCCCTAGGCAAGCTGGCGCCGGCCGGGACCGGCCGGCCGCAGCTTATCGTCGCCGATACGATCAAGGGCCGCGGCGTCAAGCGCATGGAGTTGTCGCTGCAATGGCATGTCGCCAATCTCGCCGGCGAGGACTATGACGACGCCGCTACCGAAATCCGCGCCGGACTGCAGCCGCGCGCCGCTTCGGAGAACAAGAATGGCTAAGCAGCGCACCAAGCAGCGCACCAAGCAGCGGAAGCCCGAGAACACCCAGGGTCAGGACGCAATTTTCCGTGGCACGTCGGGCGGCGATGCCAAGCTCAAGGACGAGGCCTTCAAGGATCAGCGCTCCGTCCGCGGCACGCCGAATGCGGCGCTGCCCGCCTTCGTCCTGGGCGAGGAGCTGGCGACTCTCGCCGACAGCGATCCGCGCATCGTGGTGCTGACGGCCGATCTAGCCAATGCCAACCGCACCAACGATTTCCGCGCCCGTCATCCCGATCGCTTCTTTAATCTCGGCATCGCCGAAAAGAACATGATGACGATCGCGGCCGGCATGGCGTCCTGCGGCATGGTCGCCTATGCCGCGACCTTTGCCTCCTTCTGCGTCATCCTCGGCGCCGAGCAGGCGAAGACCGATTGCGCCTATCCCGCCATGAAGGTGCGCCTGGTCGGCCATCATTCCGGCATGTCCATGGGTTTCTACGGCACCAGCCACCATGCGCTGGAGGATTTGGCGATCGCCCGCACCATCGCCGA
>DATKFM010000226.1:0-12680 GCA_035544395.1 Verrucomicrobiia bacterium
CGCTTCGCTCAGCAGCTCGGCCGTCTCCCGCGCCCGGCGCAGCGGGCTGCACCACCAGCGGTAAGTGGCGATGTCAGCCGGCAGGCGCCATCCGATCACGCCGGCGCGCCCTTCGGCGCTGAGCGGCAGATCGGTGCGGCCCTGCAACCGGTGCTGGCTGTTCCACACCGTCGGCCCGTGACGCAGGAGAGCGAGCGTCGTCATGCCTGGCGCAATGCCTCGGCCTTGCGGCGGCGGCGGGCGACCACATCGCGCAGCGTGCTGTCGAGTGTCGCGGCGGCGCTGGCGACATCATGCTGGCCGGCGACGATCTCCAGCGCCCGATCGCCCATGGTGCGCCGCCTTGCCGCATCCCGCAGCAATCCGCGCATCGCGGCGGCAAAGGCGTCGATATCTCCCGGCGAAGTCAGCAGGCCCGTCACATCATGGGTGACGATTGACGGCACGCCGCCGGACGCGCCGGCGATGACCGGCAGCCCCGCCGCCTGCGCTTCCAGCAGACTCATGCCATAGGCCTCGTTGATCGCCGGCCAGACGAAGAGATCGGCGGCGCCGTAGAACTCCGGCAGCTCCTCCGGCAACCGCGCGCCGGCGAAGCGCACGCGCTCCCGCGCCATCGGTTCGAACAGCTCCTCGACTCGCTTGCGCGCCGGCCCATCGCCGACGACGAGCAATTGCCAGGGCTGATCGGTCAATTGTTGCAGCGCGTGGCTGAGCACGCGATAGGACGAGTACTTGTCGCCCTCGCGCATCATCGCCACGGTCAGCAGCCAGGGCTGGTCGGCTGACATGCCGAAGCGGCGGGCGAACTCGGCGCGGATCGCGTCGCGCCGCATGCCGGCCGCGGCAAAGTCGGCGCCATCGAGGAACGGTTTCAAGGGCGCCAGCAAGACTCCGGATCCCACCACCGGCTTCAGGCATTCGGCATCCGCGGGATTGAGCGAGAAGATGGCATTGGCCTTGGCGATGGCGTCCTGGGCGGCGTTGTGAAACTTCGCCCAACTCCCGCTGGCGCGCTTGGGCGCATGGGATGCCTCGGCCACCAGATAGGGAATGTCCAGCGCGGCGCTGATCCGCGGCCCGAGGAAGTCCGGCGCCTTGTAGTAGAGGTGATAGGTGAACCAGACCTCCGGCCGCCGGTCCGCCGGTGCCGCGCGGTACTGAGTCACCAGCCGGTCGGCGGTGTGCTGGCCGATGCGCGCCAGCGACTCCTGCCGCGCTCCATCGCCCTGGCCCTCCCAGCTACGGAAGCGGCTGGTCAAGGTCACCTGATGATTGGCCCGCGCCAGCGCCGCCATCAATAGCCGGGCCATGCGCCGGTCGCCCGACGGCACGGGATGGGTGGGCGGCTTCAACGGGGCGTAGAAGGCAATGCGCATTTAGGCTCCGCGGCCGCCTGGCTGTTCTCTGGCAAATTTAAATCCCGGCCTTCTGGGAAAGCCGCCGTCCGGGAGCGAAGCGATCCATCAACAGATCGATGCCCTTTTCCATGTCGAACTGCGCCCGGATGCGGCGGTATCCCGCCTCCCCCAGGCGCTGGCGCAGCGCCGGCTGGCGGATCAGGGTCTCCAAACCCCGCGCCAGGGCGCCGCTGTCGCCCGCCTCTACCAACATGCCGGTCGCGCCATCGTCAATCAATTCCGGTATGCCGGATAGCCGGGTAGCCAGCACGGCAACCCCCTGACTTTGCGCCTCCATCAGCACATTGGGCAGCCCGTCCCGGTCGCCGTCATCGGCGATCCGGCTGGCCAGCACGAACAGGTCCGCCTGCCGGTAGAGGTCGAGAACCTTTTCCTGCGGCTGGGCGCCTCGCCATTCTATGCGATCGCTGAGGCCAAGTTGCTGGGCCCGAGCCTTCAGTTCCGGCAGCAGCGGGCCGCCGCCGATATGGATAAACCGCCAGGCAAGCCCCGGCGGCAGCGCGGCCAGCGCCGTCAGCAGGTCGCCATAGCCCTTCTTGGACACGGCGCGGCCGACAGAGGCGATGATCGCCGGCGCCGCGCTGTCGCCGCCGCAGGTTGCGGGCCCGGCAGCCTCCCCGCGGTCGAACCGGCGCAGATCCAGGCCGTGATAGACCAGGGCCACATCCTTTTCCGGCGGCGCCAGCGCTTGCAGATGGTCGCGGCCGGCCGCCGTGCAGGTCACCGCCCAGTCGGCGTCCGCCAGCTTCTCCCGCTTTTCCCAGTCCGGCGTGGTCCAGATGTCCTTGGCATGGGCGGAGCAGCTCCAGGACAACCCCGTGAGCAGCGCCGCATAGCGGGTGACGGAGGCCGGCGTATGCAGGAAATGGGCGTGCAGATGGCCCACCTCCTCCGGCAGTTCCGCCGCCAGCACCAGCGCCTGACCGAAGCGCCGGCCGCGGTTCGGCGTGGGGTCGCGCCGCCAGTCCTTCAGCCAGGCCCGCCGTGCTTCGCCGTAGCGCGGCGCCCGCCGCACCCGCCACCAGGCGCGCAGCACCCGCAACGGCTCCTGATAGAGATACTCCGGCAGGTACGACACCGGCGCCTTGATCTCCCGATGCACGGGATGCACCGCCTTGTCCGTCGGCCGTCGCATCGACGCCAGGCGCAGCGACAGCCCTCGCTGCTCCAGCGCCCTTATCTCCTGGGCAATGAAGGTCTCCGACAGGCGCGGATAGCCTTTGAGGATGATGAGGATCGTCCGCTGCAACGCCATGCTCAGGAGATACAAGCGCGCGGGTGGCGGCGAAAGCCCCGCGCCGACACCCGGTGTGAGTGATTAGCGCGTGCGGCGCGAGGCCACGCGCAGCGCATCCTGCCGGCCGCGCAGCAGCAGCTGATCGGCTAGCCGGTTGATGTTGATGTCGCCATCCAGCAGGCCGGGCACCACCACCTGGGACGGCAATTGCTGCTGCGGCAGCTGCCGCAGCGCCGTCGCCATGGTGTAGGGATCGCGCTGCTTGTCATCCAGCAGCATGCTCACCAGCCCCAGCTCCTGGGCCCGGGCGGCGCGGATATATTGCTCCATGCGCGGCGCCGTGCGCGGCACGATGATCGCCCGCTTATTGAAGGACAGGATCTCGCAGAACGTGTTGTAGCCACCCATGGCCACCACGCCGATGGCCCGCGCCATCAGTGCCTCCATCTGCGCTTCGAAGGTGATGCCCTCGACGTTCTTCAGCTTGGCGGCACGGGCCAGGAACTCCGCCTGCCGCTCGGATTGCATGAAGGGCCCCAGGACCAGCAGCGCCGGATAAGGCAGTTGGGCGTCGCTTTCATAGGCGCGCAGCACCCAGTCGATGATCGCCTCGCCGTCGCCGCCGCCGCCGACAGTGACGAGGATGAAGGGTTCGGTGATCTTCTGCAGCGGCGTCGGCGGCATGCCCTTCTGTGGCAGGCTGCGGCCGAGATAGCCGGTATAGGTCATCTTCTGCCGCACCGATTTCGGCAGCTCCACGCCCTCCAGGGGGTCGCAGATCTGCGGCAGGCCATAAACCCAGATATCGTCATAGAGATCGCGCACCGCCGGGATGACGTTCTTGCGCTTCCATTCCGGCGCCAGCAGGCCAGGCTCGTCCATCACGTCGCGCAGGCCCAGCACCAGCGGCACACCGCGCTCCTTCAGCATCTTCAACGTGTCCTGGACCTCGCCGCGCAGGCCCAGCGGCTCCTTGTCGACGATGAAGATATCGGGATCGAACATCTTCGCGGTGTGCTGAATGATCGAGGCGCGCATCGCCAGCGTTTCCTCGATATCGATCAGCAGGCTCAGCGAGGTGTAATCGCCATTGCGCAGCTTGATGACACCGGGCACGCGCACGAAATCCACCCGGGCGCGGAAATCGAAGCTGCCGATGATCGGCGAGCCCGTGAGGATGAGGACCGAGAGCTCCTTGTTATGCTCGACCAGAGCATGAGCGATGGCGCGGCAGCGCCGCAGATGCCCCAAGCCGAAGGTATCGTGGCTATAGATGAGTATCCGCGCGTTGTTACGCGTGCTCGGTCGGCGAACGCCCATAAGGCCTCGGCCCCCTCTAAGATTTTTGAACTCCCCTGGATCAAACTATGCCATAGGGGAAACAGCGCCGGGAAGTGAAGTTTCGGCGTCCTCTGAATGGTTATTCATTCATCCCCAGGACCTCCCCGGGGGCTTACTCCGGCGGCCCGGCTGGGTTATGGTGGGCTGAGATTATTGGCCGGGGCAGGTTGCGGAACCCGGCGCCAGGCCAAGCACCGATTGATGGAATCCAATCTTTTCAAATACATATGGCGCCATAGCTGGCGCGAACAGCTGGTGATCCTGGCGGTCGTCGTCGTTTCCCAGGTGTTCTATTTCCTGTCCCTGGATCTGCCGAAGACTATCGTCAACAGCCCGATCCAGGGTGAAGGCTTCGAAACGCCGGGCGCCACCGCCCGTTACTTCCCTATCTCCATCGACCTGCCGGCTTTCCTCGCCCCCGACCCGGCCAACCCCACCTTGCAGATTTTCGACGGTTTTGAGCTGGAGCGGACGCCCTATCTGGTGGCGCTCAGCCTGACTTTCCTCGTGCTCGTGCTGATCAACGGCATCTTCAAGCTGCAGATCAACACCATGAAGGGCCGCATGGGCGAGCGCATGCTGCGCCGCCTCCGCTACGAGCTGTTCGACCGGGTGCTGCGCTTCCCCATTCCCTATTTCCGCAAGGTGAAGCAGGCGGAAGTGGCCACCATGATCAAGGACGAGGTGGAGCCGCTGGGCGGCTTCATCGGCGACGCCTTCGTGCAGCCGGCCTTCCTCGGCGGCCAGGCGCTGACGGCCCTCGCCTTCATCCTGACCCAGAGCATGTGGCTCGGCGCCGTGACCGTCGGCGTGCTGGCGGTGCAGCTCGCCCTGATCCCGCCGCTGCGGCGCCCGGTGCTGCGCCTCGGGCGGGAACGGCAGATCACGGCGCGTCAACTCGCCGGCCGCATCGCCGAAGCGGTCGACGGCGCCGCCACCATCCACACCCACGACACGTCGAACTTCGAGCGCGCCGACATCATCGAGCGGCTATCGCGCATCTTCTTCATCCGCTTCCGGCTGTATCAGTTGAAGTTCGCGGTCAAGTTCCTGAACAACCTGCTGGCGCAGATGACGCCGTTTCTTTTCTATCTGGTCGGCGGCATCCTGGCTATTTCGGGCCATCTGGACGTGGGCGGCCTGGTTGCGGTCATCGCCGCCTACAAGGATCTCCCGGGCCCGGTGAAGGAACTGCTGGACTGGTATCAGCAGCTTCAGGATGTGCAGATCAAGTACGAGCAGGTGGTGGAGCAGTTCCACCCCACGGGCATGCTCGATCCCGCAAAGCAGGCGGTGGACGGCGATCCAGGGCCGCCGCTCAGTGGCAATCTGGTGGCGACCAATCTGACGCTGATCGACGACAGCGACCGCAAGCTGCTCGACGGCGCCGCCTTCGACATCCCCGTGACCCAGCATGTCGCCGTCATCGGCGAGGGCGGCGATGCGCTCTGGTCGGTGCTGGCCAATCTGATGCAGCCCTCCGGCGGCACTCTCACCATCGGCGACCGGGACCTGACCGAGCTGCCGGAAGCGGTGATCGGCGGCCGCATGGCGGCGGTCGGCTCCGAGCCGTTCCTGTTCCCGATGAGCGTGCGCGACAACATCCTCTACGGCCTGCGCCATCGGCCGTTGCAGCCGGCGGAGATGGACGCCGCGGCCAAGCGCAAGCATGAGCTCACCCAGCAGGAATCCCAGCGCGCCGGCAATCCGCTGCTGGATATCAGCGCCGATTGGACCGATTACGACGCCGCCGGCGCCGAAGGCCCCCATGACATCACCGACCGATTGATCGAGACGCTGCAGCTCGTGGAACTGGAGGATGACGGCTATCAGCTCGGCCTGCGCGGCACCATCGATCCCAGCGCCCGGCCCGAGCTTGCCGACCGCATGCTGAAGGCGCGGGATGAGTTCCGCAACCGCATGAGCGATCCCGTCCTGGCGGCGCTGGTGGAACCCTTCGACCGCAGCCGCTACAACAAGAATCTGTCAATCGCCGAGAACCTGTTGTTCGGCACGCCCACGGGCGACGCCTTCCGCGCCGGCCAGATCATGGGCAATGCCTATGTGCGGCAGATCCTGGAAAGCCAGGACCTGATGCTGCCTTTGGCCCAGGTCGGCCGCCAGATTGCCGAGACGATGGTGGAATTGTTCGCCGATCTGCCGGCCGGCCATCCGTTCTTCGAGCAGTTCAGCTTCATCGATGCCGACGATCTGCCGGAGTTCCGCAATCTCCTGGCCCGCATCGGCAAGGATGGCGCCGCGATGAACGCGGCCGACCGCTCCAAGCTGATGGCGGTCTCCATGCCCTATATCGACGCGCGCCATCGTCTGGGCCTGATCGACGATGCGCTGGAAGAAAAGATACTGAAGGCGCGCGAGGCCTTTGCCGAAAATCTGCCGGCGCATTTGGCAGGCGCAGTGGATTTCTATGAAGAGGACCGTTACATCGCCGCCGCGACCTTGCAGGACAATATCCTGTTCGGCCGCTTGGTTTATGGCCAGGCGCAGGCGGCGGAGCGCGTTCTGAAGGTGATCACCGATGTGCTCGGAGTTCTCGGCCTGCGGCGCGACGTCGTCGAAGTCGGTCTCGACTTCCCCGTGGGCATCGGCGGCAAGCGGTTGTCGGCGGCGCAACGCCAGAAGCTGGACCTGGCGCGAGCGCTGGTGAAACGGCCTGATCTGCTGCTTCTCAATCAGTCGACGTCGCAATTGGACTCGGCCGCGCAGGCCAAGGTGATGAGCAATATTCTCAAGAGCCGCGCCGGCCGCGGCGTGATCTGGGTGATATCCCATGCCGAACATGCCCGCCAGTTTGAGCGCGTCCTCGTGCTGAAGGCCGGGCGCGTTGTCGCGCAGGGCGCCCCCAGCGAGCTGGACAAGCCCGGCAGCATCCTGCAGCAGCAGGCGGCGGCGCAGTGAAGGAAAGGAGAAGGCGATGAGCATCAACGACGATGTCGAGCTGTTACGCCGCATTCCCATGTTCGCCAAAGTGGAGCCGGCCAAGCTCAAGCTTCTCGCCTTTACCAGCGAGCGCGTCACCTACAGTGAAGGACAGGACCTGTTTCACCAGGGCGACAATTCCGATGCCGCCTATATCATCGTCGACGGCACGGCCGACGTTGTGGTGGATTCGCCGAAGGGGCCGCTGACCGTCGCCCAGCTTGGCAAGAACGAATTCGTCGGCGACATCGGCATCCTCTGCGACGTGCCGCGCACTGCCACCGTGCGCGCCGTGACTCAGTTGACCGCCCTCAAGATCACCAAGGAGCTGTTCTTCCGCATGGTCACCGACTTCCCGGCCATGGGCGTGGAAGTGATGCGCGTGCTTGCCCATCGGCTCGAGCTGACGACCGTGCAGTTGCGCGAAGCAAAATCCCGAGTCAACTAACGAACCCATCCACGAACACAGCAGCCGGAAGATCATGAGCCGCCTCGACAGCTTCATCCGCCGCCTGAAAGCGCAACGCGCGGCGCTCAGCTATGCCTTCGGACTCATCGACGGCGTGCCCGGTCCCGTGGTCGAGCTCGGCCTCGGCAATGGCCGCTCCTACGATCATCTGCGGGAGAACATCAAGGACCGGCGCATCTTCGTCTTCGAACGTAAAGTCGGCGCCCATCCCGACTGCATTCCGCCCGATGAGGATCTGATCCTCGGCGAGGTGATCGAAAATCTGCCGCGCGCGGTCCAGCTTGTCGGCCAGCCCGCCGCACTTCTGCACAGCGATCTCGGCTCCGGCGACAAGCCGGCGACGAAGAAGCTCTATGAACAGATTGCCCCGGGCCTGCGCGCGGCGCTGGTGAAAGGCGGCATTCTTGTCAGCGATCAGCCGGTGGAAACCGCCGGTCTGCAGGCACTGACAGTGCCCGACATGGTGCCCAACCGCTACTTCGTCTACCGCGCGATCTGAGAATCCGTCTAAGCGAAATCCACGATCACCGGCACATGGTCCGACGGCGTCGCCCAGCCGCGGGCCTCGCGCAGGATCTGCGCGGATTTCAGGTCGGAGGCGACCGACGGCGTCACCCATACATGGTCCAGGCGGCGGCCGCGGTCCGACGCGGCCCAATCCGCCGCGCGATAGCTCCACCAGCTATAGATCCGTTCCGTCGGCGGCACGAAATGCCTGATCGCATCCACCCAGCCGCCCGTCTTCTGCACGGCGGTCAGGCCCTCGGTCTCGATCGGCGTGTGGCTCACCACATCCAGCAGCTGCTTGTGCGACCAGACATCATTCTCGAGCGGCGCGATGTTGAGATCGCCCACCATGATGCCTTTGCGCCGCCGCCGCTTCATTTCGGCCGACCAGGCTTTCATCTCCGCAATGAAGCGCAGCTTGTGGGCGAACTTGTCGTTCTTCTTGGGATCGGGGATATCGCCGCCGGCCGGCACATAGAAGTTGTGCAGCTCGACGCCGTTTGGCAGCAGCACCGCCGCATGACGACGGTCTTCCTTGCCGCACCAGCTCAGAAGCTGCGGCTTGCGCAGCGGCAGGCGGGAAAAGATCGCGACGCCGTTATATGACTTCTGGCCGTGGATGACGTGATGGCCATAGCCCAGTGCAGTGATGCCCTCGCGCGGGAAATCATCGTCGACCACCTTGGTCTCCTGCAGGCAGATCACATCGGGCTGCAGAGTCTCCGACAGCCGCTTTAGATTCTCCAGGCGCAGGCGGACTGAATTGACATTCCAGGTGACGAGACGCATGGCGGATTATTCTTTGCAGGGAATCGTCTAGGGCGCGGCCGGCACGTTAGGCGATTCGCCGCGGCCCCCACAATGAGTCGAAGCAGCGCCGGATGAAATGATCCGATACGAATCGAATGCGCGGGAGTTTTCTCAAACGGCGAGCGCCCGGTCAGGGGGGGACCGGGCGCTCTCAGTTCCTCTCGGAGTCCGCGATGGTAGGGGAAGCCACCCCGGACGATCGTGGCCGTTGCGGTCACGACCACTGTGTAAGAGTAAGAATGGCACCGAAAGGCTGAATTTTCAATGTTTGCTCGGCGGATTCAGACATGCGCCCCACGCATGACACGGCTGGGGGGCATGCGAAATCCGCCGCCCGAAAAATCAGGCCGCCTGGAAGTTCCGATGCCCCTGCTTGGCCCGGGCATGCGCCCGTGCCGCCTTGCCAAAGGCCTGGAACAGCGCCACGGAAACCGGGTTCTCGGTCGCCCGAAACTCCGGATGCCATTGAACTCCCAAGGCAAAATTGCGAGCGGCAGTCACTCGGACGGCCTCGACTGTGCCGTCGGGGGCGGTCCCTTCGGCGGTCAAGCCGGACGCTAACCGGTCGATTCCTTGCCAATGAAGGGAGTTCACCTGGATTTCGGAGCTGCCTAAAATCTGGGCAAATTGGCCGTCGGGCGTCAATTTGACCGGATGCCGGGGGCCATAGCGTTCTTCATATGTACCTTTTGGCGCCCGGTGGTCGCTCCTGCCCACGACATTGTGAACTTGAGTATGGAGAGTTCCGCCCAGGGCGACGTTCAGCTCCTGGAAGCCACGGCAGATGCAGAACAAAGGGAGACCGGTCTCCAGTGCCGCCCTGATCAACGGCAGGGTAGTCGCATCACGGGCGGGATCCTGTGGGCTGTCGGGCCGGTCTGGCGCCCCGCCATAATGGTGCACGGCGACGTTTGACGGGCTGCCGGTCATCATCAGGCCGTCGAGCTTGCCGACCAACTCCTTGAAATTCCATTGGCTTCCGAGCGCCGGCAGCAGTACCGGCAAACCGCCGGCCGCATCGGCCACGGCGGTGATGTATTTCTCGCCGACTATATGGAAGGGCTGCTCATCCAACTGCCGGAGGCAGACGGGAATGCCGATGACCGGTGCCTGCGCTTCGAGCTGCATGTCGCCTCGCGTGCTGTTCACGCCAAGATGGCATCGGCCTCCGAGGCCCGCAAGACCACCTCGGCGGACATTTCATCCTGCCAGCAATGCGTTAAGGGATAGCGACGGCGCCGCGAAATCCAGCGCCCGCTACTTCTCGCTGTCGTTGGTGAACACCCGCGGCGTGGCGAAGAGGCTGGCGGGAAGCTGCAAGCCGGTTTCCACATTGATCCAGCCGACGCGAACCTGGTTGGCATCCGCGTCGGTGACGATCCATTGGGTGAGCTGGATCGGATCGTCGAGGAAGATCAGCTCCACCGTGCCGTTATCGGGCTCGTCATTCTCGTACATGGTGATGCTGAGCAGGCCGGGCCGGCGGTCCACCTTGGTGACCGTGATGCTGTCGCCGATTTCGATGGGATCGCGCAGCAGGAACCAGGCGGTGGATTGCTTCAGCGGCATCTGGCTGAGCTCGCCCAGCTTGCGGTCTACCTGGCTGATCAGCGTGCCGTCGGCGATAATCAGGATCGGATTGGGCGGATCGTACTCCACCCGCATGCGCCCGGGCCGGCGCAGATATATGCGGCCGGTGGAGATGGCGTTGTTCGGATCCTGCTGCTGAAAGCTCGCCTGCAGCGTGCCGATATTGTTGATGTAGGACTCGACGCGTTTGACGTCGGCCATGTCCTGATCGGTCAATTCCGCGCGCGCGATACCCGCGCCCAGCACAGACAGCAGCGGCAGCACGGCCAGTCCAGCGCCAGCGCGCAAAATACGCCGCCGCGGCAGAAGAGCACGTCTCGTCAGGTCAGCAGTCATTTCTCTATTCATCCCTATCGATGTTCCTCGCCAGGACTTCCCTCTTGCCGACCCTGTTTGCCGTGCTCACCACGCCCTCTTTTTCCATTCGCTCGATGATGCGGGCGGCGCGGTTATAGCCGATCTGCAGATAGCGCTGCACGAAGCTTGTGGACGCCTTGCCTTCCCTGCAGACCAGTGCAACGGCCTGATCGTAGAGGCCGTCGTCTGAACCCTCGCTGAACGTTCCCGCCTCCGGCGGCATCTCTTCTTCGTCGTCGCGGGTGACGTCTTCAATATAGGTAGGCGTCCCCTGCTCTTTAAGGAAGCGGACGACAGATTCCACTTCGCGGTCGGTCACCAGCGGCCCATGGACACGGGTGATGCGGCCGCCATGGGCCATATAGAGCATGTCGCCCTGGCCCAAGAGTTGCTCTGCCCCGGTTTCGCCCAGAATCGTTCTGCTATCGATCTTCGACGTCACGTGGAAACTGACCCGCGACGGGAAGTTCGCCTTGATCGTGCCGGTGATGACGTCGACCGAAGGCCGCTGCGTCGCCATGATGATATGGATGCCGGCGGCGCGGGCCATCTGCGCCAGGCGCTGGATCGCCGCCTCGATATCCTTGCCGGCCACCAGCATCAAATCCGCCATCTCGTCGACGACAACGACGATGAACGGCAGCGCGTCGAGACTCATGGTCTCTTCTTCATACACAGGCGCGCCACTGTCGGGATCGAATCCCGTCTGCACCTTGCGGGTCAGGATTTCGCCGCTCTCGCGCGCCTGCGCCACGCGCATGTTGTAGCCCTCGATGTTGCGCACTCCGACTTTCGACATCAGGCGATAGCGCTGTTCCATTTCCCGCACCGTCCATTTCAGCGCCACGATCGCCTTGCGCGGATCGGTGACCACGGGCGACAGCAGGTGGGGAATGCCGTCATAGACGGAAAGTTCCAGCATCTTGGGATCGATCATGATGAACTTGCACTGATCCGGCGACAGCCGGTAGATCAGCGACAGGATCATGGTGTTGATGGCGACGGATTTGCCCGAGCCGGTGGTGCCGGCGATCAAGAGATGGGGCATGCGCGAAAGATCGACGGTGATCGGCGCGCCGCTGATGTCCTTGCCCAGGATCAGCGCCAGCTTCGCCGAGGTGCGTTCGAACTCCGCCGCCTCCAACAGCTCGCGCAACACAACGGTCTCGCGCAGCCGGTTCGGCAGTTCGATGCCGATGACGCTGCGGCCGGGCACCACGGCAATGCGCACGGACACCGCGCTCATGCTGCGCGCCACATCGTCAGCCAGGCCGACGACGCGGCTGGTCTTGGTGCCGGGCGCGGGCTCCAGCTCATACAGCGTGACCACCGGGCCGGGCCGCACCTGCTGCACCTCGCCCTTGACGCCGAAATCATCCAGCACGGTTTCCAGCAGGCGCGCGTTCTTCTGCAGGGAGTCGTCGTTGATGCGCTGTTGCCCGTTGCTGACCGGCGCCTTGTGCAGCAGGTCGAGCGACGGCAGCGCATAGCGCTCGTTCGGCGTGAGGTCGAGGAGACCCTGCTTGTCCGCGCTCTTGCGCGGCTTCGCCTTCGCCGGCTTGGTCACCACCGGTGCCGCGCGGCGCTCCGCATTGCGCGGTGGCGGCGCGGCGATCTCCACTTCTTCATCGTCATCGATGTCGTTGCTCAGCCGCGGCTCGCGATGTTCGGCGCGCTGCTCCCGGCTGCGCTCGGCGCGGCGCTGGCCGGCGTCCTCGCTGTCGCGGCTGCGGAAGGGGAGTTTCGCCAGCAGCCATTGGATCACGCTGCCGGAAGCGCCGACGCCCCGATGCACCTGCCGTCCGAACAGCACATAGGACAAGAACGGCAAGCCCAGGGAGAAGAACAGCAGCAGCGCCGCCAGCGTCAGCGCGATCAGCGAGACAATCGCCGCCGCGAGGCCCGTGCGGCTGGTGAGAAATCCCAGCATCATGTCGCCGGTGGCGCCGCCGAGGCCGCTCACCAGCGGCCAGCCGCTGAGATGAGGCAGCGCCGCCAGCGTCACCGC
>DATKFM010000227.1:0-2813 GCA_035544395.1 Verrucomicrobiia bacterium
CTGCGACAGCTTGGTCAGGCCGGCGCTCGCCACATTGAGGATCTTGCCGCGTAGCGGTAGAACGGCCTGGGTTTCGCGGTTGCGCGCCTGCTTGGCGGAGCCGCCGGCGGAATCGCCCTCGACGATGAACAGCTCGGAGCCCTCGGTGGCGGTGTTGGTGCAGTCGGCGAGCTTGCCCGGCAGGCGCAGCTTCTTCACCGCGGTCTTGCGTGACGTTTCCTTTTCGGCGCGGCGGCGCAGCCGCTCATCGGCGCGCTCGATGACGAAATCCAGCAGCTTGTTGGCCTGCAGCGGATTGCCCGACAGCCAGTGATCGAACGGATCCTTGATTGCCTGCTCGACGATCTTCTGCGCCTCCGCGGTGGCAAGCCGGTCCTTGGTCTGGCCCTGGAATTCCGGCTCGCGGACGAACACCGAGAGCATCACGGCGGCGCCGACCATCACGTCTTCCGAGGTGACGGAGGCGGCGCGCTTGCCCTGGCCGATGCGCTCGGCATGGTCCTTGAGGCCGCGCAGCATCGCGCTGCGCATGCCGGACTCGTGGGTGCCGCCGTCGGGCGTCGGCACGGTGTTGCAATAGGAGGAGAGGAAGCCGTCGGCATCCGCCGTCCACGCCACAGCCCACTCGCAGGCGCCATGGGCGCCGTTGCGGCCGGACTTGCCGGAGAAGATATCGGGATGCACCAGCGTGTCGGCGTGAATGGCGGCGGCGAGATAGTCCTTCAGGCCGCCCGGGAAATGGAAGCTGTCCTCGGCAGGAACGTCCTCGACGCCTTTCAACAACTCGGGATCGCAGCGCCAGCGGATTTCAACGCCGCCGAACAGATAGGCTTTCGAGCGCGTCATCTTGAACAGGCGCTGCGGCTTGAAGCTCGCCTTTGCGCCGAAGATATCGCTGTCCGGCTTGAAGCGGATGCGGGTGCCGCGGCGGTTGTTGATCTTGCCGAGGTCTTCGAGCTTGCCCTTGGGATGGCCGCGCTCGAAACTCATCCGGTAAAGTTTCTGGCTGCGCGCTACTTCCACCTCGAGCCGCGAGGACAGCGCGTTGACGACGGACACGCCGACGCCGTGCAGGCCGCCCGAGGTCTCGTAGACCTTGGAGTCGAACTTGCCGCCGGAATGCAGCGTGCACATGATGACTTCGAGCGCGGACTTCTTCGGAAATTTAGGATGCGGATCGACCGGGATGCCGCGGCCGTTGTCGGTGACGGTCAGAAAGCCGTCGGCGCCCAGTTCGACCTCGATGAACGACGCATGCCCGGCAAGCGCCTCGTCCATGGCGTTGTCGATGACTTCGGCGAACAGATGATGCAGCGCCTTTTCGTCGGTGCCGCCGATATACATGCCGGGGCGGCGGCGTACCGGCTCGAGCCCTTCGAGCACCTCGATATCGGCCGCGGTGTAGCCGGCCTCGGCGTTGCCCGCGCGCGGCGCCGTCCTGGCCGGCGCGCGGCCCTTCGGTTCGGCCCCGAACAGATCATTGGCGGTCTTGGTTTTTGCAGCTGATTTCAATGGCTTGGACATGGCTCTTTATATGTTGCGCGCGGCGTGGCGCAGCGAATCGGTCCCCGTGACTATGCCACGGATGGGCTTAAAAAGTGACGCCTGGGCTGATGGGCTCCATCTTGCCGGACCCCCTACGAGACCAAGGCCCTCTATCAGATTGACGCGCTGCGGGACAGAATTAACCGCCAACAGAAGCCATCGCGTCCGGCGGCGTCAGCGCCTTGCGACCGGCGTGATCGGGAAATTGCTTCCTTCCCGATGATTGTTGAGCGGTTGGGATCGAGGCAAATCACGCCACATGTCCGCCTTTGTGACTTGAAGTCACGTAAGGGGGTGGCGTACCTGATCCCCGGGCTTTGAATCTGCGAATCTGCGAAAGGTTCATCAGCGGAAGGGGCGGGAGGGCTTTTCAGAACATGGAAGATTTTGCGCGCGCCCTGGCTGATTTCGTGCGCGACAATCAGGTCTGGGCCGCCCCGATCGTCCTCGTGCTGGCGTTTAGCGAATCGCTCGCCTTCATCTCGCTGCTGGTACCGGCCTGGGGGGCGCTGGTTGCAATCGGCGCGTTGATCGGCGTCAGCGGCATCAGTTTCTGGCCGGTCTGGCTGGCCGGCGGCATCGGCGCGGCGCTGGGCGATTGGGTCTCGTATTGGTTCGGTTTCAAATACAAGGAACACGTCGCCGAGATGTGGCCGCTGTCGCGCTACCCGGAGATCCTGCCGCGCGGCGAGGCCTTCGTCAGAAAATGGGGCGTGCCCTCGATTTTCATCGGCCGGTTCTTCGGGCCGTTGCGGGCGTCGGTGCCGCTTGCCGCCGGCATTTTCGAGATGTCGTACTGGCCATTCCAGATCGCAAACTTTGTCTCGGCGCTGGTCTGGTCGGCCGTCCTGCTGTTGTCCGGCGACGTGATGGCGAAGATCGCCGAATGGTTGTGGCGGGCGGCGTAGGGCAGGCCGGAATAAGCCGATGGCGAGGGTGTTAGCTCGGAGGATACGATCTACGAACTAAAACCCCCTTCGCCCTGGCGTCGCGTTACCGTCGTCGCACTACCGTAAAACGCTGGTGGAATCGGCGGTAACCTGGCCAACGGCCCACCAAGGCGGGAGAACCCGCCGTCGCACTCATTTTCTCACCAGGAGGTCATCACATGGAATTGACACGACGTTACGCACTCGCCGGGGCCGCTGCGCTGGCCGCTTCGCCCCTGCTGTCCAATGCGCCCGCCAGGGCCGCCGCACCGGCGGCGGACAAGCAGGCGCCGAGTTTCTACCGCTACAAGGTGGGCGACGCCCAGGTGACGGCCGTCT
>DATKFM010000228.1:0-2578 GCA_035544395.1 Verrucomicrobiia bacterium
TTCAGCCCGGGCGGCTCGCCGCGCCGCGGCATCCTCAGCCTCGACACCACCCGCGGCGACAGGTTGTTCATCTCGCTGCTGGGCAGCGCCTTCATCTTCCTCGCCTGGCTCGGCATCATGGGCACGCCGCTCTGGGGCGGCCTGATCATCGCGCTGCTCTACGCCTTCGCGGTGTTTCGCTGGGTGTGAGCAAAGCCTAACGAAATCAACAATCTCCCGTTCCCTTTGCGGGGGTGGCGATTGGGCCACCCCCTTTCTTTTGCGGTTTTTCCCGCCCATACTCCCGCCCCCCGCCGCCCATCCCCAAGAAAGAAACTACGAAGGTTGACCATGGATTTCATTTTCATGCTGACGCGGGAAGACCAGACCATCGAGGACTGCCTTGAGGTCTACGACTCGATCCGCGCTGTGCCGCTGGCCCATGTGGGCTTCAAGGATGTGGGCGTGTCCGTGGAGACGCTGCGCAAGCTCCATGACCGGATCAAGCAGGACGGCAAGACCAGCTACATGGAAGTGGTGAGCACGACGCCCGAGTCCTGCCTGCGGTCGGCGGAGGTCGGCGCCAAGCTGGGCGTCGACTGCCTGATGGGCGGCACCCAGGTGAAAGAGGTGATGGCGATCCTCAAGGGAAGCAAGTCGGGCTACTACCCGTTCCCCGGCATTCCCCAGGGACATCCGACCAAGCTCGGCGGCAGCGTCGAGCGGATCGGCGCCGACACCAAGGCGATGGTCGAGGCGGGCTGCGCCGGAGTCGACCTTCTTGCCTATCGCGCCACGGAAGCTGATCCGCTCGAGCTGATCCGCGCGGCGCGGGCCGCCACCAAGAAGCCCGTGGTGGTCGCCGGCAACGTGAACTCGCCGCAGCGCATCCGCGATGTGGCGGCCGCCGGCGCCGATCTCTTCACCATCGGCACGGCGGCGCTCGACGGCACCTTCGCCCCGCGCTTCGGCCTGCTGTCGAATCAGCTAAGGCTGATCCTCGACGCCTGCCGCGGAGACCAGAAGCCGCGCGCCGCCTGATCCTTCGGCGGGTACCGCACCCATGATCCTCGGGGTCGATGTCGGCAGCCAGAGCCTGAAGGCGGTGCTGCTGGACGATACGTTGCGCACCGCCGGCAGCGGCCGCCGCGGCTATGCCATCGATTTCCCGCAACCAGGCTGGGCGGAACAGAGTCCGGCGGTGTGGGAACAGGCGCTCGGCCCGGCGATTGCCGAGGCGCTGGCGGCAGCGGGGCAAGAGCCCGGCGATGTGACGGCCATTGGCGTCGCCGGTCAGCTTGATGGCTGTATCGCGGTGGATGGCGCAGGCGCCGCGCTGGCCCCCTGCCTGATCTGGATGGACCGCCGCGCCGACGAGAATCTCGCCGATCTCCGGCGCGCGCCGGGCAATGAATTCTTCCGCGCACGCACCGGCGCCAATCTCGATGGCAGCCACATGGCGCCGAAAGCGCGCTGGCTGCTGTCCCATGGGCAAAGCGGCGCACGGCCGGCGCGCTTCCATCAGCCCGTGAGCTACCTGGTGGAGCGGCTCACCGGCGAAGCCGTGATCGATCACGGCATGGCCTCGACGAGTCTGACCTATGATCTGAAGACCGGCGCCTATGCCGGCGATCTGCTCGATCACTTCGGCTTGAAGCCCAGCCAGCTTCCGCGCGTCGATCGGAGCGAGGCGGCGGCCGGCAAACTCAGCGCCCGCGGGGCAGCGCTGACGGGCCTGCCGGCGGGGATCGTCGTCGCCGTCGGCACTGGCGACGATTTCTCGACGCCGCTGGGCGCAGGCGTAGCGACACCCGGCATCATCGCCAATGTGCTGGGCACGGCCGAAGTGACCGGCGCCCTTGACCCCCGGCCGCTGATCGATCCCCAGGGCCTGGTGGAGACGCATCGCTATGTCGGCGCCGAGCTCAACTATATCGAGAATCCCGGCTGGGTCTGCGGCGGGGCGCTGGAATGGCTGCGGGCGCTGCTGTCGATCCCGGACTTTGCCGATTTCGACCGCCGCGCCGCTGACGCGCCGCCGGGGTGCGACGGCCTGCTGTTCCTGCCGGCGCTTACCGGCGCCATGACGCCAGAATGGATCGCCGGGGCACGCGGCTGCTTCTACGGCCTGACCCCGTCGCACAACGCCGGCCACCTGGCGCGCGCGGCGCTGGAGGGCACCGCGTTCGGTCTGAGGGACGTGGCGGATCGGCTGCGCGAGATGGACGTTGCCGCCGGTCGCGTGCGGCTGCTGGGCGGCGGCGCCCGCAGCCGCCTCTGGGCGCAGATCCGCGCCGATATCACCGGCCTGCCGGTGGAACGCTCGGCCGTCGCCGACAGTTCGGCCGTCGGCGCGGGGTTGCTGGCGGCGGTTGGGTCGGGGCGGATCCCTAACCTTGCGGCGGCCGCCTCGTCGGTCAGCGCGATCGCCGAAACGATCGAGCCCGACAAGAAGAACCGCGCCGCCTACGACGACGCCTACGGCCGCTACCGCCGCCTGTTCGAGTCGCTGAAGCCGATGTATTGAGCGGCAGAGGCTGGCTCACCCACCGCCGCTGCTGCCGGCCGAGCTTACGCTGTTGAGCCGGCCCTCGAATTC
>DATKFM010000229.1:0-4317 GCA_035544395.1 Verrucomicrobiia bacterium
TTTTGCCGTTGGCCTTCAACGCCGCTTCGTAATCGGCGATGCCCGGGTTGATGTTCTCGTCGTTGCCGGCGTAGTGGAGCAGCAGCGGCGCCTTGATCTCCGGCACGCGCGCCGCGTCGACTTGGCGCCCATAATAGGCGACGCCGGCGGCGAGATCGGGGCTGCGAACCGCGAGCTGGTTGACCATGCCGCCGCCCCAGCAGAAGCCGACAGCGCCGACCTTGCCGTTGCCCTCGGGATGGGCCGCGAAGAACGGCACGGCGGCGGCGAGGCGCTGGGCGTTGAGTTCGGGATCCAGCTTGCCGATCATGTCACGGGCCTTGTCGGAGTCCTCGGGCGTGCCACCGTCGCGCGACAGCAAGTCCACGGCGAAGGCGTTGTAGCCTTCGAGCGCGATCCGGCGGGCGACGTCGCGGATATGGGGATTGAGGCCGCGGTTCTCATGGATCACGATCACCGTGCCGCGCTTGCCCGATTCCACGGGCCGCACGAGGTAGCCATTGATCGCGCCGTCGGGGCCCGGATAGCTCGCGTCCTCCGCCTTCAGGCGGCTGTCATCGGCGGCGACCATTTCGGCACGGGCGTAGTTGTTCTCGAGAACGGAGAGCAACGCCATGGCGGCAGCGCTGCCGCCCGCCATCGCGGTGAGACGCTGCATGAACGTGCGGCGATCCATGCCGCCATGGGTGAAGCGATCGAACAGATTGATGATGTCCTGACTGACGGTCATACAAGCCTCCCTTATCAAAGCTTCGCCGCGGCGCCCTTCCAGCTCGCGCCAATCCAACTGCATATAGGAAGCGGTCGCAACCTTGCCATCGATACCTGCTCACGAATTCGCGAGCAAATTCGGGGCCAATTGAGCGATTGGTCTAGAAGCGATCGATGCGATAGGGCGCGAGGTCGAGGCGTGCGTCGCGGCCGGCGACGATGTCGGAAAGAATCCGCCCCGTGACCCCGGCCAGCGTCAGGCCGAGATGGCCATGGCCGAAACCGAAGAAGACGTTGGGATGCTTGCTGGAACGGTCGATAACCGGCAATGAGTCGGGCATCGACGGCCGGAACCCCATCCAGGGCACGCCGCCGGTTTCGTTCAGTCCCGGCAACATGCGGCGGCCGCGCTCGGCGATGATACGGGCGCGGGCGTAGTCAGGAGCCGCCTCTAGGCCTCCCAACTCCACCGTGCCCGCCAGCCGCAGCCCCTGCTCCAACGGCGTCGCCACAAAAGTGTATTCGCCGGAACAGATGGGCATGCGCGGCGCAACACCGGGGTTCGGATACATCATGTGATAGCCGCGCTCGGTATCCAGCAGCGGATTGTGGCCGAGCTGGCGGCAGAGTGAGCGTGACCAGGCGCCGGCCGTGACGACCACGGCGTCGGCGTCGTGGCGACCGGCGCTGGTCACCACGGCATTCGGATGGCCGGCGGTATCGAAGGCGAAACCTGTGGCGTCTTCCTTCACCAGTTTTCCGCCATTGCGCACGAGATCTTCCGCCAGCACCTGCACCAGCCGGAAATTGTCGGTCACATAGGCGTTCTCGGGATGATAGATGCCGTGCTTGAAGATCGGCGCCAGGCTCGGCTCGAGTTGGCGGATCTCCTCCGGCGGCAGGATGCGGTATTCCACGCCGCGGCGGCGCTGGATTTCGAGATCAGACTGCGCGCCCTGGAACTTCTCGTCGGTCTCGTAGACGATCAGCCAGCCGGTGCGGCGGATCATGTCCTGGACCCCGGCCGACCGGATCAGCGGCCAGTAGGATTCCAGCGCCTGAGCGCTGAGGGCGCGCAGTGCGATGGAGATGGCCTCCACACGCTCCGGCGAGGACGCGCGGACGAACTGCCAGAGCCAAGGCGCCAGCTTCGGCAGATAGCTCCAGCGCAAGGCCAGCGGCCCGAGCGGGTCCAGCAGCATGCCGGGCACCCGCTTCAGGATGCCGGGCGTGGCCACCGGCACGCAGGATTCGCCGGCGATGACGCTGGCATTGCCCTTGGAGGCGCCCTCCCCCGGACCCGCGCGGTCGATCAGGGTGACGCGATGGCCGTCCCGCTGCAGATAGAGCGCAGTGCAGACGCCAATGATGCCGGCGCCGATCACCGCGATGTGGCGCGGGCCTTGAACCTGACTGGTCATGAAGGGATGGATCCTGGAACCTGGTTACCGTTCGGAAATCTATCCGGAATTCCGGGGTGCACACAAATTTTACAGCACCGGGATTGTTGGTTTTCTCCGTTGGGTTTCCTATATCCTCTGCAATGCGCCCGCGAATGGGCCTTTTTCTTCCGGAGTACCTTCATGTCCGACAAAACGAGCGCCGCTTCCCGGGTGCTGGTGGATCGCGCCACAAGCTGGCTGCTGTCCCAGGCGCTGACCGACGCCGATCTCGAAACCATCGTGCGCGGCTGCTGCGAGCGGCTGCATGGGGCCGGTATTCCGCTGGCGCGGGTGCATCTGTCCTTCTCGGTGCTGCATCCTCTCTACCGCGCGCTCGGATTTACCTGGCGGCACAAGGAAGGGTTGCAGGTCGAGGGCTACCGGCACACACCCGGCGGCAAGACCAACGATCGGTTCAAGGTCAGCCCCTATTATCATATGATGAAGCACAAGCTGGAGCATATGCGCCGCAGGCTCGATGCCCAGGCGGGGAGTGAGTTCCCGATCTTCGCCGATCTCCACAAGGAAGGACTGACCGACTATCTCGCCTTCCTGACGTCGTTCGATGCGGCGAAGCAGCAGGGCATGATGGGCTCCTGGTCCACCAACAGCCGCGGAGGCTTCAGCGACGACGAGATCGAGGCGCTGATCAGTGTCCAGGACCGGCTGGCGGTGGCGGCCAAGATGGCCGTGCGCGGCGACGTGGCGAAGAGCGCGTTGATGACCTATCTCGGACCCAATGCCGGACAGCGTGTCCTCTCGGGCCAAATCCAGCGCGGCGACGGCGAGACCATCCGCGCCGCCATCGTCTGGGGCGACCTGCGCAACTCCACCGCCATGGCCGAGCAGTTGGGCCGGCAGGTCTACATCGACAACCTCAATACTTTCTTCGACAATGTCGCAGGCTCGGTCGCCGATGCCGGCGGCGAAATCCTGGATTTCGTGGGCGATGGTTTCCTCGCCATCTTCCCCTGCGAGCGCAACCAGAAGGAATCCACCGAGGCCTGCCAGATGGCCCTGGCCGGCGCCATGGAAGCGGTCACCCGCATGGAGATCGCCAACCGCGAGCGCGCCGGCAAAGGCGAGCCGGCGCTGGGCTTCGGCCTGGGGCTGCATATCGGCAATGTCATGTTCGGCAATGTGGGACTGGCCGACCGGCTCGCCTTCTCGGTGTTCGGCTCGGCGGTCAATGAAGCGACGCGGTTGGAGCAGCTCACCAAGAAGTTCGGCTCGCCTGTCATCGCCAGCGCGGCTTTCAAGGATTATTACGGCGGCGAATGGGAGCCCTTGGGCAACGAGATCCTGCGCGGCAGCGACAGTCCGATGGATGTGTACAAGCCGGCGGTCAAGGACCGGCAGAGCCAGGCCTTCCACGTGGTGCGGCGCGACCGCACGCGGCATTTGAGCGACGCCGAGGCTGTGGTGGTCCTGCACCAGGACAGCGCCGCCTAAGCGGCGCGGCGGGCCAGTTTATCCAGCAGACGTTCCCGCGCCGGCGGCAGGCCGCGGCGCTGCTCGGCTTGGCCGTTCTCCCGGCCGCCGATTGCCGGCAGATGACTGAAGACGTTCTGTTCGAGAAAGTATCCCGTCACCTTCAGGCCGGCGAACAGATCAGCGCGCGCGACAGGCATTGCCGCATCCGCATTTGGCAACAGGAATGCCGGCAGCGTCAGCAGACGCTCTTTGTATGGTGCGGCGGCGGCGGATGAAACGGCACGGCCGGTCTTCGGCGAAACGTGGGTGAGGCCGGTGGTGGCGCCGGTGGCCGCGCAACTGGCCAGATCCAAGCCGTAGCCGAGATCGGCCAGCACCGTGGCTTCGAAGCGCGCGAACATGGCGCCCCAGACTTCCAAGCCCGCGCTGCTTCGCAAGCTCTGGATCAGCGCGGCGAGATCGTCATAGATGCGCCGGTGCGGCTCCCGCTCCGGCAGCGCCGCGTCCACCAGCGCCAGCGCCGCCGTCAGCCCCGCCAGCCGCAGGTCGTCATCCAGCAGATCGGCCGACCAGCCCTCCACCAGTTCGCAGGTCATGTAGCCGAGATGCTCCGCCAGCCTCGCGCGCCAGGTGGCCTGCAGCAGGTTGCCCGGCTGCAAGGTGGCGCGCAGGCGGCGCCCGCCGCCGCCGGGCACCAGGCCGGCATGGCGGCCATAGCCTGATGTCAGCA
>DATKFM010000230.1:0-13681 GCA_035544395.1 Verrucomicrobiia bacterium
ACATATAGCTTGTTGACGGGATCGACCGCGCTGCTGATGCGGTGCAAATGACTTTGATTGACGTCATTCCAGAAGAAGCGGTCGACCTTGTTCTGGCCGATGCCGCGCAACTGTTGCGCGCCGGCCAATGCGTAGAACCCGGGATTGTCCCGATTGAATATCCAGTTGGCGTACCCGGTCGCTTGCCGCGCCACCTCCTCATCCTCAGGTCCGGTGGGCTCATAGCGCACGACATCGTCGCCGGCGGTGAAGATGCGCAACAGCGACGGCAAAATCCACTCGATGGTGTCGCTTACATCGGTCGACACCACCTTGCTCCGCCCCTCGATCTCGTTCCCGAAGGGCTGGCCAAGATAGTAGTCGAGCGCCTTGCGCCGCTGTTCCGACAGCTCGCCGCCGATATGGCCGATGGAATCGGCAATCTCCGCCGACAGGATGGCTTTCAGTTCGCTTTCCGTCATCTTGCTCATCGCGCAAACCTCCCGTTGGCATTCCGCCGCCGCGCCGGAGCGGCATCAGGCTTGGGTTCGCCGGCCGCTGGCTCGTCCGCCGCCACCTGTTTGGTCAACGAGCGCAGCAACTCATCGACGCGCGCTTCCAACTGGCGCAATCGCCGCTCCAACTCGATGCTCATACGACCTCCGTTTCGGGGTACTCGATCTTCTCCATGGGTTTCTCCGCTTCGGATTTCAGGCCGAGCGCCAGGTAGCGGAAGGCATCGGCGCCATGGCTGCTCCAGTCATGCACGGGCGCTGGCCGGAAATACCCGAGATGGATGTCAAAGGCGCGCCGGTAGTTGCGTAGCGCCTCCAGCCCGCGCGCGCATTTCCCGCCGTCGAACCAGCAGCGTGGCAAAAGCGCCCGCACCGCCTGGATGCCGTCATCCACCTTGAGCTGTGGCAGCACCCGCGCGCGGATTCCCAGGGCCGCCAGCACCTCGAGCCGGCTCTTCCCCGTACCCATCTCGTTGACCTGGACGTCATGGGGCAGCAGATGCTCGCCATACACATAAGGCCGCTCCTGCAGCGCCTTGGCGTAGTAGTCGAGCCCGACGCCGCTGCATTCCAGGTAGTCGATCAACCGCACCTCCGCGCCGAGCTGTTGGCAGAACCAGATCGCCGTGGAATCGCCGATGCCCAGGTCCCAGGCCGTAGTTACCGGCAGCGCCGGATCCCAGGGCACCTCGCGGATGCGTTGCGTGCCTTCCGCTTGCGCCATCAGCTTGCCGTAGTAGCTGCCGGACAGCGGCGCCTCGAACGAGCATTCGAACTCCTGCTCGTACTCCTCCTCGCTCATCTCCTTGCGCGCCGCCGCCAGTTCCTTGCCGCCGATCAGGCCGGTCTCGCTGGCGCGATAGATGGCGGTGAACCAGTCCTTGTCCCGCCGCGCCCGCTCATAGAGCTTCCAGAAGGCGTTGCGGCCCCTGGGCGTGCCGATGAAAACTGCCCAGCCCAGCCGGTCCACCAGCGCCGGGCGGATGACTTCCGACCAGATGCGCGGCTCCATCTGCGCGAACTCGTCGAGCACGATGCCGTCGAAATAGAGTCCGCGCAGCCGGTCGGGAAAATCGGCGCCATAGAGCGTGATGCGCGCACCGTTGGGAAAGTCGCAGCGCAGTTCGGTCTCGTGATGCCGGATGTCGTCGATCTCGCGCGTGAAACGCTTCAGATGGTCCCAGGCGACGTTTTTGGCCTGACGGTAGTATGGTGCCAGATAAGCGAAGCGCGGCGCTTCCTTCTTGCAGTTCTCTGCCTTCTCGATCAGTTCGTTGATCGCAAATACCGTTTTCCCGAACCTCCGATGGGCAACCAGCACGCTAAAGCGCTTGAGCAGCTTATGCAGATTCGACTGGTGTATTCGCGGCGCATAGTGCCTCCGCTTCGGCGGAGCCGGAGCCGGAATTACCTTGTCCACCGCCGGCCGCTTCCCCGACTTCTTCGGTCGCGATGCCACGGTCCGTCAGCCCTCCCCGCAGGAAAGAAAATGGGGCGGCCGATTGCCGCCCCACTATCATTTCATTATATGATTATTTTCCTATTTGTCAACAAGAAAGTGGCGGCCATGGAGCAGCGCGTCCAATCCCGCGCGAATTGCCCGCAACTGCAGGGCGCCCTCCCCATTCGCTTGCGCATCGGCCAGGATCCACGGCATGCGCCCGAACACCGCGACATCCTCCGTCGCCTGGCAGGCCTGGCGCCCCGCCGCCAGCAAACGGCGCTTGGCCGCGCGATACTGCGCTTCCAACCGCGCCTGCAGTGCGTCCGGTCGTTCGGCGCCGCCGCCGGGCACCGCCAGCAGTTCGCGATAGAGATGATTGCAACTCACCTGTACCCGCCCCACTGCCTGCCGATAGAGAAAGGCATAGTGGCAACCGGCTTCATGCTGATCGCCGTCGATCATTTGCCGCAGCCGCAGCATTCCTAGCGGATATTCGGTGAGCGCCGCGTCGCCGCCGGCCGCCAGCCTGCGCCTGAGGGCCTGGATCTCCGGCGTGCCCCGGTCCTGGGCATCGCGCTGCTGCCGCGGCCGCCCGCGGCGAGCCTTTCCCTTCAAGGCGCGCATCGTTCCCTCCGCCTGCGGAGCGCGAGTCAGATTTCGTCGCCGATCAGGCCGAGCGCCCAGCGCCGCGCCCATTCGGTCAGCCAGAGCGCGCGCTCGGCGCTCATACTGCTGTTAATGATCTCCAGGCTTCCCTCGGCGGTGACGCCGATGCCGATCACCTGCCGCCAGCCGGCGCCGGCGATCTGCCCTGACGCTTCGCCCCCCGTCATGCCATCAGCCGCCGGCAGCGCCACGATCTCGCCCATCCCGTTCCTCCCAATCATTCACCACTCGATGAAGCCCTTGCTCGCCGCTACCGCATTCCGCCACTCATCGGTTTCCTTGCAGTTCAGGCAGATACGCTCACCCGGCCCGCTACCCATGAAGGTTTGCCGGCAATTCAAGCAGGACCGGGCCTTCCGCCGCGGCCGCCGCATCGCTTTGATTTTTGTGTTTGAAACCGGAAGCGCCGGCTGGGCGTCGGATGCGTTGTCCATACGCTGAATATTACGCATACTGCGGACACTTGTCAACCGCGAATTACCTATGCTAAACGTATACAGCGTACAATGAGGTTGAGATGAGCGAAATTTCGGAAGCTGCCCGCCAACTCAAGGCCCTGCGCGAACAGGCCGGCCTGTCCATGCGCGTCGTGGCCGATTCCCTGGGCTGGCGGCTGACCAAGTACCAGCATTATGAGGACCGGTACCGCCGGCGCTTCCTCCCGATCGAACTGGCGCGACACTTGGCCGATCTGTTCTCGCCCCAGGGCGTCAGCCCGGCCGACGTGATGCAGCTGGCCGGCGTCGGCGCCGACCGCAGCCTGCCCGGCTCCGGCGTCATCATCCGCGACGGCGTGCAGCCGACACCGCAGCGCGACCTGCCGGTCACCGGCGCGGTACGCGGCGGTTCCATGGGCTTTTACTTCAACGACGGCGATCCCAAGGAGTATGTGGAGCGCCCGGCCAGCCTGGCGGGATCGACCAACGCCTTCGCCCTCTATGTCGATGGCGAAAGCATGGAGCCGCGCTATTATGCCGGCGAGATCCTCTATGTGAATCCCAACCGTCCCCTGACCAAGAACTGCTTCGTCGCCGTGGAACTGACCGACGGACGCGGCATGATCAAGCAGTTCCTGCGGCGCAGCGACGACCAGGTAGTGCTGCACCAGTTCAACCCGCCCAAAGACATCAAGCTGGCGGCGAAGGAGATCAAGAATATCTACCGCATCGTCGCCGCCGGCGAGGGCAGCTGAACTCCATCAAGCGAATCGCATAATTCCGTCTTGACTCCCGCAAACTAGTTACGCATAATACATAAAATGCGTAATCGGGGAGGAGTCATGGCCTTCAATTCGCGCGATCTCAGCGTGCTCGCCTACGCCAACGGTTTCACCCTCTGGCACTATCGCACCGCCGATGGCGCCGAGAATCTGACGGCGGAGCCTCAATCGGGCGTCGCCACGCCCTATTTCGCCGGTGCCGACGAACTGTTGCGGGAGGGCGATCAGATCGTGGTCAATCTCCAGGGCGGCAACCGGCCGGCGCTGATCAATCTGCTGGTCACCCGGGTTGCGCCGGAAGGCCGCGTCAGCGTCGCCAAGCTCTAGGCCCAAAATGATTTAGACCGCCGGTTTGAGGCCGGCGGTCCAAAATCGTCGCTGAAGCTTGGGGTTGTTGCGTGGGATCAGAAAATCACAAATGACGCGATGAAGGCATAGGCGGCTCCAAACAGAGCCAGACTAAGCGTCGTGTAGAGCATATCTGCCCTCCGTCTGTTTGCGAGGGAGAGGGTAATTGCTCGGGTGAATCGGCGGTGTGACATCATCGTGGGCTTAATATGACGGCCAAAACCGTTAAAATTTTACTTAAATTTCCTCCAATTATTAACGATTGACGTCCACCACTAGTCGGCCGCGCACTTTGCCAGCCAGGATATCGGCTGCCTTGGATGGCAGATCTACTAATGAAATCAGCGACGTAATGCTTTCCAGGGCTTTCGGTTCCAATTCTTTCGCTAGACGTTTCCAGGCGGTTTCCCGCTCCGGCCGGGGCGAATTGACCGAATCGATGCCCAATAGATTTACACCCCGCAGCAGGAAGGGAATGACGGTGGTTTCCAGCTTATTCCCGCCCGCCAGCCCGCAGGAGGCCACAGATCCCCGATGCTTCAGGCACGCCAGGACGTTGGCCAGGGTCGGGCCGCCCACAGCATCCACGCAACCGGCCCAGCGCTCGCTCTCCATGGGCCGTGCTGGCAGGACCGCCAGGGTCGCTCGGTCGACGATTGAGTCGGCGCCCAGGCTCTTCAGATAGTCGTGGGTCTCCGGCCGGCCAGTAGACGCGGCCACCGTGTAGCCCAGCTTGTGCAGCACCGCCACCGCCACGCTGCCGACGCCGCCAGCCGCGCCTGTCACCAGCACCTCACCCTTATCCGGCGTAACGCCGTGCTCCTGCAGCGCCATGACCGCCAGCATGGCGGTGAAGCCCGCCGTGCCGATCGCCATCGCCTGCTGGGTACTCATGCCCGCCGGCAGCTTGACCAGCCAGTCGGACTTCACGCGGGCCTTCTGCGCATAGCCACCCCAATGGGTCTCGCCGACGCGCCAGCCCGTGAGGATCACTTCATCGCCGACATTCCAGCCCGGCGCCGATGATGCGCTGATCTTGCCGGCGAAATCCACGCCGGGGACATGAGGATATTGCCGCACCAGCCGCCCCATCCCCTTCAGGATCATGCCGTCCTTGTAGTTGAGGGTGGAGTACTGCACGTCCACGGTCACGTCGCCGGCGGGCAATTGCGCCTCGTCGATATCCTCCAGCGCCGCGCTCACCTTGCCGTCCAGTTCCCGCAGCAGAATTCCCTTGAACATGCGTCTTCGTTTTCCCTCTTCCGGATTGCAGTTCAGCGCAGCCGCTCGAGCAGGCTGACATAGTTCGCGACCGCCGTGCCGCCCATGTTGAAGATCCCAGCCAGCTTGGCGTTGGGGATCTGCATGCCGCCCGCATCGCCCATCAGCTGCATGGAGGCCATCACATGCATGGACACACCGGTGGCGCCGATGGGATGGCCCTTGGCCTTGAGCCCGCCAGAGGGATTGACCGGCAGCTTGCCGGTCTTCTCGGTCCAGCCTTCCTCGATGGCCCGCGCGCCTTGGCCCGGCGCCGTCAGGCCCATCGCCTCGTACTCGATCAATTCTGCAATGGTGAAGCAATCATGGGTCTCCACCAGGCTCAGGTCGTCGAGGCTCAGCCGCGCCGATTCCAGCGCCCGCTGCCAGGCCACCGCGCACCCCTCGAACTTCGTGGGATCCCGGCGGCTCATGGGCAGGAAGTCGTTCACCTGCTCGGCAGCGCGGAACACCACCGCCTTCTCCTGCGCCAGCCCCACATCCATGTCCGCCAGCACCAGGGCCGCCGCTCCATCGGAAACCGGGCTGCAGTCGGTGCGGCGCAAGGGCGGCGCCACGATCGGATTCTTCTCCGAGGGCTGGCGGCAGAATTCATAGCCCAGGTCCTTGCGGATCTGCGCCAGCGGATTGCCGGCGCCGTTGGCATGGTTCTTCGCCGCGATACGCGCCAGCGCATCCCCTTGGTCGCCATGCTGCTGGAAATAGCGCTGGGCGATCTGCGCGAAGATACCGGCGAAACCGCCCTCCACCTCGGCCTCCTCGCGCACATAGCTGGCGCGCAGCAGGTTGCGGCCCACATCATCTGGCGAGGCATCCGTCATCTTCTCCACACCCACCACCAGCACCAGCCGCGCCTGGCGCGCGGCGATGGCACGCAGGCCGGCATGGATCGCAGCAGAGCCGGTGGCGCAGGCATTCTCCACGCGAGAGGTTCGCTTGAATCGCAATTCCGGCAGATGCTGCAGCACCAGCGAACTGGTGAAATCCTGGCGCGAGAAGCCGGCATTGAAATGGCCGAGCACGATCTCATCGATGTCCCGTGGATGCAGGCCGGCATCGGCGATGGCGGCGCCCGCCACTTTGCCGATCAGGGATTCCACATCCTCGCCGTCATGGCGTCCGAAGGGCGTATGGGCCCAGCCCACGATGCAAGCGGTCATGCTTCACCTCCCGGCAGGTCCAAGGCTGCCTGCCCTATCCTACGCGGTTCCGCCGTCGGTATCCAAGAATCGCACCAGCTCGCCGGCCGGTTCGCCCAGCACCTGGTCATCGCGCATGACGGCACGACCGCGGATGATCGTCGCCTTCGGCCAGCCGGTCACGGCCATGCCGTCGAACGGTGTCCAGCCGCAGCGGCTGGCGATCCACTCCCTGCGGATCGTGCGCTGGGCCTTGAGATCCACCAGCGTCAGGTCGGCATCGTGGCCTTCACGGATCGCGCCCTTGCCCTTGATGCCGAAGATGCGCGCCGGTCCAGCGCTGGTGATCTCCACCAGCCGCTGCAGCGTCATCCGTCCGGCATTGGCGTGGTCCAGCAGCAGCGGCAGCAAAGTCTGCACGCCCGGCATGCCCGACGGGCTCTGGGGATAGGGCTTGTCCTTCTCCTCACGGGTATGGGGTGCATGGTCGGAGCCGATGCAATCAACCACGCCCGCCCGCACCGCGTTCCACAGCGCCACCTGATGGCTTGCGTCGCGGATTGGCGGATTCATCTGCGCATAAGTGCCGAGCCGCTCATAGCACTCCGGCGCCACCAGCGTCAGATGCTGCGGCGTGGTTTCCACCGTGGCGATATCCTTGTGCTTGGCCAGGAATCCCATTTCCTCAGCCGTGGTGACATGCAGCACATGCACGCGCCGCTTGGCTTCCCGCGCCAGTCCGATCAGGCGCTGCGTGGCCAGATACGCTGTCGCCGCATCGCGCCAGACCGGATGCATGGCCGGCGAACCGCCATCCTTCACCAGCGCAAAACGTTCCTTCAGCCGCGCTTCATCCTCCGCATGCACCGCCATGCGGCGGTGGCCATGCTTCAGCACCTGCAGCACCGTGGCGTCGTCAGCCACCAGCAGGGTGCCGGTGGAGCTGCCCATGAACATCTTCACGCCGGCGCAGCCCGGCTGCTGCTCCAGAGCAGGCAACTCCTTGAGATTGTCCGGCGTCGCACCGACATAGAAGGCGATGTCGCTCCAGACCCGGCCGCGGGCGCGGCGGATCTTGTCCTCGAGGTCGGTCTGGGTGATCGTATTCGGCCTGGTGTTGGGCATCTCGAACACGGCGGTAACACCGCCCAACACCGCCGCCTTTGTGCCGGTCGCCAGGTCTTCCTTATGCTCCATTCCCGGTTCGCGCAGATGCACCTGGGTATCGATCACGCCCGGCAGGATGTGCAGGCCTTTGGCGTCGATCACCTCGGCTGCATCTCCGCCAACGCTGCCGATGGCGGCAATTCGGCCGCCGCTGATGGCGATATCGCCGGGACCCGTCTGCTCGGTCGTAACGAGGACACCGGAGCGTATGATCAGATCGTAGTTGGCCACGCGCACTCGCAAGAAAACTGGTTACCGTCGGGCCCCTGCGATAGACGATTGCGCGGGACTTGCCAATGCCCGCGCCTTCTCTGATTGTGGCCGGTCTCAAGAGCGAGCTGGATATGCCTGTTTTTGCCACCATCGCCAAGCGCCGCGGCGTCCTCAGAATCGCCGGAGAGGATCGCGTATCCTTCCTGCAGGGGCTGGTGACCAACGATGTCGCCCGCGCAGCCGCGGGGCAGCCGGTCTATTCCGCGCTACTGACGGCTCAGGGCCGCTTCCTCCATGATTTCTTCATCGTGCCGCAGACGGACGCGCTGCTCTTGGATTGCGAAGCCGAGCGCCGCGCCGACCTGATGCGCCGGCTGGGCATTTACAAGCTGCGCGCCAAGGTGACCATCGAAGACAAGACCGGATCTCTCGCGATCGTTCTCCTCTGGGGCGATGCTCTGGATCCGGACGCTCTGCGCGGCAATGATGCCGCTGCGATCTTTGCCGATCCGCGCCTCCCCGCCCTGGGCGCCCGTGCAATTGTCGCCGCCGACAATGCGGCAAGCTGGATCGCCAAGTACGGCTTCAATGCTGCAAACGAAGATTCCTATGACCACCACCGCATCGCCCTTGGCGTGCCCGACGGCAGCCGCGACCTGCCGGTGGAACGCGCGCTGCTGCTGGAGAACGGTTTCGACGAGCTCCACGGCATCGACTGGCAGAAGGGCTGCTATATCGGCCAGGAAGTCACGGCGCGCATGCGCTATCGCAGCCTGGTGCGAAAACAACTCCTGCCGGTGTCCATCGACGGCCCGACGCCCGACTTCGGTGCCCCGATCACCCTAGACGGTGCCGAAGCCGGCGAGATGCGCAGTGCTGTGGAAGGCCTGGGCCTTGCCTTGCTGCGCCAGGAAGCCCTGGACAAAGTCGGTCCGGGGCGGGAATTACTATGCGCCAAGGCGACTCTCCGTCCGCTGCCGCCGACCTAAAAGCAAAAGAACACCGAGTATAATCACAGGGAGACCAGCAAATGGGCCGCGCGCGCTTACGCGATCTCGGTTTCGCCTCCGGATATCTGCCGACGGGACCGCTCAATGCCATCACCGACGTGCCGGGAGTCCGCGTCGGCCATTGCACCGTGGTCCATGACCAACCCTTTGTCGCCCGCAGCGGCGTCACCGCCGTATGGCCGGCCAGCGACGATGTCTGGCGCAACGGCGTGTTCGCCGGTTTCCATTCCTTCAACGGCAACGGCGAGATGACCGGCACCATCTGGATCGAGGAACAGGGCCTGCTCGCCGCACCCCTCTGCATCACCAACACCCATTCCGTCGGCGTGGTCCATGACGCACTGGTCGCTTATGCAGTGAACAAGGGCGTCGATCAGGAATGGCACCTGCCGGTCACGGCCGAAACCTATGACGGCTGGCTCAGCGACGCGGAAAAGTTTCCCGTGAAGCAGGAGCACGCCTTCGCCGCACTCGACAGTGCCAAGAGCGGCCCGGTTGACGAAGGCTGCGTCGGCGGCGGCACCGGCATGATATGCCATGAATTCAAGGGCGGCATCGGCACCTCCTCGCGCATCGCCGAAACCCGCAATGGCAAATACACCGTGGGGGCGCTGGTGCAGGCCAACTATGGCGACCGCGAGCAGTTTCGCGTCGATGGCGCGCCGGTTGGCCGCGAGATCACCCGCGAGGTTGTTCCTGCGCCCGACGGCTGGCTCGATCGCTTCCTCGAGCCCGGTGCAGGCTCGATCATCGTCATCCTGGCTACTGATGCGCCGCTGCTGCCGATCCAGTGCAAACGACTGGCGCGCCGCGCCGCAACCGGCCTGGCCTGGGTCGGCGGCTATGGCAGCAACGGCAGCGGCGACATCTTCCTTGCCTTCGCCAACGGCAACCGCATCCCCCGCAACAAGCACTGTTATGACGTGAAAATGATGGCGCCGCCGGAAATGTCGCCGCTGTTCGAGGCGGCGGCCGAGGCCACGGAGGAAGCCATCCTCAACGCGCTGACGGCGGCGGAAACCACCATCGGCTTCAAGGGCCGCACGGTCCATGCGCTGCCGTTCGATCTTCTGGAAAAGGCCATGCGGAAATATGGCAGGCCGCCGAAGAAGTAGCGGCGCTCACACCGTCGCGTCGGCACTCGCGTCCAGAGTCGCCTGCGCCGCCGCCAGCTTGGCGATCGGCACCCGGTAGGGTGAGCAGGACACGTAGTCCAGCCCCACCTCGGCGCAGAAGCGGATCGAGGCGGGATCGCCGCCATGCTCGCCGCAGATGCCGAGCTTGAGGTCGGCGCGGCGCTTGCGGCCCCGTTCGGCGGCGATACGCACCAGTTCGCCCACGCCTTCCCGGTCGAGCGTGACGAACGGGTCCTGGGTCAGGATGCCCGCCCGTTCATAGGCGGTGAGGAAGCGCGATGAATCATCGCGGCTGAGACCATAGGTGGTCTGCGTAAGGTCATTGGTGCCGAAGCTGAAGAACTGCGCGCTCGCCGCGATATCATGCGCCCGCAGCGCCGCGCGCGGCAGCTCGATCATCGTGCCCACCAGATAGGCAGTTTGCCGGCCGGACTGTTTGGTCACCTCCTCGGCAACCCTGTCCACCAGTTCCTTCAGCAGGACGAACTCCCGCGTCCAGGCGACCAGCGGGATCATGATCTCCGGCTCAACAGTCTCACCGGTCTCCTTCTGCACTTCCGCGGCGGCCTCGAAGATCGCCCGCGCCTGCATCTCATAGATTTCCGGATAGGTGATGCCCAGGCGGCAGCCGCGATGGCCGAGCATCGGGTTGGCCTCTTTCAGCATGGCGGCGCGATGGCGCACCGTATCGATGCCAAGTCCCGCGGCCCGGGCCACTTCTTGCATCTCCACATCGGTGTGGGGCAGGAATTCATGCAGCGGCGGGTCCAAGAGGCGGATGGTCACCGGCAGGCCGCGCATGATGCGGAACAGCTCGACGAAATCCGCCCGCTGCATCGGCAGTATCTTGGCCAGCGCCGCGCGGCGGCCGGCGGCGTCCTCAGCCATGATCATCTCGCGCATGGCGACGATGCGGTCGCCGTCGAAGAACATATGCTCGGTGCGGCAGAGGCCGATGCCCTCGGCGCCGAAGCGCCGCGCCGTCCGCGCGTCCGCCGGCGTCTCGGCATTGGTGCGCACCTTCATATGGCGGGTTTCGTCGGCCCAGGTCATGAGCTGCGAGAAATCGCCGGAGAGGTCCGGCTGAATCGTGGGCACCTCGCCCAGCATCACCTCGCCGGTGCCGCCGTCGATAGTGACGAGATCGCCGGCCCGAACCGTGGTGCCGCGCACGGTCATGGTGCCGGCCTGGGTATCAATGCGCAGGTCGCTGGCGCCGGAAACGCAGGGCCGCCCCATGCCGCGCGCCACAACGGCTGCGTGGCTGGTCATGCCGCCCCGCGCCGTGAGGATGCCTTGGGCAGCATGCATGCCGTGGATATCCTCGGGGCTGGTCTCCAGCCGCACCAGGATGACCTTTTCGCCCTTGGTGGCGCGGTCCTCGGCCTCGTCGGCAGTGAATACCGCCTTTCCCGCCGCCGCCCCCGGCGAGGCCGGCAGGCCGCGGGCGATTACCTTGCGCGGCGCCTTGGGATCCAATGTCGGGTGCAGCAGCTGATCCAACGAAGACGGATCGATGCGGCGCACCGCCTGCCGCTTGTCGATCAGCCCTTCGGCGACCATGTCGACCGCGATCTTCAGCGCCGCCGCCGCCGTGCGCTTGCCGCTGCGGGTCTGCAGCATCCAAAGCCGGCCCTGCTGCACGGTGAATTCGATATCCTGCATGTCGCGGTAGTGGGCTTCCAGCTTGCGGCGCACATCGTCGAGCTCGCCGAACAGCTTGGGCATGACCTCTTCCATGGCCGGCAGGTTGGAGCGGTTGGATTTCTTGCCGGCGACGGTCAGATGCTGCGGCGTGCGGATGCCCGCGACCACATCCTCGCCCTGGGCGTTGACCAGGTACTCGCCATAGAATTCGTTGGCGCCTGTCGACGGGTTGCGGGTGAAGGCGACGCCGGTTGCGCAACTATCACCCATGTTACCGAACACCATCGCCTGAACGCTGACGGCGGTGCCCCAGTCTTCGGGGATATTGTGCAGCTTGCGATAGGTGACGGCGCGCTGCGTGTTCCAGCTGCCGAAGACAGCGCCGATGGCGCCCCAGAGCTGCTCCATCGGATCCTGCGGGAACGGCTTGCCCAGATGCTCCTGCACCTTGGCCTTGTAGCCGGTCACCACGGTCTTCCAGTCCTCGGCGGTGAGCGCCGTGTCCAGGCTGAGATTGCGATCCTCTTTGTGCAGATCGAGGATCTCTTCGAAATTGTGATGATCGACGCCCAGCACCACGTCGCCATACATCTGGATGAAACGTCGGTAACTGTCATAGGCGAAGCGTGGATCGCCCGACTTTGTCGCCAGGCCTTCGACGGTTTTGTCATTGAGGCCGAGGTTGAGAACGGTATCCATCATGCCGGGCATGGACACTCTGGCGCCCGAGCGCACGGACACCAGCAGCGGGTCGGCGGCGTCGCCGAACTTGGCGCCGACGGTTGATTCGATCTGCGCCAGTCCGGCGGCGACCTGCGTCTGCAGATCGGTGGGATAGGATTTCCCGTTGGCATAGAAATAGGTGCAGACTTCGGTCGTGATGGTGATGCCCGGCGGCACCGGCAGACCCAGGCTGCTCATTTCAGCCAGATTAGCGCCCTTGCCGCCCAGCAGATTGCGCATTTCCGCCCGGCCATCCGCCTTCCCGCCGCCAAAGCTGTAGACCCACTTGGACATGGCCCCTTTATCCCTCGATCTGCGAGAAATCGGCGACCTTGTTCAGAGTCGTGCGGATCTGCGAAAGCAGACGCAGGCGGTTGGCGCGCAGATCTTTGTCATCGCTGTTCACGGTGACTTTGTCGAAGAAGGCATCGACCGGCTGGCGCAATTTGGCGAGCTGGGACATGGCATTGCCGAAATGCTCGCTCTTGATGAGCTGTTCCCCCGATGAGGCGACGGAAGCCAGCGCCGCGTGGAGCGATTTTTCCTCGGGTTGCTGCAACTTCGCCGCGTCGGCGCCGCCATTGTATTCGGCCTTGTCCTTCTTCTCCTCGATCTTGACGATGTTGCTGGCGCGGCGATAGGCGACGAGAAGATTGGCGCCGTCATCGGTATCCAGGAACGACTTCAGCGCATCGACGCGCGCCAGGAGGCGCACCAGATCGTCTTCGCCGCCGAGACTGAAGATCGCGGAAACCAGATCGTGCCGCACACCCTTCTCGCGCAAAGCCGCCTTCAGCCGGTCGGCAAAGAAGTCGAGCAGTTCCTCCGACTTCAACGACGGGATGGCGCTGCTCTGTTTCTTGAAAAGCTGATTCGCCTTGCCGAACATTTGTACGAGCGGCAACCGCAGCTTGTTTTCGACAATAAGCCTGATGACGCCCAGCGCAGCGCGCCGAAGGGCAAATGGGTCTTTCGAACCTGTCGGCTTCTCGTCGATCGCGAAGAATCCAGCCAGAGAGTCGATCTTATCGGCGAGCGCAACGGCAATGCTTACCGGCGATGTCGGGCAGCGATCGTTCGGGCCAAGCGGCTGATAGTGTTCGGCGACCGCGTCGGCGACGCCCGGCTTCTCGCCCTCATGGAGCGCGTAGTAGCGGCCCATGATGCCCTGGAGTTCCGGGAACTCACCCACCA
>DATKFM010000231.1:0-2693 GCA_035544395.1 Verrucomicrobiia bacterium
GCCATGGAGCTGGAGCACGGCGAGATCGGTGTCCGGATCCTCGCCCACCAGATAGGCCGGCAAGGTGCGGCCATCCATCAGCGTCGCCATCACGCTGGAGGCGCCGTGGATCACATGGCTGTTGGTGACCAGCAGGCCGTCGGGCGTGAAGATCACGCCGGAGCCCGAGCCCACCGGCCGCTCCTGTCGGTCCCCTGGGCCATCCACCGGCCGCAGGGATTGCAGATGCACCACCGCCGGCGACACCCGCTCCACCGCGCCCGTGACGGCGCGGGAGTAGGCGTCCAGCAATTCGTCATCCGGCCTGACGGCCGGCACAGACGGTTCAAACGCGGGGCCGTCCAGCATCACTTACCTGCCCTTCTGAATGGTGCAATCTGCGCATTTTTCCCACCAGCCAACCCGCTGATCCCGAAAACGGAATCCGCGAAAACAGCGATTCCGAGGGACCCTGATTTTTGGGAACGATGCCATGCAAGGGAATTGGGCCGCGTCCAGGCGCCTCAACCGATCTTTCGAAGCCTGGATGGACCCGGATATGCATGGAGATAGAGATCGGCGCTCGGGGCGCCGAGATCAAGATCAGGCGCTTTGCCGATCCTGCTTGCCGTTGGCGAGGCGGTCGATCGCCGCCCGGGCCTGCAGCCGGTGGCTGTCGGTCATGTAGCTGCGCACGGTCCTGATCGCCGCGTAGAGCACGGCGGCATCGTCGGTGAAGCCCAGCCAGAGAATGAAATCCGGCACGATGTCGATGGGCAGGATGAAATAGGCCAGCGCGCCATAGAGGATCGCCTTCGCCTTCAGCGGCGTCGTCGGATCGGTGGCGCAGTAATAGGCGGCAACCACTTCATCCAGGAAGGGAATGCGCGGGATCGTGCGCCGCAGCTTGTCCCAGAATCCGGCCTCCACCCGCGCCTGGTCGCGATGCAACTTCTCGGAATCGATGGGAACCAGGTCGGTGCCGGCCATGGCGGAAGATATGGCCCGGCGGCGGCCGGATTCAATGGCCGTCAAGGCGCCGGAGAGCTTGGGGATTTACCAATCCTTCCCATCGGTTGCACGGGCGCCGGAGGCCGGCATTTTGCGCTGGGCAGCGGCGGCGCAAGCCGCTAGGTGTCTGCGGCGAAATCCAAGACAACCAAGAGAACGGGACCGTCATCCATGGACATCAGGGGACAGGCGGCGCTGGTCACCGGCGCCGGGTCGGGCATCGGCGCCGATGTGGCGCGGCATCTGGCCAAGGCCGGGGCCAAGGTGGCGGTGCTGGATATCAACAAGGACGCCGCGGAAGCCGTGGCGAAGGAGATCGGCGGCGTCGGCATTGGCTGCGACATCAGCGACGGACCCGGTGGCGAAGCCGCGGTGGCCCAGGCGCGGACTGCCCATGGTCCGGCGCGCATCCTGGTCAATGTGGCCGGCATCCTGATTCCCGGCCGCATCCTGGGCAAGGACGGGCCGCTTCCCCTGGAGAAGTTCCGCAAGGTCATCGACGTGAATCTCGTCGGCACCTTCAACATGATGCGCCTGGCCGCCGCCGACATGGCCGGCCTGCCGCCGCTGACTGACGGCGAGCGCGGCGTGATCGTGTCGACGTCGTCGGTGGCCGCCTATGAAGGACAGATCGGCCAGGCGGCGTACGCCGCATCAAAAGCCGGCATTGTCGGATTGACTTTGCCGGCGGCGCGCGACCTGGCGCGCAGCGGCATCCGCGTACTGGCCATCGCCCCCGGCCTGATCGCCACGCCGATGATGCTGAACCTGCCGCCCGACGTCCAAAAAGCGCTGGGCGATTCCGTGCCGTTTCCGCAGCGCCTGGGCCATGCCCATGAGGTGTCGCGGCTGGTGCTGCACATGATCGAGAACAGCCTCCTCAACGGCGAGGTGGTGCGGCTGGACGGCGCGTTGCGGCTGGCGCCGAAATGACCAAGCGCCGGCAGACCGGCACAGTGATGCAGGACAACCTGCCGTCGCGGCGCTACACCGCGCCGCCGAGCCTGGAAGACATGGAGGCGATGGCGGTCGAAGCCTTCGCCTCGATCCCAGCGGAGCTGCGCCAGAACGTCGCCAACGTCGTCATCCAGATCGCCGATTTCCCCGACGACGAAACCAGCGGCGAGATGGATCTGGAAACGCCGTTCGATCTCCTCGGCCTCTATCGCGGCGTCGACCTCGCGCGCAAGAGCGTCGGCGACGTGGCCCAGGACATGGACATGGTCTTCCTCTACCGCCGCCCGATCCTGGATTACTGGTGCGAGACCGGTGAAGACCTGAAGCATGTGATACGCCACGTCCTGATCCACGAAATCGGCCATCATTTCGGATTGTCCGACGAGGACATGGAGCGGATCGAAGAGGAAGCGGCGGAGGGGTAGATCCATAGATCTCCGGCTGCCCGCAGAGAGAGGGCAAGCGCCTTCGTGAATGTCGGCTTATCGGCGACATCCAGACACATGCCCTGAATACGGCTAGGTCAGTTTGTAACCCCAAGCGGCCATGCTCGTGCCCCTCTGGTTCCAGATCGTCACACGACGCCGTCCACCATCACTTCGACAAGCTTCGTTCCGGGACTGCGAAACGCCTTTGCCAACACGCCACGCAATTCGCCGGGAGACGTGACGCGGATCGCTTCGAGACCTAAGGATTGGGCCAGTCTCACGAAGTCGATGGCGGGGTCGGCGAAATCCATGCCGACG
>DATKFM010000232.1:0-2093 GCA_035544395.1 Verrucomicrobiia bacterium
CCGAAGCCGCCCATCTGCCACATCAGCCATTCATAGACGGGGATACGCTCGGCGAGCGGCTTTGGCAGGAACTTGCCGGTCTTCTCGCCGAGATAAAGCAGGATCGCGCCGGATTCGAAGATGCTGACCGGCTTGCCGCCCGGCCCATCGGGATCGACGATCGCGGGAATCTTGTTGTTCGGGCTGATCTTGAGAAAGGCGGGCGCCATCTGCTCGCCCTTGCTGATGTCCACCGGGATCACCGTGTACGGCAGCCCCATTTCCTCGAGCGCGACGGAGATTTTTCGGCCGTTCGGCGTGTTCCAGGTGTGCAGTTCGATGGTCATTCCTGTTTCCCCCAAGAGAAGCTTTGAACAGAAGCTTTGATAGAAGCTTTGACCCTCCCCGTAGCGCGGAACCAAAGGGCCTTACAACGGGCCTTTCCGAATGCCGTCCCTGCGTTGGGTAGAGCCGCTGCGGGACACCGTGCCCTGTTGACGGCGCCGGATCGGCGCTGGAATGTGCCGGAAAGCGCCGATAGATTGCGGCCCGCCTCAAACGCTTGGGAAAATCGCCTTGTCCAAATCTGCCTCCCGCGCCCGCCTCGCCGAGATCATCCGCAAGCGTTCGTTCGGCCGCGGCGAGATCACGCTGGCCTCGGGCCGCAAGAGCGACTTCTACTTCAACCTCAAGCCGACCATGCTCGACCCCGAAGGCGCGGCGCTGCTGGCGGAACTGACCTATGAGGCGCTAAAGGACGACAACCTCGATTTCGTCGGCGGGCTGGAAATGGGCGCGGTCCCGCTGGCGGGCGCGATCGCGCAGCTGTCATGGATCAAGGGCCACCCGATCGCGGCCTTTTTCGTCCGCAAGAAGCCCAAGGAGCACGGCGCCCGGCTCGCCGTGGAGGGCCTCGCCAAGGGCGAGAGCCTGCAAGGCAAGCGCATCGTGATCGTCGAGGACGTCACCACGACCGGCGGTTCGGCGCTGAAGGCGGTCGAAGCCGTGCGCGACGCCGGCGGCGAGATCGTGCTGGTTTTCACCATGGTGGACCGCGAAGAAGGCGCGACCGACACCTTCGCCGAGGCCGGGCTCGAGTTTCGCTCGCTCTACAAGGCCGGCGAGTTTTTGAAGAGCTAGCCGCATTTCTTTTCGGCTTTCACCCATGGTCAACTGCTCGTTTACCATCGCGCATTAAGGTTACTCGAACTGAAGCCTGTGGCGCTTCAGCGCGTATTGTTGCGTTGGGTGGAGTTAGCGTTGCGTACAGAGTTGGCTTTTTTGCGTGTGCGGCGCCGCGCGACGCTTGTTGCCGCAGCTACGCTGGCGGGCTCCGTCATTCTCGCGCCCGGCAGCGTTTCCGCCGAAGGCCTGTTTGATTTCTTCTTCGGCGGCGCCCAAAAACAGCAGTCGCGGCAGACCAGTTTCTTCGCCGATCCGTTCGGCATCAATCAGCAGCAATCCGCGCCTGCACCGGCGCCGCGCGTGGCCGGATCCGGGCCTGCGTTTTGCGTCCGCAGTTGCGACGGCAAATATTTTCCGCTGACCATGCGCGGCAACGCCTCGCCGGTTCAGACCTGTCAGGCCTTTTGTCCCGCCAGCGTCACCAAGGTGTTTTACGGCAGCACCATCGACGGCGCGGCCGCGAGCAACGGCGAGCGCTATGCCGACAGTGAAAACGCCTACGCCTATCGCAAGGCGCTGCGCGCCGATTGCACCTGCAACGGCCGAAGCCCGTCCGGACTGGCGCCGGTCGATCTCACGTTCGACACCTCGCTCCGCTCGGGCGACGTGATCGCCACTACGGACGGCCTGGTGGCCTATACCGGCGTCCGCCTGGGAGCCGACCAGACGGCGGAATTCACGCCCGTCGCCTCCTTTCCCGGCCTCACGGCAGATGTCCGCGCCCGGCTCGGCGAAATGAAGGTGGCGCCGGTCAGCCTAGAGACGGTCGCTGTCAGCGCGCCGATTTCCGAGACGAACCGCGACGTCGAACTGCCGACCGCCTCGGTGCCGAAGACCTCGGCGAGGGCGAGACGGGCGGAAGTGCGATAGGGCTGACGTCTCTACCGCAACAGCCCGCCACCATAGCGCAAGCCGTAAACTTTGATTCC
>DATKFM010000233.1:0-8502 GCA_035544395.1 Verrucomicrobiia bacterium
GCAAGCTGATCGGGAGTGACGGCGTTCTCGATGGTCGCATAGCCGTCGCGCCAGAACTGCTCGATCTGATCCTGGCTCAGGCGTGTCGAGATTTTCTCAGCGGCGGCCACGGCGCTTTCCCTGGGGCATGTTCTCGGACCATTCCGGCCCCGTCACCTTGCGCCGCCCTTCCTCGCCCGCAGGGATGACGGCTTCGACGTCAATTTCCATCACCCATTCCGGCCGTGCAAGGCCCTGTACGATCAGGCCGGTGGAACATGGATAGACGCCCTTCAGCCACTTGCCGACTTCCTGATAGACAGCTTCGCGATAGGCCCGGTCGGTAATGTAGATCGTGACCTTGCATATATGCTTCAAGCTGCTGCCGGCTTCTTCCAGCAGTTGCTTCACATTGCGCATCGCCTGCTCGGCCTGCCTGCGCGGATCACCGACGCCCACCATGTTGCCTTTGAGATCCTGCCCCACTTGCCCGCGCAGGAAGATGTGATTGCCGGCGCGCACGGCCATGCAGAGGTCGTTGTCCAGCTTCTGCTCGGGATAGGTGATCTTGGTATTGAACTTGCGCAGCCTGATATGAGCCATCGTTTACCCGCCCGCTTCCCCGCTACGCCCGCTTCGCCGTCTGCATGACGCGATCCGACAGGCCGGCTGACTACTTGACGAAATTCAACGGCTCCTTCCAGTCGAAATTCATGTAGACCGCGTTCAGATGGGCAAAGGGCGGCGCCTGGGCGAACAGCTCGAAGGTGACGCGATGGCCGGCGTAGTCCGAGTTCATGAGATCCCGGGCGAAGGCCAGCAGTTTGCGACGGTCCTCGGCAACCCAGTTCTCGTTGACGCTGTAGTACTTCTCCAGGAGCGCCTTGGTCTCCGGATGTTCGAACGCGGCGACATCAGGCGTGACGCAGATCTGGCCGCCGCAGAGCTCGCGGGCCAGATGCACCATGGCCGGCAGCCGCGTGCAGGCCTGGACGCGGCCGGTATAGAGCAGCGACTGATTCGGCATCAGCAGGCCGGCCGGGCTCTTCTGCGCCAGGGCAATCGAGGCCGTGAGGTGGGCGTTTATCGTCTCGCGATAGACGGCGAGCTCCGCAAGCTTCTCGCGCACCGCCTGCTGCTGGTCGAGGCCGGTCTGCCGGGCATTGAACAGCGCGGCGCCGATCAGCATGTCGGCGATCTTCTGGATGCGCTGCACGAAGGCGAAGGCGCTGTAGCGGTGCAGCGTACCGCGGATGAAACTGGCCGCGCGGGTATGGCGGTAGAACAGCACATTCTCCCAGGGCACCAGCACATCGTCGAACACCACGAGGGTATCCACCTCGTCGAAGCGGCTGGAGAGCGGGTAGTCGCGGGCCGGCGCGCGGCCGGCGAAGCCGGTGCGGCAGATATGCTTCACGCCGGGCGCGCTCATGTCGCAGATGAAGCCCAGCGCGTAGTCCGACAGCTTGTCGTCGCCCCAGTTGGCGATGGTCGGCTTGACGAAGGCCTGGTTGGCATAGGCAGCGGCCGTCTCGTACTTGGCGCCGCGAACGATGATTCCCTTGTCGGTCTCCTTGACCAGATGCAGCAGCATGTCCGGATCTTGATCCTGGGGCCGCTTCGAGCGGTCGCCCTTGGGATCGGTGTTGGCCGAGACATGGAAGGTGTCGGAGCGCAGCGCGCGAAAGATGTGATTTTCAATGTTCTGGGAGAATTGGGGATCGACCTCGTCCAATACGTCGCGGCCGTCATAGAGCGACCACATCTCGCCGATGGTCTCGTCGCCGACGCGGATCACGACGCCGCCGATGTCGTCCATCACGGCATCGACCGCGCGACGCTTCTCCTGCCAGTCCTCCTGGGTATGAGGCAGCTTATAGCCGATGCAGCATGGCTCGTTGCTGTCCTTGTCGACATAGGACATCAGGTCCTTGGTCTTGGCCTCATGCGCCATGTCGTAGATGCGCGCCCGCACATCGACGATGGGCTTGAAGGCGGGATGGACCGTGACGTCCTTCACCTTCTCGCCGTTGATCCAGACCTGCCGGCCGTCGCGCAGCGACTCCCGGTACTGTTCGCCCGTCCTGATCATTCTCGCTGTCCCCGCTTTGGAACGATTCTCGACTAGCCATATTGACGCAGGACCGAGAAAAGGAAAAATATAATTCGGCGAGGAAGATGATCGGAAAAACCGATGCAATACACCCTGAAGCAGCTCCGCTATTTCGCCGCCGCGGCCGAGGAAGGCAGCGTCACCGGTGCGGCCAAGACGATCCGGGTGTCGCAACCCTCGATCTCCGAGGCCATCGCCCATCTGGAAGAGGCCTTCGACCTGCAGCTTTTCGTACGCCACCATGCCCGCGGCCTGGCGCTGACGCCTGCCGGGCAGCGGCTGCTGGTGGAGGCGCGCAGCCTGCTGGCCCATGCCGGTGATCTCAGTCAGAGCGTCGGCGGCCTGGCGGACAAGCTGGCCGGCGATCTCGAGGTCGGATGTTTCATCACCTTCGCGCCGATGCTGATGCCGGCCCTGCTCGGCGCCTTCGCCGTCCGGTTCCCCGATATCCGCGTTCGGCTACATGAGGATCACACGGCGGCGCTGCTGGACGGCCTGCGCGGCGGCCGCTTCGATCTCGCGCTTACTTATGACCTCAATCTGGGACCCGACATCGCCTTCGAGCCGCTGGCGGAGGTGCCGTTCCATGTCGTGCTGCCGGCGGGCCATCGGTTGGCGCGGCGAACCACCGTCTCTTTGAAGGATCTGGCGGACGAACCGCTGGTCCTGCTCGGCTATCCCCAGAGCCGCGATTACTTCCTGTCGATCTTCTATGGCTTGGGTCTTCGGCCCCGTGTCGCCCATGAGACCCCCTCCTTCGAGATGGTGCGCGGGCTGGTGGCCAACGGCCACGGCTATGCGGTGATGCATTCCCGGCCATTGAGCGAGCAGGCGCTCGACGGCATGCGCTTGGTCTACCGCCCGGTGACCGAGAAGATCCGGCCGACGCGCCTTGGCATCGCCCGCCGCCGCGACGTGCGGCCGCGGCGGATGGCGACCGCGTTCGCCGGCTTTTGCAAGGATTACCTGATCGCGGGGAGCCCGATGACGCTGAAGCCAAAGCGGCGCCTGTAGGGGCGAGTTGCGCTCGCCCTTCGACAATGGCGGGCAACCGCCAGCAGATCGCGGAGCGATCTTGCCGAGGTCGCCCCTACAAGGATTTCTAGATCTGAGGGCGCTTGTTGAACCACGGCCTCGCCTGTTCGAGCTGCGCCGCCAGCTTCAGCAGCGTCGGCTCATCGCCGAACTTTGCCGCGAAATGCACGCCGATCGGCAATCCGGCCTTCGACCAATGGAGCGGCACCGACATCGCCGGCTGGCCGCTGATGTTGAACAGCGATGTGAAGGGCGAATAGCGGATCGTGCCCGTGGGCCCTAACCGGTAGTCGAGGAAATCCGGATTGCTCATGGCAAAACGCCCGACAATCGCCGGCGGCTCGGCCAGCGTCGCATTCAACAACACATCATATTTCTGCATGAACCGCTCGAACAGCCGTCCTGTCGCATGCACCAGATTGATCGCCGCAAGATAGGCCGTGCCGCTGATCGACGGCGCGATCTCGCAGGCATTGAGGATTGCCGGCTCCAGATCGTCCTTGCCGGCCTTGCGCCCCAGCGCCTGGGCGCGCGCCTGCACCGACAGCGCGGTTCCGCAGAGCACCACATTGGTCCAGGCCCGCACCACCTTGTCGAAATCGAAGCTCGGTCTGTCCTCGACGAGTTCATGACCCATGTCGGCGCAGAGCTTCGCCGCGCTGTCCACGGCCTCGGCGCAATCCGGGTGGATCGCCTCGCCGTCGTAGCGTGTGCGGCACACGGCGATCCGCAGCCGCCGCGGCGGCGACATGATCTCCTCTATATACGGCCGTGCCACCGGCGGCGCCCAGTAGGGCGCGCCCAGGTCGGCGCCATGGCAGGCGTCCAGCGCCGCGGCTGTATCCCGCACGCTGCGCGACAGCAGGCCGTCGATCGCCATGCCGCCCCAGCCCTCGCCGGAAGCGGGACCGTCAGGCAGCCGCGCCCGAGTCGGCTTCAACCCGAACAGGCCGCAGCTTGACGCGGGAATGCGCACGGAGCCGCCGCCGTCGCTGCCATGGGCCAGCGGCACGATGCCTGCGGCCACCGCAGCGCCGCTGCCGCCGCTCGAACCACCGGATGTGTGGTTCAGATTCCAGGGATTGCGCGTGGGGCCGCCATAGACCACGGCCTCGGTGACCGGGCTGACACCCAACTCCGGCGATGTCGTGCGCGCGAATGACACCAACCCTGCATTCTTGAGCCGCAGGTAGATCTCGGAGTCGAACGTCCATTGAAAGTTCGCATAAAGCCGCGAGCCCATATGGGTCGGATAGCCGATCGCCTCGCAGCCCAGGTCCTTGAGCAGGAATGGCACGCCGGTGAACGGGCCATCGGGCAGGCCGTTGCGAATCAACTCCCGCGCCTTCTCCGGCACGGCGTGCACCACGGCGTTGATTTTGGGATTGAGCCGATCGGTACGCGCCAACGCCTCGTCGAGCAATTCCTCCGGCTTCACCTCCTTGCGCCGGACCAGATCGGCCAAGCCGAGTGCATCGTAGGACTCATATTCTGCAATCTTACCCAAGACCGTTGCCCCTTTCCCCGAAAGCACAGCGTTGATCCCGGCCATCATCTTGTGCGGAAACCGTGCGCGCAACGCGAAGTGGAAAAGATTCTCTCGTCCTAAGACGGCATGCCCTACGGCCGCTGCGCACGAGTTGGCGGCGTTTCCCGTTGAACCATCGTTCATTTTCAGCGCCGCAGCCCCCAATCTGAAAAGATTCTAGAGTTTCATATGGTTAACCGGCGATCTGGCAGTACCTTTACAAGCCGCACTCCGCTGGCGCAGGATAGCGCCGACGTCGCGAAGGCAGACACCCTAGAACCAGATCTCTAGAGAAAGGCCACGAAGGCAAGCGTGGTGTGGCAGTCTGCGTCTGCATAGCGGCAGTGAGTGAAACAAGAAAACAACCAACAGGGGTCGATCATGGACGAGAAGTATCAAGGCTTTCAGGAGGACGTGAAGGAGCTCCATAGCATGGGCTATGCCCAGGAGCTCTCACGCCGCATGGGAGCGTTCCAGAATTTCGCGATTTCATTCTCCATCATCTGCATTCTCGCCGGCGGCATCACGGCGTTCCCGGTATCGCTGAGCGCGGCCGGCGGCGCATCGCTGGGCATCGGCTGGCCGATTGCCGGCCTCTTCGCTCTCATCGTGGCGGCAGCCCTGGCGCAGATTGCCTCGGCCTATCCGACAGCCGGCGGCATCTATCACTGGGCTTCGATGCTCGGCGGCAAGGGCTTCGGTTGGGCAGCGGCCTGGTTCAATCTTGCGGGTCTGCTGTTCGTCGTGTCCTCGGTGAATTTCGGCGTCTTCCTGCTGTTCCGCGACCTATTCCTCGTGGAAGTGATGCATGTGGACGTCACGAACTGGGTTTCCGCCGCCATGTTCGACAGCGGCTGGTGGATCCAGACGATCTTCATTTCGGTGATTACAGCGACTCAGGCGCTGTGCAACCACTATGGCATCAAGATTACGACCATCGTGACCGACTTCAATGGCTACATCATCCTGGCCGGCGCGGTCGTTCTGACGGTGGCACTCCTCTATTGGGCACCGGCACCGATCGATATCGGCCGTCTGTTCACCTTCACGAACTTCACCGGCGAAGCCGGTGGCAGCGTCTGGCCGACGGCGACACAGACGGTGTTCTTCGCCCTCGTGCTCGGCCTGCTGCAAGGCGTGTACACGATCACGGGCTTTGACGCATCGGGCCACACTTCGGAGGAAACGCGCAATGCGGCGGAATCAGCGCCGCGCGGCATGATCCATTCCGTCCTGTGGTCTGTCGTTTTCGGCTACTTCATGGTCTGCTCGTTCGTGCTGGCCATGCCGACAGTCGAAGAGGGCGCAGCGCAGGGCTGGCTGGCATTCCCCTACATGATGCAGAAGTCGTTGATGCCGATCTGGCTGAAGGACCTGCTGATCATCCTCATCGTGGTGTCGAACTATCTCTGTGCGCTGTCGGGCCTCACCTCCTGCTCGCGCATGATGTTCGCGTTCTCCCGTGATGGCGGCTTGCCGGGATCGAAGGCACTCCGCTACGTCAATCCGACCTACCGGACGCCGACGACGGCCATCTGGTGGGGCGCGATCCTTTCGATCATCGCCACGCTCTATGGCGGTGCGTTCGTCGTGCTCTCGACCGGTTGCGCGGTATTCCTGTACTTGTCCTACGTCATGGCGATCGGCGTGGGCCTCCGTTCGGAGATGAACGGCAAGTGGACAAAGAAGGGCCCGTTCAGCCTCGGTGGCGCATCGAAGCTCATCGCCACCCTCGCCATCATTGGCTGTGCAATCCTGATCTATGTCGGTGTTCAGCCGCCAAACGAGAAGGTCGGCTACCTGATCGTCATCATGATCGTGGTCATGGTGGCCCTCTGGTACGCGTTCGAGCGCGGCCGCTTCGAAGGACCGCCGATGACTGAGGAAGCCGTCAAGCGCCGTCAGTCGATCATCCTCGCCGAAGAGAAAGCCGTCGGCGCGGCGGAATAACGAATCCAAGAATGTCTCTCCGGGCGCCGGCTTCGGCCGGCGCCCTTTTTTCTTGCCCGTTCCATCGTTCAACCCTTCGACAGCCGGTGACTGCCCGGCTATGAATCTTTCATGACCTATGATGTCGCGATCATCGGCGCCGGCGTGGTCGGCTGCGCCCTGTTCCGCCGGTTCTGCCTCGGCGGCGCACGCACCCTCCTGATCGAGAAGGGCGGCGATATCCTTTCCGGCGCCAGCAAGGGCAACAGCGCCATGTTCCATACCGGCTATGACGCGCCATCAGGCAGCCTGGAGCTGGCCTGCATCCGCGCCGGTTATGATGAATATCTGGCAATTCGCCAGTCATTGAACCTCCCGCTGTTGCACACCGGCGGTCTTCTTGTGGCCTGGAATGAAGCCGAGCAGGCGAAACTGCCCGCCATCGCCGAGCAGGCGCGGGTCAACGGCGTTACCGATGCCAGTCTGATCGACGGCGCGGAGCTGCACCGCCGGGAGCCGAACCTGGCGCCGGAAGCGCGCGCCGCCGTCGTCATTCCCGGCGAGCACATCATGGATCCCTGGTCGCCGTCGCTCGCCTATGTGCTCCAGGGCATCGCCCATGGCGGCGAGGTGCGCCGCGCGACCGAGGTCCAGGGAGGCGATCTCGCCAATTCCCTTTGGACCCTGCGAACGACCAACGGGCCGGTGCAGGCGCGTGTCGTCATCAATGCCGCCGGCAACTATGGCGACCTCGTGGAGAACATCGCCCGCCCCTCGCCTTTTGCAGTAAAGCCGCGCAAAGGGCAGTTCGTCGTCTTCGACAAACCGGCGTGTCGTCTCATCAACTCCTCGATCCTGCCGGTGCCGACCGAGCGCACAAAGGGCGTGATGATGTGCCGCACGATCTTCGGCAACATGATCGTCGGGCCGACGGCGGAGGATCAGGACGACCGCGCCGATGCCAGCGTAACGCAAGATGCCCTACGCAATCTGATCGAGCAGGGTTGCCGCCGCGTGCCGCTCTTGGCGGATCAGACCGTCACCGCCGTCTATGCCGGCCTGCGCCCGGCGACGCAGTTCAAGGACTATCAGATCGAGGCTCTGCCGGACCGCAACTGGATCAGCGCCAGCGGCATCCGCTCCACCGGACTCACCGGCGCCCTCGGCATCGCCCAGCATGTCGCGGGACTCCACGGCAAGCATTTCGGTGCGCTGCAGGAACCAAACGCGCAGGCAGCGATACCGATGCCCAATCTCGCCGAGCATTTGCCCCGCCCCTATGAGCAACCGGGCGCCGGTGAAATCGTCTGCCACTGCGAACTGGTCACGCGCTCCGAGATCGATGCAGCGCTGCAGGGTCCCCTGCCAGCCGGTGACCTCGGCGGTCTGAGGCGCCGCACCCGCTGCATGATGGGCCGCTGCCAGGGCTTCTATTGCAGCGCGCGCGTGTTCGAACTGGCGCAGGGCAAGCTGCCCGGCATTCCGGCCAGCGCCGATGCCGCATGACCATGCATGACGTCATCATCGTCGGCGGCGGGCCGGCGGGCCTGTCGGCAGCGCGGCGCTTGCTGGTCTCCGGCGTCCGCGACGTGGTCGTGCTCGAGCGCGAGAACGAAGCCGGCGGCATTCCCCGCCATTGCGGCCATGGCGGCTTCGGCATCGGCCAATATCTCAGCCTGCCCATGAACGGCCCGGCTTATGCGAGGCGACTCGTCGAATCCGCGACGGGCGCCGACATTCGCACGCAGACAACCGTGACGTCGATCAGGCCCGGCGGCCGAGTCGACATCGTTCATCCAGAGAGGGGCACGCAAGCGCTGGAGGGACGCTGCATCCTGCTGGCGACCGGCATCCGGGAGACGCCGCGCAGCGCGCGCCTGGTCACCGGCGGGCGGCCCGCCGGGATCACCACCACCGG
>DATKFM010000234.1:0-2669 GCA_035544395.1 Verrucomicrobiia bacterium
GTCACCCAGAAGGGCTCGCTGGTGGCGCCCGACCGGCTGCGCTTCGATTTCAGCCAGCCGAAAGCCCTGACTCCTGACGACATCCGCGCCATCGAAGAGGACGTGAACCGGCAGATCCGCCATAACGAAGCGGTGAGCACGCGGCTGATGACTCCAGACGATGCGGTGAAGGCCGGCGCGCTGGCGCTGTTCGGCGAAAAATACGGCGACGAGGTCCGCGTTGTCTCCATGGGCGGCGAGGATGACGCAAATCACTTCTCCACCGAGCTATGCGGCGGCACCCATGTGCGCCGCACCGGCGATATCGGCCTGTTCATGATCGTCGGCGAAGGCGCGGTCGCCGCCGGCGTCCGGCGCATCGACGCGCTCACCGGCAAGGCGGCCATCGACTATGTGGCCGAGCGCGAGCGCATGCTGACCGAAGCGGCCGACGCTCTGAAAGTCCAGCCCGCCGAACTGCCGGCGCGGATCGGCGCCCTGATGGAAGAGCGGCGCAAGCTGGAGCGCGAGCTTGCCGACGTCCGCCGCGCCCTGGCGCTTGGCGGCGGCGCCGGTTCCGCATCGAACGGCGCTGGCACGAAAGACGTGAATGGCATCAAGCTGGCCACCCGCATCCTCGAGGGCGTGCCGGCGCGGGAATTGAAGGGTTTGGCCGACGACCTCAAAAAACAGATCGGCTCCGGCGTCATCGCCATCGTCGCCACCCATGACGGCAAGGCGGCCAACCTGGTGGCGGTGACCGACGACCTGGCTAAGCGCTTCGATGCGCGCGAGCTGGTGAAGGCCGGCGTCGCGGCGCTGGGCGGGCAGGGCGGCGGCGGCCGCCCCGACATGGCCCAGGGCGGCGGCCCGGCGGTGGACCAGGCCGCGGCGGCGCTCGACGCCATCGAGCAAGCGGTCCGCGACCGGGCCAACTGAAATCTCCATGGCCGGCGGCGTCCGCGACCGCATCACCGAGTTGCTGGACGCGCGCGGCGACGCCACCGGCCGCAAGGCCGTCACGGCGCTGTTGCTGACCGCGATTGCCGCGGCCACGATCTTCGGCCTCTTCGCCACCCTGCCGGATCTCGATGCCGGCGCGCGCGTGCGGCTGCGGCTGCTCGGCGGCGCCGCTGTCATCGTCTTCACGCTCGAGTATCTGCTCCGCCTCTGGATCGCGCCGTCGCGCCGCCGCTACGCCCTGTCATTCCCAGGCGTCATCGACTTGCTGACCGCGCTGCCTTTCTGGCTGCATCTAACGGGAATCGCGCCGCCGATGGCGGTGATCATGGGCATGCTGCTGGCCTCGGTGAAGCTGTCGCGCTATGTGCCGGGCTTCGGTCTCGTCGGCGCGGTGTTCCATGCCGAGCGGCGCGCGCTGTTTGCAGCGCTCATCGTGCTGGCGGTGCTGCTGCTGCTGTCGTCGGGCATCATGTATCTGCTGGAACGGGACGCGCAGCCCGATGTGTTCACCAGCATCCCCAAGACTCTCTGGTGGGCCATCGTGACCATCGCCAGCGTCGGCTATGGCGACATGACGCCGGTGACCGCCCTCGGCCGGATCTTCGGCGGCGTGGTGATCCTGATCGGCATTGCCACCTTCGCCGTGCCCGCCGGCCTGCTCGCCACCGGTTTCGCCGCCGAGCTCAGGAAGCGCGACTTCGTCGTCACCTGGCGCGCCGTGGCCCAGGTGCCGCTGTTCGCCAATCTCGATGCCGTGGTCATCGCCGATATAGCGCGGCTACTTCGGCCTGAGATCGTGCCGGCTCGCTATGCCATCATGCGCCGTGGCGACGCCGCTGACGCCATGTACTTTATTCTCTCAGGCGAAGTGCAAGTTGAACTGCCCCAGGGCGCCGTGCCACTGCGCAACGGCCAGTTCTTCGGCGAGATCGCGCTGCTGCATGACCGGCCGCGCTCGGCCACCGTGACCGCAGTGACCGAATGCCATCTGTTGGTGCTGGAGGTGCGGGACTTCCGCAATCTCCTGCAGCGCTATCCGCAGATCGACGCCGCCATCCGCAAGATCGCCGAGGAACGGCAACCTTCGGAGGCGGAATGATATCAGGCTATTTCGCGTCGGCGGCCAGCGTCATCTTGACGATGACGTCGCGTTCGCTCTCGGGCACCGAACCGTTGTCGGCATCATCGCCCTTCTTGATCATGTCGACGAATTCCATGCCTTCGACGACCTTGCCCCAGACCGTGTATTGGCCGTCGAGGAAACGCGCATCGTCGAAGCAGATGAAAAACTGGCTGTCGGCGCTGTTCGGACTCTGCGCCCGCGCCATCGACACCGTGCCGCGCACATGGGGTTCCTTGTTGAACTCGGCCGGCAGGTTCTGGCCCGAGCCGCCCATGCCGGTGCCCGTGGGATCGCCGGTCTGCGCCATGAAGCCGGCGATGACCCGATGGAACGGCACGCCGTTATAGAAGCCCTGCTTCACCAGTTCCTTGATCCGCGCCACATGTTTCGGCGCCAGGTCGGGACGCATTTCGATCACCACGCGTCCGTATTTGAGATCCATGTACAGCATGTTTTCCAGGTCCGCGGCCTTGCTGGGGGTTGGGGAAACCGCGACGAGACCGAGAACGGCGATCAAGGCGGCGAGGAAAAACTTCATAGCATCCTACTCCGGTTTATTCCAAATCGGGGGCGTGGAGGGCAAATCGCAACTCAAGCCATCGCC
>DATKFM010000235.1:0-8955 GCA_035544395.1 Verrucomicrobiia bacterium
CGTTACGCGATTTCCTCGCGTCCCGCCCCGCCCTTGCACCTACCCCACCCGGCCAGTAGGTTAGGCCGCGCATCCGTTCAGCCGGCATCCGGAGCCTTTTCGCCTTGCGCTATATCAGCACTCGGGGCACCGCCTCGGCGCTCGTCTTTGACGATGTCTTGCTCGCGGGCCTCGCCCGCGACGGCGGGCTCTATGTGCCGGAAACCTGGCCGCGGCTGAGTGCCGGCGACCTGCGCGCCATGGCCGGCCTCGACTATGCCGACCTCGCGGTGCGCGTCATGCGGCGGTTCGTCGACGGCCGGGTCGAGGACGATGCCTTCGTCCGCCTCGTGCGCGACGCCTATGCCGGATTCGGTCACGGCGCGGTGGCGCCGCTGAAGCAGCTCGACGCCCGCACCTGGCTGATGGAGCTGTTCCACGGGCCGACGCTGGCCTTCAAGGACATGGCGCTGCAGTTGCTCGGCCGGCTCTACGACCATGTGCTGCGCCAGCGCGGCCAGCATGTCACCATCGTCGGCGCCACCTCCGGCGATACCGGCTCGGCAGCGATCGAGGCCTTCCGCGACCGGCCCTCCGCGGAGATCTTCATCCTGCATCCCTATGGCCGCGTCTCCGAAGTGCAGCGGCGGCAGATGACCACTGTTGACGCCGCCAACGTCTTCAACATCGCCGTCGAGGGCACCTTCGACGATTGCCAGGACCTGGTGAAGGCGATGTTCAACGATCTCGCCTTCCGTGATGAGCTGAACCTCTCGGCGGTGAACTCCATCAACTGGGCGCGGGTGATGGCGCAGATCGTCTATTACGTCTGGGCCGCGGTGGCGCTGGGCGCGCCGGACCGCGCCGTCTCCTTCGCCGTGCCGACCGGGAATTTCGGTAACATCTATGCCGGCTACGCCGCACGGCAGATGGGCCTGCCGGTGGAGCGGCTGATCGTCGGCTCGAACCGGAATGATATTCTCACCCGTTTCTTCACCACCGGCCGGATGCAGATCGAAGCCGTGCAACCCTCGTTGAGCCCGAGCATGGATATCCAGATTTCCAGCAATCTGGAGAGGCTGCTGTTCGATCTCTATAGCCGTGACGGCGCGGCGCTTTCACAGGCCATGGCCAGCTTCCGCCGCAACGGCCAGCTCGCGGTCGGCGACAACAGTCTTCGCGCGGCGCGGGCGCTGTTCGATGCCTATCGCTGCGACGACCAGGAAACGCTGGCCGCCATCGCCGGCCTGCACCGCCAGACCGGCGAGCTGATCGATCCCCATTCGGCCATCGGCATCACCGCGGCGCATCTGGGCGCGCGGGGCGACGGCGTGCCCGTGGTGGCTCTGGCCACCGCCCATCCCGCAAAGTTTCCCGACGCGGTGGAACGCGCCACCGGCCAGCGGCCGGCGCTGCCGAAGCGCCTCGCCGATCTGTTCGACCGGCCCGAGCGGGTGGAGATGCTGCCCAACGATCTGCGCGCCGTGCAGGCCTTCATCCGCAGCCGCCGTCTCAAGGGAGCAGCCTGATGGCTGGCGCGACCGGCGTGCAGGTGACGCGTCTCGGCAACGGCCTGACAGTGGCGACCGATACCATGGCCGGCGTGGAGACCGCGTCCCTGGGAGTCTGGGTCGGCGCCGGCACGCGGCATGAGCCGCGCGCGATCAACGGCGTCGCCCATCTGCTGGAGCATATGGCCTTCAAGGGCACGGAGAAGCGCAGCGCCCGCGACATCGCCGTGGAGATCGAGGCAGTCGGCGGCGTGCTGAACGCCTATACTTCGCGCGAGCATACCGCCTACTACGCCCGCGTCCTGGCCGGCGACGTGCCGCTGGCGCTCGATATCCTGGCCGACATCCTCCAGCGTTCGACGCTGGAGGAAGCGGAACTGACTCGCGAGCGCACGGTGGTGCTGCAGGAGATCGGCCAGGCCGAGGACACGCCCGACGACATCGTCTTCGATTACTTCCAGGAAACCGCCTATCCGAACCAGGCGCTTGGACGTCCGGTGCTGGGCACCGTCGACACGGTGACTGCCATGCAGCGCGAGCAGATCCGCGGCTATCTGCGCCAGCATTATACCGGCGAGAGCATGGTATTGGCGGCGGCGGGGCAGGTGGACCATGACGCACTGGTGGCGGCGGCGGGGAGGCTCTTCGGCGCGCTGCCGCAGTCCAACGCCGAGCCGGCGGAGTCGGCGCGCTATGCCGGCGGCGACCGCCGGGAGACGCGCGAGCTGGAGCAAGTGCATTTGGTCATGGGCTTCAACGGCATCGGCTATCGCGACGATGATTACTACGCCAGCACCGTCTACTCGACGCTGCTGGGCGGCGGCATGTCATCGCGGCTGTTCCAGGAAGTGCGGGAGAAGCGCGGGCTCGTCTACAGCATCTACACTTTCGCGGCACCCTATAGCGATGGCGGCCTGTTCGGCATCTATGCCGGCACCGGCCCCGATCAGCTCAAAGAGTTGATCCCCGTGGTCTGCGAAGAGATCCGCAAGACGCCGTCCACCCTGGATAAGGCCGAGATCGACCGGGCGCGGGCGCAATTGAAGGCCGGCATTCTGATGGCGCGGGAGAGCAGCTCGTCGCGCTGCGAGCAGCTCGCGCAGCAGATGCTGATCTATGGCCGGCCGATGCCGACGGAGGAGATCATCGCCAAGGTCGAGGCGGTGGACAGCGCGGCGATCACCCGCGTCGCCAAGCGCATCGCCGCCACGCCTCTGACCCTGACCACGCTGGGCCCGGCCGACGGCCTCGAACCCTATGCGGCGATTTCAGCCAGGCTTAGCTGAGCGGAACGCATCGCGGGGTTCATGAATGCGTTTCCGTTTTCCGCACTTCATCATCCCGCGCGGCAATCGGCTGGAGGGCACGAACATCTATGTGCAGCCGCCGCGCTATCGTGACTGGCGCGCCTGGGCGGCGCTGCGCAGCTCGAGCCGGGAATTCCTGACGCCCTGGGAGCCGACTTGGCCCGCCGATTCGCTATCCCGCGCCGCCTATCGCCGCCGCATGCACCAGGCGGCGGCAGAATGGCATGACGATGCGGGCTATGCCTTCCTGCTGTTCCGGCGCCGCGACAATGCGCTGCTAGGCGGCATTAATCTCAGCAACGTGCGCCGCGGCGTGGCCCAGGCCGCCAGCCTCGGCTATTGGATCGGCGGACCCTATGCCCGCCAGGGCATCATGACCGAGTCGCTGACCTGCCTGATGCCGTTCCTGTTCGATCGCCTGGGGTTGCACCGCATCGAAGCTGCCTGCATGCCGCATAACACCGCGAGCCGCAGCCTGCTGCGCAAGATCGGGTTTCGCGAGGAAGGCTATGCGCGCGACTATCTGCGCATCAACGGCGTCTGGCAGGATCATGTGCTGTATGCGCTGCTGCGCAAGGATCTGGCGGGCGTGGCCCGCGCGGCGGGCGCTCAGGCGTGACCGGCCTCGCCGGACAACATGCTGAAATCGACGCCGAGCTTGCCGATGGCGCGCTCCCACTTCTGTTCGAGATTGGCATCGAAGACGATGGCTTCGTCGGCCGGCGCCGACAGCCAACCATTGGCGTGGATCTCGGCGTCGAGCTGGCCCGCGCCCCAGCCGGCATAGCCCAGTGCGAGGATGCTGCGCTTCGGACCGCCGCCGGCGGCCAAGTCCCTGAGGATGTCGATGGTCGCCGTCAGCGCCACATTGTCGGAAACCAGCATAGTGTTGTTCTGCACATAGTCGGCCGAATGCAGCACGAAACCGCGGCCGGACTCGACCGGACCGCCGAAATGCACGCGGATCTCCTCGCTGCGCCGGTTCGGGCCGATATTGAGCTGCTTCAGCAATTCGGTGAAGGTAAGGGAGCCGACCCGGCGATTGACCACCAGGCCCATCGCGCCGGTCGAGCTGTGTGCGCACATATAAATCACTGTGCGCGTGAAACGGGGATCGCGCATCTGCGGCATGGCGATCAGAAGCTGCCCCGTGAGATAGCCTTCCGGCTTACTCGTGTCCGTGCTCATCATGAATCACCTAGGCAATCTTTTCAGGCTAGGCAAGCGTCCAATTTCGTTCATCACCGCTTGGGGACGCGATCCATTTTCGTAAATACGGGGCGCCGCTCTACACGGAATCTTGACGGTGGCGCCGCTAAATCAGGGATATATTAGACCCGAACAATGGTTATGAAACAGTTGATATCGGCATCGGTTCCGGGGGCGGCCCGCGGCGGCGCGTGTTACAGCTTTGTACTCGCCGGACTCTTGCTCCTTGTTTCCAGCGGCATTTCCTCAGCCGCCGACTCCGCGGCAACGGACTGGTCGCGTGACAATGAATCCGCCGTCCGCATGGTATCGGCGGTTGCCGGCGCTGGTACGGAAAGCGAACTTCGCGCGGGTATCGAATTCGAACTGCAGCCGGGCTGGAAGACCTATTGGCGCACGCCCGGCGACGCCGGCTACCCGGTCTCCGTCGATTGGCAAGGCTCGGTGAATGTGGCAACGGCCGACATCGCCTGGCCTGCACCTCACCGCTTCACGCTCTTCGGCCTCGACACCTTCGGCTATAGCGAAGCCGTGCTGCTGCCCGTGATGGTGAAGCCGCAGCGCGTAGGCGAAGCGGTGAAGCTGCGCGCCGCCGTGAATTATCTCGTCTGCGAGGAGATCTGCATTCCCAAGACGGCCGGCCTGGCGCTGGACATTCCGGCCGGCTCGGCGGCGCCATCGGAATTTGCACAACTGGTCGCCCGCTATCAGGCCCAGGTGCCCGGCGACGGCGCGCGTCATGGTCTGCATGTGGAAAGCGCGGTTCTCGGCGGCAGCGCTGAGAAACAGATGCTGGAGATTACTGCGAGATCGGCGCCATTGCCATTCGAGCATCCGGACGTGATCGTCGAAGGGCCTGACGGTTTTGCCTTCGGCCCGCCTGATATCGCGCTGTCGGCCGATGGCGCCACTGCGAGCTTCTTCCTGCCGGTAATCGTCAATGCCGGCGTTGATGCAAGCGCGCTCGCGAAATCGAGTGTGACACTGACTCTGGTCGACGGTCAGCGCGGTCTTGAGCAGAAGATCACGTTCTCCGACCTTGCGTCTCCCGCTGCGACCCAGGCGACGCCATTGCCGCAGACATCATCCCTGACGATCATTCTCGTCGCGCTTCTCGGGGGCCTCATCCTCAATTTCATGCCCTGCGTGCTGCCGGTACTCTCACTGAAAATGCTGGGGCTGGTCGGCCATGCCGGCGAGCGGACGGCGACACGGCGCGGATTCCTCGCCTCCTCGGCGGGCATCGTCACAGCCTTCTTGATTCTCGCCGCCGTTCTGGTGGCAGTGAAACAGGCCGGCGGGATCATCGGCTGGGGCATCCAGTTCCAGCATCCCTGGTTCCTGGTGGCGATGACGCTGGTGCTCGTGCTGTTCGCGGCCAATCTGCTGGGCTGGTTCGAACTGCCGCTACCGGCATGGATCGGCCGCGTCGCCGGCGCCGAGCATCGCAATGGCCTTGCCGGCCAATTCTTTACCGGCATGCTGGCGACGCTGTTGGCCACGCCGTGCTCCGCGCCCTTCGTCGGCACCGCCGTGACCTTCGCCTTCTCCCGCGGCGCCGGTGAGATATTCATGATCTTCGCCGCGCTCGGCATCGGCTTGGCGCTGCCCTATCTACTCGTCGCGATTTTCCCCGGCTTCGCCAGCCTCCTGCCGCGACCCGGTGTCTGGATGATCTGGCTGCGTCGGATTCTCGGACTGCTTCTAGCGGGCACGGCGGTCTGGCTGCTGACAATCCTGGCAGCGCAGATGGGCGCGGTTGCGTTGGGGCTGGCTATCGCTGGTATCGTCCTGCTGGTGCTGTTCCTGGCCCTCCAGGACAGAGCGCCAGCAGGAATGCGCATGGCTGGTGGCGTGCTTGGCGCTGCGATCGCTCTCGCCGCGCTTTTCCTGCCCGGCACATCCCGCGGGCCTGTGGCCGCCGCCGATGAAGTCTGGCGGCCTTTCGCTCAGACGGAGATCGCCGGCCTGGTGCAGGACGGCAAGACGGTTTTTGTCGACGTCACCGCCGATTGGTGCGTTACCTGCATCGTCAACAAGCAGCTGGTGCTGGATGTCGGCGCCTCGGCCGAGCGGCTGCGGCGGCCCGGAGTGGTGCCGATGAAAGCCGATTGGACCAAGCCCGACGAGACCATCGCCCGGTATCTCGCCTCTTTCGGCCGCTATGGCATTCCCTTTAACGTTGTGTATGGCCCGGCGGCGCCTGACGGCATCCTGCTGCCGGAACTGCTGAATGAGTCGGCGGTGGTCGACGCCTTCAACCGGGCGTCCGGCGGCTAGGCCGCCCAAGCGAAGCCCCTAGACTCTCTCCGCCGACTGACTATCTTTGTTGCAGCGGCCCGGCGTCTCGCGCCAAGGGCTGTCCCGGATATACACCCGACAGAAAAGAGGAAGGACGCATCATGGCCATCAAGGTGGGCGACAAGATTCCCGCTGCATCCCTGAAATACAAGAATTCCGACGGCATCCAGACGATCTCCACAGGCGATCTGTTCAAGGGCAAGACGGTGGTGCTGTTCGCGCTGCCCGGCGCTTTCACGCCGACCTGCTCGGCCAAGCATCTGCCGGGGTTCATCAATCATGCCGGCGATTTCAAGTCCAAGGGCGTCGACACCATCGCCTGCCTGTCGGTGAATGACGCATTTGTGATGGATGCCTGGGGCAAGGACCAGAAGGCCGGCGATAAGGTGATGATGCTGGCCGACGGCAACGGCGAATTCTCCAAGGCCGTGGGCTTGACCATGGATGCGTCGGGCTATGGCATGGGCACGCGGTCGCAGCGCTATGCGATGGTGGTGAAGGACGGCGTGGTCAAGGCGCTGAATGTCGAAGCGCCGGGAGCGTTCGAAGTCTCCAGCGCCGAAGCGGTGCTGAAGGCGATCTAAATCCAGCAGAAATCCCGCCGCCGGATTTGTCGGCGGCAGGCCGGAGCCCGCGCGGGCAGAGAAAGGGCCGCGCGGAAGTGACGGGGTGGCATCATGGGGTCCTGGGGACCGGGTTCATTCGAGAACGATACCGCCGGCGAATGGCTGTTCCGGCTGGAGAAGACGGAGGGGCTTGCCTTCGTCGAGAAGACGCTCGCCGCGGTGAACCTCGACAGCGAGGACGAGCTGGAGGCGCCGCAGGCGGAGAAGGCCCTGGCCGCCTGCGAGGTGCTGGCGGCCCTGCTGGGCTCGCCCAGCGACGACATACCGCCGGAAGCGGAAACCTGGGCGGAGGACAATGCCGCCGATCCTTCGGGCGAACTGATCGAGCGGGCCATCGCCGTAATCGACCGCGTGCTGGAGAACTCCGAACTGCGCCAGCAATGGGAGGATTCCGACGACGGCGAGAACTGGCAGACCGCGGTAGACGATCTGCGCGGCCGTCTGGATGAGAATTTGCCCTAGAGCGGCAGCAGTTCCGCGATTTCCCGCTTGAACGGCAGGCCGTCGCCGATATCGGGCGCATCGAGTTCCTGGGCATAACGGTGCCCGGCATAGACAGCGGCGGCGATGGTGCCGGGGGCGTTGGCGTCGCCGATGACGCGCACGGATCTGATGCCCGCGCCGTCCCACTCGCTTTGGCGCGCGCGCAGGTCGCGATACAGCTCGTCGCGGGAATTGCGGGCGGTAACCAGCAATACAGCATCGGCAAGCACGGTCTCTGTCCTGCCAGTGAAGACGCAGGTCAGTTCAGCCTGGCCGTTGTCGATGCGCGTGACGGCGCGGTGCGGGGCAATCTCCACGCCGATCTTCAGCAGGCGGGTCTGAATCTTCTCCTGCTCCAGGGTATTGCGTGCCCAGTTGGCCACTTCGGCCGCCGGCGTGACGAAGACGACGCTGCGGCCTTCCAAGACCATCAGTTCGGCCAGCACGCTGCCCATATAGAAATGATCATCGTCATAGATCACGACTCGGCCGCCCAAGGGACGGTTGCCGGCGAAGATATCGTCGGGAGTGATAACCACCGCCGCGGCATTGATGGCAGGCGGAGTCTGGTGATAGCGCGCCGTGCCGTCGCGGCGCCATTCGCCGCCGGTGGCGATCACCACATGCTCGAAGCCGTACTCAAGGACCTCGGCGGCGCCAAGCCGGCTGTCGAGATAGGTCTCGACATCTGGCAGCTGTTTGATCTGCTGCAACCGATAGTCGCGGACCCGCGCCCAGGCGGAGAGTCCCGGCAGCCGCGACTCACGGCTGACGCGGCCGCCCAGTTCCTTGCCCGCTTCCGCCAGCGCCACCTGGTAACCGCGCCGGCCCAGGGCGCGGGCGCACTCCAGGCCCGCCGGCCCGCCGCCGACGATCAGCACCTTGCCGTCGGACTCCCGCGCGCGGATCAGTTCCGGATGCCAGCCCTTGCGCCATTCCTCGCCCATCGTCGGGTTCTGGGTGCAGCGGCTGGGCGACATGGTCATGTCGCCGGTGATGCACATGTTGCAGCCGATGCATTCCCTGATGTCCTCCAGCCGGCCTTCCTCGATCTTGCGCGGCAGGAACGGATCGGCGATGGAGGGCCGCGCCGCGCCGATGAAATCCAGGATGCCCCGGCGGATCTGCGATACCATGGTGTCCGGCGAGGTGAATCGGCCTACGCCCACCACCGGCTTCGTTGTCAGCTTCTTGATCCCCGCGACATAGGGCTCCTGAAAGCCTTCCTCGGCGAAGCGCGAGGTGCCGGAATCATTGTCCCACCCTGACAGCGTCAGGTCCCAGAGGTCGGGCAGCTCCGCCATCAGCCCGATGGCATCATGCATTTCTTCCTTGTGCAGCCCCGCCGGCCCGATCAGCTCATCCATGCTGACGCGCACCGACACGGCGCAGCGATCACCGATCGCCGATTTCACGTCCTCGGTGATCTCCCGCAGCAACCGCGTGCGGTTCTCCAGGGAGCCGCCATATTCGTCGCTGCGATGATTGAACCGCCGAGACAGGAAATGCTGCGGCGCGCCGAAGCCGTGGGCGGCGTAG
>DATKFM010000236.1:0-13556 GCA_035544395.1 Verrucomicrobiia bacterium
GGCGCCGTGGTCGATGACCTCAACAGCGATGGCCTGTTCCGCAACCTTCGCATGCTCCAGGATAGCGGCTGGATCACCACCACCTTGAGCGAAGTGCGCAACCGCATGGATGTCATGCTGATCGTCGGCCCGGATCCGTCGGCGGCATACCCGCGCTTTTATGAACGCTGCGTGACGCCGCGCGATACGCTGTTCGGCGAAATCAAGGAACCGCGCCGCCTGTACCGCATCGGAGCACCGTCGCGCGCCGGAGGTCCGGACAAAACGGAAATCCCCTGCGACGATGCGAGCCTGCCGGCAGCGCTGACCGCCCTGCGCGCGATCATCAACGAAAAGCCGGTGGCTGCCGACATTGGCGCAACCTTGCCGCTGGCGGCGCTGCACGAAGTGGCGATGGGTCTGCGCAATGCCAAATATGGTGTCGTCGCCTGGAGCGCTGGCGCATTCGAGCCTTCGTCGTCCGAACTCATCGTGCAGGTCACTGCCGAGCTGGTCCGCGATCTCAACCGCACGACGCGCTGCGGTGGATTGCCGCTCGGCGGTAACGACAATCTGATGGGCGCCAACCAGATCTGCACCTGGCAATACGGCTTGCCGCTCCGCACCAGTTTCGCCGGCGGCACTCCGGTGCATGATCCCTTGCTCAATTCCGCGCGGCGGCGGATTGCCGCGGGTGAAGCGGACGCAGTCATCTGGATTTCGGCCTTCCGAACCGATACGCCCGCCGGGCTGCCGGCAAACATCATCGCCCTGGCGCCGCCGGCGGCAAAGTTCGAGCGTCCGCCCGCGGTGCTGATCCCCATCGGCACGCCGGGTGTCGATCATGCCGGGCAGATCTTCCGCATGGACAATCTGGTCGCGCTGCCGGTGCAGGCGCTGCTGCAGCGGAACCTGCCGAGCGCCGCCGACGTGCTGAACCGGATCGGCCAGGCGATGGCGAAGGAGCGGTCCGCGGCATGACCTATGTGAAACTCGCCGGTGGCCGCATCTTCGATCCCGCCAATCGCCGCAACGATGTTACCGGCGACATCTTTATCCATGACGGGCGCATCGTCGCCGATCCCGGTCCCGGCGCGAAGATCGACAAGGTAATCGATATCTCCGGCCGCGTCGTCATGGCCGGCGGCATCGACATCCACAGCCATATCTGCGGCGGCAAGATGAATCTGGCGCGCACGCTGATGACGGCGGAGCACCGCGAGCATCAAACGCCGGCGACCGCCCTCACCCACAGCGGCAGCGGCCATATGACTCCATCGGCGGCGATCACGGGCTACCGCTATGCCGAGATGGGCTATACCGCCGCCTTCGAGCCCGCGATGGTGGCCGCCAACGCGCGGCAGGCCCATGCCGAATTGGCCGACACGCCGATGATCGATAAGGGCTGCTATGTCGTGCTCGGCAACGAGGATGCGTTCCTGCGCATGCTGGCGGAGAAGGCGCCACAGGCGGCCATCAACGACTATGTCGGCTGGATGGTGCAGGCGACCCAGGCGCTGGCGATCAAGGCGGTTAATCCCGGCGGGATCAGCGCTTTCAAATTCAACGGCCGCAATCTCGGCTTCGAGAGCGCAAGCCCGCATTACGGTCTCACGCCCCATCGCATTGTGACCACGCTGGCCCAGGCGGCGCGCGATCTCGGCCTGACGCACCCGCTGCATCTCCACTGCAACGATCTTGGCGTGCCCGGCAATATCGACACGACCTTGCAGACCATCGGCGCGGTCGACGGCCTGCCGCTGCATCTGACCCATGTGCAGTTCCATGCCTATGGCACCGAGGGTGATCGGAAATTTTCCTCAGGCGCCGCGGCAATCGCCGAGGCCGTCAACAAGCGGCCCAACATCAGCATCGATGTCGGACAGATCATGTTCGGCCAGACCATCACCGCCTCGGCAGATTCCATGTCGCAACACCGCAACCACGCGCTCGGCCGGCCACGCAAGTGGGTTTGCATGGACATCGAATGCCAGGCCGGCTGCGGCCTGGTGCCGTTCCAGTATCGCGACCGCAACTTCGTCAACGCGCTGCAATGGGCGATCGGCCTCGAGCTACTGCTGCTGGTGGAGGATCCCTGGCGGGTCTTCCTGACAACAGATCATCCGAACGGCGCGCCCTTCACCACCTACCCCCATCTCATTCGATTGCTGATGGATCGCGACTTCCGCGACGACCGGCTGCGGTCGGTGAACAGGCACGCCGCCGCCGCGAGCGCCTTGCGCAGCATCAAGCGGGAATATTCCCTTTCGGAGATCGCCATACTGACTCGCGCCGGGCCGGCCCGCATTCTCGGCCTTGCCGGACGCGGGCATCTCGGGCCCGGTGCCGCAGCGGATATCGTGGTCTACAGCGATCAACCCGATCGCGAAGCGATGTTCGGCAAGCCGGACTACGTCTTCAAGGACGGAAAGCTGGTGGTGCGCGACGGAAAGCTGATCGAGGTCACCTGGGGCGCCACTCATGTCGCCCGTCCCGCTTTCGATGGCGCCATGGATCGTCAGATGGGCGCCTATTTTGAGCGCTTTCAGACGATCCGCAGCGCCAATTTCCGTGTCGCTGACGGCGAGATCGAGGACGTGGCCGGCGGCCGCCTCGTCAAGCATGCGCCGGCGGGAGCCCGCGCGTCGTGAAGATCAACGGCGTCGCCATCGACGATACCTTTGCCGAAGCATTCGGCATGCGAGCGACGCGGCTGATCATTACCGCCGATACGCCTGGCTGGGCACAGACAGCGGCGGTGAGCCTCTGCGGCTTCGCCACCTCGGTCATCGCCTGCGGATGCGAAGCCGCCATCGAACGGGAACTGCCAGCGGGCGAGACGCCTGACGGGCGGCCCGGTATCGCTGTGCTGATGTTTTCCATGTCGCTCGCCGACCTGCAGAAGCAGGTCCGTGATCGCGTCGGCCAAAGCGTGCTGACGACAGCAGGCTCGGCTTGCTATTCGGGGATCGACGGCGAGGAGGCGGTCAAGATCGGTGGCGCGTTGCGCTATTTCGGTGACGGCTTCCAGATCGCTAAGAAAGTCGGCGACCGGCGCTTCTGGCGCATTCCCGTGATGGATGGCGAATTCGTCTGCGACGATCGCGCCGGCGTCGTGAAGGCCGTCGGCGGTGGCAACATCCTGATCGTTGCAACGTCGCGGGCCGCAGCACTAGGGGCGGCGGTGCGTGCTGTTGCCGCCATGCGGAAATTGCGCGATGTCATCTTGCCGTTCCCCGGCGGCATCGTTCGTTCCGGCTCCAAGGTCGGATCGAAGTACAAGGCGCTGGTCGCCTCCACCAATGATGCCTATTGCCCGACGCTCAAGGGCCAGACGGCAACGGCACTTCCGCCAGACGCCGCGTCGGTGCTGGAGATCGTCATCGATGGCCTGACGCCTGAGTCCGTGCAAGCGGCTATGCGCGCCGGTATCGCAGCCGCCTGCGGCGTTGGCGCTGCCGGCGGCATCATTAACATTAGCGCCGGCAACTACGGCGGCAAGCTGGGTAAGTTCCAATTCCCCTTGCGGGAGATCATGGCTTGAGCGGCCTTACCTTCCGTTTGAAGGCCGCGCCGTCTTGGCGGCTGGACATGTCGCCGCTGACGCCGGGTCGGCTAGCCGGCCTGAGTTCGCGCGACATCGGGCGGATCGGCCTGCTAAGCGGCAACAGCCGGATTCCCGCCGGCGACCTGTTCGACGTTACGACGGGCGATCCTGCCGATATCTGCGTCCAGAGCGACAGCGACAAGCTCGACTTTATCGGCGGCGGCATGGACCGGGGCCGGTTGACGGTCGAGGGATCCGCCGGAGCTTATTGCGGACTCAATCTCGCGGGTGGCGAACTCATCCTGCACGGCCAGGCCGGCCCCTATGCCGCCGCCGGCATGACCGGCGGCAGCTTCGAAGCGACGGGCGATGTCGGCGACAATTTCGGCGGTGCCCTGCCCGGCGAAATGCGTGGCATGAGCGGCGGCATTGCCATCCTGCGCGGCAATGCCGGGCAGAGGATTGGGGATCGCATGCGCCGGGGCACGATCATCGTCGAGGGCAATGTGGGTGCCTACGCCGCATCACGCATGATCGCCGGCACAATCATCGCACTCGGCGCCACGGTCGGCGCTTATCCCGGCTTCGCCATGAAACGCGGGACGCTCATCCTCCGCGCCGCCGCGAATCAGATGCTGCCGACCTTCGCGGATTGCGGGCGGCACGAGCTCGGATTCTTGAATCTGCTCTTTCTGCAGCTCCGTAATACAAGCAGTCAGCTCGATCAGTTGGCAGCGCAAACAAAAATTGTGCAGCGCAGGGTTGGCGACCAAGCCGCTGGCGGAAAGGGTGAATTGCTCTTTTGGCGGGACTGATTTCTAGCGTGCGTAGACCATCATATTGCACTGCGGAATAAATCCCGCTGCCGTCAAGAGAATCTTTCGCGCAAATTTGTCACTGTGTTAGGCTCCTGCCGTCGTCTGGGCTGCCGGACGTCGAGGGGGACTCTACAAAACAAGAAGCTGCACAAGACGTGCCGGAGCGGCAGGGCACGTTTGCCTCCATCAAAGGCGGTCCTTGCGATTTTTCGCAACACATGACGGAGGGAGTCATGCCACCACTTGTCGCGCTTTCGTTGAGTATCGCTGTTCTCGGCGCTATCTGGGCCTTTCTGGCGCTGGGTCCGCTTTCTGGTTTTGTCCTGGTTTGGGCAGGATTCATTGCCTGGGGTTGTTTCTTTCACACCGGCGGCGATCAGAAAGCTCTGATCAAAACGATCTGTGGAAACGTCTTCGGGATAATTGTCGCCTGGATTGCCCTGCTCATCATCTTCAAGGGCGGAGTCGGCGGAATGGGGACAGTGGCGATTGCCATCGTGGTCGGCGTCACCGTGTTTTTCCTCGTGATCGTCGCCAAGATCGATCAATTGTCAGCGGTGCCGGCCAATGTTTACGGATACGCCGCCACCGTGGCATTTGCACTTCAAACGCATTTCGCAGCGCCGGCAATAGCAGCTCCGGCTGGCGCAACGCCTGAGGTGACTGCAGCGTATGACGAACTGGCAAAGGCGCTCGGCACGGCAGCCGCGTCGGATCCATTGGCCAACCTGACCTCACCGAGTGCAGCAAACCCGCTGGTTATCATGATTATTTCCATGGTTATCGGCGCTGTCTTCGGATTGGTGTCCGCAAAGGTAGCTGGCGCGATTGGCAAGAAGGCCTGAGGACTACAAGCAATCTCTATCGCTCGAATTGACGCCGCCGCAGGTTTCTCGCGGCGGTGTCTATTCGGCGGCGCGCTGATCCGTGACTGATCTGCCGAGGAAATTGCGCAAGAGATCGTAGCCGTGCTCGGTCAGCACGGCTTCCGGATGGAATTGCAGGCCGACGATCGGGTAGCGGCGATGGGCGAGTGCCATGATCTCGCCTTCCTGGCTTTCAGCCGTGATTACAAGATCTTCGGGCAGGTCCTCTTTGGCAACCACCAGGGAATGATACCGGGTCGCCCGCAACGGAATCGGCAGCCCGGCAAAGATGCCGCCGCCGCCATGCCGGATCATCGACGTCTTGCCATGCATCGGTCGCCGGGCGCGGACAATCCTGCCGCCGAAGGCCTGGCCGATGCTTTGATGGCCGAGGCAAACACCAAGTATTGGAATGGACGGACCAAAGCGTCGCACGGTCGCTACGGAAATTCCGGCTTCATTGGGTGTGCAGGGGCCCGGCGAGATGACGATATGAGACGGTTTCAGCGCGGCGATTTCGTCCAGGGTGAAGCCGTCATTGCGCACCACCTGCGTGGACCAGCCGAGCTCGCGCAGATAGCGCGCCAGGTTGTGGACAAAGGAATCGTAATTGTCGATCACCAGGATCATGATCCGGTCCCCGGGCCGGTTAGCGCCGCAATCAGCGCCCGCGCCTTGGCGATCGTCTCGTCATATTCGTCCGTAGGGCGGGAATCCGCGACGATTCCGCCGCCCGCCTGGAACGTCACCATGCCGTCCTTGATGCCGTAGGTCCGGATGGTGATGCTGGTATCCATCGAGCCGTCGAAGCCGATATAGCCGATGCTGCCGCAATACGGACCGCGCCGGGTCGGTTCGAGCTCGGCGATGATCTCCATAGCCCGGATCTTCGGGGCGCCGGTGATCGATCCCCCGGGGAAGCAGGCCGCCAGCAGATCGACCGCTGTCTTGCCCGGCTGCAATTCGCCGGTGACCGTCGAGACCAGGTGAAACACCGTGGCGAAGGTTTCGAGCTCGCACAGCCGCGGCACGTCGACCGATCCGTCGCGGCAGACTCGGGAGAGATCGTTGCGCAGGAGGTCGACGATCATCACGTTCTCGGCGCGGTCCTTCTCGCTGGCCAGAAGCTCGGCCGCCAGCACCTCATCCGCCTGCGGCGTCGATCCGCGTGGACGGGTGCCCTTGATCGGGCAGGTTTCGACCTGACCTTGCTGCAATTTGAGGAAGCGCTCGGGCGAGGCCGAAACGATCTCGACATCGCCGGATTTGATCAATGCCGCGAAAGGCGCGGGGTTTATCTTTCGCAACCTCCGATAGAGGTCAAGACCCGTCAGTCCATGCGGCAACTTTGCTTGCAAGCATTGCGACAGATTGGCCTGAAATATGTCGCCTGCGAGAATGTAGTTTATGACCCGCTCTACAGCGGTTTCATAGCTGGGCTGAGTAAAGTTGGATTGCAGCTCGATCCGTCCGTTTGCTGACGCCAGCGGCGGCAGCATTCCCGCCGATTCGATCCGATGAAGGATGTGGTTCAGTCTCTCAACTGCAAGTTGTTCTCGATTCGCTGCCTCAGCGTCAGAAAACCCAGTCGAAAAAATCCAAGCGCGTTGCGCCTGATGATCGACGGCGATGACGACATCGTGGAATCCGATCACCAGATCCGGAAATTGCATCTCGTCATGGCGTGCCATCGGCACGCGCTCCAGATGCTGCGCCAACTCGTAGCCGAAATAGCCGACCGCTCCGCCTTGAAACGGCGGCAGATCTGGCGCCGGCGAAGTATTGAATCGGCCGAGCTGCTCATTCAGCAAATCAAACGGGTTGCCCTGAAGCATACGCTCGCCGAGAACAATATTGCCGTTCTTGCTGCTCAGAATCTGGAATGGCTCGACAGCGATATAGGAGTAGCGGCCGCGCTGGCCGTCGGTCACCGCGCTCTCCAGCAACACGGCATGGCGATCCCTGGCGAAGGGCGCAAAGAGCTCCAGGGGGTCACGATAGGCGATCTCCCGGACCAGCGGAGAAATAGCCGCTTGGCCGGCAGCCGCGATACTGGGCGCCCGGCCAAGCGGCGGAATTTTCGGCAAAGTCTGTTGCATCATGGCGCCGCATTGTTCCCAGGTGGGGCACTTTGTGCAACATTTGAATGGACCGGCGCGCTAGCGCTAACTTGCTCATTGATATGGCAAAATCAGAATTGCCCGCAACCGTTCCGGAGACCGCGAGGTGCTACCTGCGCCCGCTGGGGCTATTCCGCTGGGAAGACGCAGGCGGCGACGATTTCGCTCGGTTCTTCGGAGGTTCCCAGCGGATCGGCGCGTGGGAGATCGCCATCCGAGATGGCGCCTCGATCCAGCGGACGGTCATGACAGGGCCGACCTTGGATAATTGGCGCGAGCTGCAGCCGGACGCCGTCAAGGCGAGAGTGGCGACGTTGCTGCATCGGTTCACCGGGTCGCGCCGGAACGCGATTGGCCGGACGGATGCGAGGCCGCTTCTCATGGGAATCGTCAATGTCACGCCCGACAGTTTTTCCGATGGCGGCCAGCATGAGGATCCGACGGCGGCAGTTGCCCACGGGCGCCAACTCGCCGAAGCCGGAGCTCACATCCTGGATATCGGCGGGGAATCGACCCGTCCCGGCGCGCAGCCTGTGTCTCCGGCTGACGAAATCCGGCGAGTCTTGCCGGTGCTTCAAAAGCTGCAGGATCTGCGCCGGGGTCCACCAAAGATCGATCTCTCCATCGATACCCGCCACGCCGCCGTCATGCGCGCCGCGCTGGAGACCGGCGTTGATATCATCAACGACGTCTCCGCTTTGACCGGCGATCCGGAAAGTCTATTGGTCGCGGCCGGCAGCCAGGGCGACATCGCGCTCATGCATATGCAGGGCGAACCGCCGACAATGAACCAGGCGCCGGTCTATGCCGACGTGGCGCTGGATGCCTTCGACTATCTGGAGTCGCGCATCGATGCCTGCGTAACGGCGGGAATCCACCGCGACAAGCTGATCGTGGATCCCGGCATCGGCTTCGGCAAACGGAGCGCTGAGAACCTGGCGATCCTGCGCAATCTTGCCCTTTTCCATGGCCTCGGCTGCCGGACGCTTTTGGGCGCATCGCGAAAGGGTTTTGGCGCGAAAACCCAAGCGCTGGCGCCACGTGATCGGCTCCCGACTTCCCTGATAGCGGCAGTGTCGGCGGCAGCTCAGGGCTTTCACCTGCTCCGGGTGCACGATGTGGCGGAGACAAAGCAGGCCTTGGAGATCTGGCGGCGCATCGCCGAAAAACCAACGGATTGAACCGTTTCACCGGTTTAGACCAATTCTAAACCACTCGCCTGGACCTTCAATTGAGGCCGGTTCGTTACCAACAAGCGCTTGCGGGCAATCCGCGGCCACGCTTTGATATCGGCTCGAAAAGTGCGGGTGCTAGCCGAGGCCAGGTATCGATGGCAGACCCGAGCAAAAACGCGACCAAGCAGGGAGATAAATTCATGAGTCACAAATTACGCACGACCGGCATTGCTGCGGCGCTCGCAGCGGCCGTGATGGCGGGTGCAAGCGGCGGCGCGATGGCGGCGGCGCCGGAATCGTCCGATCCCATCAAGATCGCGCTGTTCGATTGGACGAGCGTGAACATCAACGCCAACATCCTCGGGGATATCCTCAAGAAGCTCGGCTACAACGTCGAATATGTGCCGGCCGACTACATCTCCAGCCTGACCACAGGCCTGACGACCGGCGATATCACCGTCGCCCTGGAATACTGGGATACGACTGCCGGCGAAGGCATGGCGGCTTCCGATGCGACCGGGAAAACCGAACGGCTCGGCGCCCTCGGCCCGAAGGCGAAGGAAGAATGGTGGTATCCGCTGTATATGAAGGAGAAGTGCCCGGGCCTGCCGAACTGGGAAGCGCTGAAAGATCCGAAGTGCGCCGAGGCCTTCTCGACGCCCGACACGGCGCCTAACGGCCGCTATCTCGGCGGCCCCGTTACCTGGGAAGGCTTCGATGACGAGCGGGTGCAGGCGCTGGGCCTGCCCTTCACCGTGATCCATGCCGGCACCGATGCGGCGATGTTCGCCGAACTGGCCTCGGCCATCGAGCGCAAGGCGCCGATCATGATGTGGATTTACTCGCCCCATTGGGCGCCCGCGAAATATGAGGGCGAGTGGGTCGAATTCCCCGAGAACACGCCGGAGTGCTACACGGATCCCTCTTGGGGCATCAACAAGGACATGGCCTATGACTGCGGCAAACCCCATGGCGAGATCTGGAAGTATTCCTGGGCCGAGATGAAGACCAAGTGGCCGGTCGCATACAATGTGGCGAAGAACTACACTATCGACGCCAAGGAACTGGGCATGCTGGGCGGCCAAGTCGACCTCGACGGCAAGACGATCGAGGAAGTTGCCCAAGCCTGGGTCGACGCCAACGAGGCCAAATGGAAAGCCTGGGCGGAATAGGCCACCAAGGCTTAATCTGCAATATTGTGCATTGTTGAAGAGTGAGCGGGCGAGACATCGTCCGCTCACTTCAATTGGTATAAACCGTTGAATTTGATGACTCAGCCAGGGAAGAGCGAGACCGCGCCGGCACGGCCGGCCACGCAGCCGGTCCAAATCGCATGCCGCAATGTGTGGAAGGTCTTCGGCCGCAATGCCGAGGAGTTTCTGAGCGGGCGGACTGCCAATCCGACAGCGGGAGAATTGGCCGCCGCCGACATGGTCGGCGCGGTGCAGGCTGTCAGCATCGACGTCCATCAAGGCGAGATTTTCGTCATCATGGGCCTCTCTGGCTCCGGAAAGTCGACGCTGGTGCGCTGCCTGTCGCGGCTGATCGAACCCACGGCGGGCGAGATCATCTTCGAGGGCCGCGACCTGCTGAAGGCGACGGAGCGCGAGCTGATCGAGATCCGCCGCCACAAGATGGGCATGGTGTTCCAGCATTTCGCCCTGCTGCCGCATCAGACCGTGCTGGGCAATGTGGCCTTCCCGCTGGCAATCCAGGGCATCGACCGGGCGACGCGGGAAGCTCGGGCCCGCAAGATCATCGAGCTGGTCGGATTGAAAGGCCGCGAACTCTACTTTCCGCGGCAGCTTTCCGGCGGCCAGCAGCAGCGCGTCGGCATCGCCCGCAGCCTGGCGGTGGAGCCGGAGATCTGGTTCCTCGACGAGCCTTTCTCCGCGCTCGATCCGCTGATCCGCCGAGAAATGCAGGATGAGTTCCTGCGGCTGCAAAACTTGCTGCGCAAGACGATCGTCTTCATCACCCACGATTTCGACGAGGCCATTCGCCTCGCCGACCGGATCGCAATCATGAAGGACGGCGCCATCATCCAGGTCGGCTCGCCGGAGGATCTGGTGACACGTCCGGCAACCGATTATGTGCGAGAATTCACCCGCGATGTGCAGCGCGCCAAGGTGATTTCCGCCCGGGCACTGATGAGGCCGCCGGCGCCGGGCGGCCGCTATGCCAGCCATGTGCAGGCCACCGCGCGCATCGCCAGCTTCGCCGCGCAAATCGTCGCCGCCGACCAGCCATTCGGCGTCATTGGCGAGGACGGCCAGCTTGCCGGCGAGGTCCACCGCGATACCGTGGTGGCGCTACTGGCCGGCCGCGATCACCAGGCATGAGCGCGACCACGGCCATCGGCACCGCCCCACGGCCGGTCCTCTGGGGGTGGCCGCTGTTCTGGCTGGCGATGCTCGTGGCGACGGTCATCCTGGTGGCGTTCCGCGAACAGCTGCAACTGCTGTTCCCGCAGCTTTACGATTACCCGCGAGCCTGGATCATTCCGCTGGCGAACTGGACGACGATCTTCATGCGCGACGTCGTCATTGAGTATTTCTTCACGATCACGCGGGCGATCTCGGAGCTCCTGAGTTTGCCGCTGCAAGTTTCCTATGGGTTGTTCGACAAGGGCTTTGCCTTTGGCAACGGTGAAGCGGCCGTCACGGTTCCGCCGCTGTCCTGGGTCGGCGTGGTCGCCACCGTGGCCATCATCGGCCATGCCTATGGCGGTTGGCGGCTGGCGCTTATTGGCGGGCTGGGCTTTCTCTATCTTGCCGTGTTCGGGCAGTGGTCCAGCAGCATGCGCACGATGGCGATGATCGTGATCGCCGTGCCGCTGGGCGTTATCATCGGGCTGCTGGTGGGAATCCTCGGCTACCGCCAGCCCCGCTTCAACAAGGCGGTCATCGTACCGCTTCTCGATATCGCCCAGGCCATGCCGCAATACGCCTACCTGGTGCCGATCCTCATGCTGTTCGGCAACAATCCGGTGTCGGCGATGATCGCCACCCTGGCCTTCGCGGTGCCGCCGATGGTGCGAGTGACGACGCTGGCGCTCGGCCAGGTGCCGGCCGAGATCAAGGATTTCGGCAACATGGCCGGCTGCACGCGCCGCCAGCACCTCTGGCGCATCCTCGTGCCCTCGGCGCGGCCGACGCTGATGGTCGGCGTCAACCAGGTGATCAACATGACTCTGAACATGGTGATCATTGCCTCGATGATCGGCGCCGGCGGCCTGGGCTTCGACGTGCTGTTGGCGCTGCGGGCGCTGAAGATCGGCCCCGCCCTGGAGGCCGGCATCGCCATCGTCGTCCTGGCCATCGTGTTTGACCGCATCAGCCAGGCCGCCGCCACTCAACCGCCGGCAATGATGGTGCCGGGCCAGAGTTTCTGGCGGCGCCATCCCCATGTCGCATTGGCCCTGGGCCTGCTGCTGCTCACCACGTTGCTGAGCCTGATCATCCCGGAGCTGCGGGTGCTGCCCCGGGACGTGACAATCTCAACCGGCGGCATCTGGCAGGCGGCGATCACCTGGATCAACGTCAATTTCTTCGACTACATCGAGGCTGGGCGCGTGTGGCTGCTGCTGAACATCCTGCGGCCGGTAAAGGATTTCCTGCTGGCGCTGCCCTGGATCTTTGTCGTCGCCGTCCTCGGCGCGGCAGGGTATCAGCTCGGCCGCTGGCGGCTGGCGCTGGGCGTCATGCTGACGACCATGTTCTTCGCCGTCACCGGCCTCTGGGACATCACCATGACGACTGTTTACCTGGTGGTCGTCTCCAGCGTCATTGCCGCCATGATCGGCATTCCCCTTGGCATCTGGGCGGCGCGCAACGATCGGGCCGACCGTATCCTGGCCGTCGTCGTGGATACCCTGCAGACGATCCCGGCGTTCTGTTATCTCATTCCCGCTGTCATGCTGCTGCGGGTTGGCGACGTCGCGGCCATGCTCGGCATCGTCCTCTATGCCGTGGCGCCGGCAATCCGCTACACGCGACACGGCATCCGCCTGGTCTCGCCCCACTTGATCGAGGCCGGAAAAACCTCGGGCTGCACGCGCTGGCAGTTGCTATGGCGCATCCAGCTACCGCTAGCGCTGCCGGAGATCATGCTCGGCGTCAACCAGGTGGTATTCCTGGCGCTGTCCATGGACATCATTGCCGCGATGGTGGGGACCTCGGACCTGGGCCAGGAGGTGTTCAAGGCCCTGTCCAAGGTGGACGCCGGCCGCGGCTTGATGGGTGGCCTCGCCGTCGCCTTCATCGGCATTATCGCCGACCGGCTGATCAGCGCCTGGAGCCAGCGGGTGAAGGAACGTTACGGCCTCGCCTGATCGGCCGCCGCTGGAACCTCGGAACTGCCCTCGCGTTGATTTTCCAGTGATGGAAATCAACCGGCAACGAGGTGCCCCATGCCCCGTGGTGATAAATCCGCCTACACCCAGAAACAGAAACGCCAGGCGCGACATATCGAGCAAGGCTATGAGAAGCGCGGCCTGTCCGAAGACGAAGCCGAGCGCCGCGCCTGGTCCACGGTCAACAAGATGACCGGCGGCGGCAAGAAGAGCGGTTCCGGCGTCGGCAAGAAGGTCAACAAGGCGCCGGCTCGCAAGGGCGGCCGGCTGGGCGGCAAGGCCGCCGCCGCGCGGCCGGCCGCACAACGCTCCGCTTCAGCTAGAAAGGCCGCGGCGACGAGGGCTCGGCGTCGGCACCGCGGGCGAGGCTAGGCGAACAGAAGAGACAACTCGCAGGCGGCGGTCGATGCGCTTCGTTGCCGCTCGTACTTGCGCGCCTAAGCGCACCAACCAATTCGATAGAAGACGTCTCCGGCGGCAGCCTTCAAGGAAAATATCCTCACGCCGCAACGTGACATCATCCCTCCTGTCCAAAGGACGGATCCTGAGGTAACGGCAAGCCCGAGCCGCTAAACCCTTCCAGCGATTTCAAAAAACGTCCACTGGCCACTCTCGGAACAAAATTCCGGGATCGTACATTGTTCATTCGGGTCGCAGGATGCCGCGCAGACGCATCCATCAGGGCAACAGGCGATGA
>DATKFM010000237.1:0-5438 GCA_035544395.1 Verrucomicrobiia bacterium
GCCTGCGGCGAATGCGAGATTGCCGGCCTGCTGCGCGGGCTCGACGGCCGCTTCGTCGCACCCGGTCCTTCCGGCGCGCCCACCCGCGGACGGCCGGAAGTGCTGCCCACGGGCCGCAACTTCTACTCCGTCGATACGCGCGCGGTGCCGACACCGGTGGCCTGGAGTCTCGGCTGGAAATCCGCTTGCCTGCTGCTGGACCGCTACCGGCAGGAGCATGGCGCCTGGCCGAAATCCCTGGCGCTCTCCGCCTGGGGCACGGCCAACATGCGTACCGGCGGCGACGATATCGCACAGGCGCTGGCGCTGATGGGCGTGCGGCCCAGCTGGGATCAGGGTTCGGGCCGCGTCGCGGGCTTCGAAATCATGCCGCTCTCGATCCTCGACCGGCCCCGCGTCGACGTGACGCTGCGGGTGTCCGGCTTCTTCCGCGATGCGTTTCCGGCGCAGATCGACTTGGTCGACAGCGCAGCGCGCGCCGTCGCCGCGCTGGATGAGCCGGAGGCGCTGAACCCTCTGGCCGCGCGCGTGCAGAAGGATGCGCAGGCGATGGTCGCCTCAGGACTGCCGCAGGAGCTGGCGCAGCGCCGCGCCGGCTTCCGCGTCTTCGGCTCGAAGCCCGGCGCCTATGGCGCAGGGCTGCAGGCGCTGATCGATGAGCGCGGCTGGGAGACTTCGGCCGACCTGGCGCGCGCCTATGTGGCCTGGGGCGGCTATGCCTATGGCAGCGGATCGCAAGGTGTCGCCGAGCATCGGCTGTTCGAGACGCGCCTCGGCGCGGTCGATGGCGTGCTGCATAACCAGGACAACCGCGAACATGACCTGCTGGACAGCGATGACTACTACCAGTTCGAAGGCGGTCTCGCGGCGGCAGTGAAGGAAATCTCCGGCCGGAAGCCCGTGGTCTATCACAATGATCATTCGCGGCCCGAGTCGCCGCGCATCCGCCGCCTCGAGGAGGAGATCGCCCGCATCGTCCGCGCCCGCGTGGTCAATCCCAAATGGATCAAGGGCGTGATGCGCCACGGCTATAAGGGCGTGTTCGAGATGGCGGCGACGGTGGATTACATGTTCGCCTTTGCCGCGACTGCCGACTGCGTCGCCGACCATCATTTCGACGCGGTGTTCGACGCTTATATCGGCGACGATCAGGTGCGTGATTTCATGCTGGCGAACAATCCAGCCGCTGCGCGGGAGATGGCGGAGAAGCTATTGGAGGCGCAGGAACGCGGCCTGTGGCGGCCCCGGGCCAACACGGCACACCTGCGGCTGCGGGAAATGGCGGCGGGAGTGGCGGCATGACCGCAGCAACTTTTTCTTTCGGGACGTGGCATCGGCGCCGCGGCGCACCGGCAAACGTGAGCATGAACCACTCGCAAGGGGATCGCTTCATGTTCCGGAAATGGTTAATGGCTACCGCAGCGGTACTGTTCATCGGCGGCGGAATTGCGGCAGCGACGCAGAATTACTGGCTGGAGTCTGTTCAGAGGGCACTTTTCAGTGACATGGCAGATCGGGCAACGCCAGATCTCTTGTTGTCGGAGGAGCAGCTGACCGGCACCGCACAATCGCAAGCTCCTGTTTCGCAGCAGCAGGTGCAGCAGATGCAGGCGCCGGCAAAATCTGACCAGCCAGCGATTGTCAGCGCAGCGCCGCCGATACCGACCGCGCCTGCGAACGAGACCATTGCGGGATCGTACAACTACAACATGGACGCCAGTTCGGGAGATAATGGCTTAGCGACGGCCGTTGGCCTAGCCGAGCCGGAGGTCGGATACCTCAGAAGCGCGACCGACGGCGGCGCGCAATGGCAAGCACCCAGCGTCGCCGGGGAGAACTACCAGGACTTCAAGGCCAATCCGGTGAAGCTGACGGCTGAAGAGCCGGTCTCTACCTTCTCCATCGATGTGGACACCGCCTCTTATGCCAATGTACGGCGTTTCCTTACTCAGGGCATCCTGCCGCCTGTCGATGCGGTGCGCACGGAAGAGCTGATCAACTATTTTGACTACGGCTATGCGCTGCCGGAGAGCAAGGCGGAGCCGTTCCGTGCCGATGTGGCGCTGTTCGACTCGCCCTGGGACAGCGGCAGCCAGATCCTGCGCGTGGGCATCCAGGGCTACGACATTCCCGCGGCGACGCGGCCACAGGCAAACCTGGTGTTCTTGGTGGATACTTCGGGATCCATGCAGGATGCGGACAAGCTGCCGCTGGTGAAGCAGTCGCTGCGCCTGCTGGTGGATCAGATGGGGCCGCAGGACAGCATCGCCATCGTCGCATATGCGGGCGATGCCGGCGTGGTGCTGGAGCCGACCAAGGGCTCCGATCACCGGAAGATCGAGGCGGCGATCGACAATTTCGTTGCCGGGGGCAGCACGGCGGGCGGCGAAGGCATCCGGCAGGCCTATGCCCTCGCCGAGTCGGTGTTCCAGAAAGAGGCATTGAACCGCGTGATCCTGGCCACCGACGGCGATTTCAATGTCGGCATCACTGATCCCGACCAGCTCGAGGATTTCGTCGCCCGCAAGCGCGAGAGCGGCGTCTATCTTTCCGTGCTCGGCTTCGGCGCCGGCAATCTCAACGACCTGATGATGCAGAAGCTGTCGCAGGCCGGGAACGGCAATGCCGCTTACATCGACTCCCTGATGGAGGCGCGCAAGGTGCTCGTGGAGGAGATGGGCTCGACGCTCTTCACCATCGCCGACGATGTGAAGATCCAGATCGAGTTCAATCCACAGCAAGTGGCCGAGTACCGCCTGATCGGCTATGAGACGCGCCTGCTGGCCCGCGAGGATTTCAACAACGACAAGGTGGATGCGGGCGAAGTGGGCAGCGGCAGCTCGGTCACGGCGCTATATGAGATCACCCCGCCGAGCAGCGCGTCACGGCTGGTGGACGATCTACGCTACGGCCAACAGGCCGTAGCGCCGCCGGAGGGTTCCGGCGAGGTCGGCTTTGTGCGCATCCGCTACAAGCTGCCGGGCGCTGCCGAGAGCACGCTGATCGAACAGCCGGTCATGGCGGCCTCGCGCACCGGTTTCGACACGGCGCCCGCGGACGCGCGCTTTGCCACCGCCGTGGCGGCCTTCGGCCAGTTGCTGCGGCACGACCCGAATGTCGGCACCTTCACCTATGCCGATGTGCACCGCATTGCCGCGGCGGCGCGGGGCGAGGATGAGTCCGGCTACCGCAGCGAGTTCCTGCGATTGGTGCAGGTCGCCCAATCGGTCCCGATCATGGAGAGCCTGAACTGACGACAGTCGTTCCATTCACCGCCGAGCTGCGTTCCTCCCCGGCCGTTTCCGACGGCCGGGGAGACGCGCTTGCACGTGCGCCCGGCACCGCGATGGTGGATTGGCGCGCGCAGAATTGGGAGGACCTGATCCCCCGACTGCTGCTGCTGGCGATCTCCCGCCTGCGCCGGATGAGCTGGCATGGCGAGCGCAGGGGCGCGCCGCCGGGGGCGGCCGAGGCAGAGGATTTCGTCAACGATGCCGTGTCCAAGACCATCGCCGGCGTCCGAATCTGGAATCCGGCGGCCTGTTCCCTGTTTCAGCATCTGGCCGGCGTGATCGTCAGCGATATCTCCCACGCCGCGCAATCCGCGGAAAACCGTATCACCCTGCGGGACAGCCCGTCGCCAGCAGCCGGGGCGAGCTTGACGGCCACGGTAGCTGATGGCGCCCCGAATCCGGAATCGGTGATCGCCTGGCGATCGGAGCAGCGGCGCCTGCTGGATCACCTGGAGTCGCTCGATGCCGATCTCCGCCGCATGGCCGAGCTGATGCTGGTCGGCGATATGCAGGAAACCGCCGATCTGAGCCGCGCCCTCGCCATCCCGGCGGCCGAGGTCGCCAATCGCCGCAAGCGCCTGAAGCGCGCGGTGCAAGCCTATCTGGTGGAGGGCGGATCATGAGCGCCTCCCGTGCAGATAACGCCGCCCGCGATCTGCTCGCGCGCCTGAATGATGAGGTGGAGGTGGAATCCGCGCCGCTGGATGAAGTGCGGGCCGATCTGGCGCTCCTGGGCATCGATGCCGCGCGCGCCATCCGTTTCAGCCGGCGGCTGGCGGAAGAAATGGGGTCGCCTGCTGCCGGGCTGCTGGCAAAGTCATTCGCCGCCGAAGATGATGAGCGCGAACTCGCTGCATTGGAGAAAGCCGATATCGGCGCCGTGCGCACCGAATTGACGGATGCTGCACCAATAGCCGCTGCCAATGCGCAGCGGCTGGCAAGCAGGATTGCGCAGAGCGCACGACAGCGCCGCGGCTCTCGGCGCATGTGGTACGGCATCGGTGGCGCGATTACGGCTATTGCAGCATCGATCCTGATCGTTGTGAACTTGTCGAACAGAACCCAACCCCAACAAATGGCATATGCGCCGGAAAGCGAGCTTACGTCGACAGCGAACGGCGCGCTGGAACAGCCGGATGCATCAAGCAAGGCCGCTGCGCCGGCTTCGTCGGCGCCGGTCGCCGGAGCAGCGGATACGGGCACCGTGCCAGTCTCGAATGCCCCGGCCGTATCGGACGGCGCAGCCACTCGCTTCGAACAGCAGTATGATCGAATTGCCGGCACCGCTGCGACCGAGGAAGCAATGCCGGACAGGCTCGCAATTGACATTGACCAACCCAGCGGCGCGACAGCGGGAGCGGACTCTTTCCGGGCGCGCCAGGTTATTGCGGAGAGCGAGTTTGCCGCTTTCACTGTTTCAGCAGCGCTGATTCTGCAGCCAGAGCTCGCGCCGGAACCTTTGCGGCAGTCGGATCTGCACGAGGGAAACCTGACCTCGCGGCTGCCGGAGGTCGCCAAGTTGCCCATGAAGGAATACATCATCGCTCTGGTCACCCTGAAGCAGGCCGATGGGACGGCGATGGACGCCATGCTTTTCCACATGCCCGTTGGTCATCTGCAGGCTTTGCGTAAATCTGACGCCGAAGCTCCTCTAGATGAGAACGAGCCGTCGGCGTTGACAGAACCCATTGGCGCCCAGCCGAGCCTGCGTCAGCTGCTCGGCAAGCAAGGCGAAGATTTTCTGCTCGTCAAACTGAACCCACCCGCGGCCGCCGGCCAGGAATGAGATCGCGCAATGACTGCTGAACAAACTCCCGTCACCGAAGAGCGCAACCAGCGCGCCGACGAGAAGGCGGCCAAGCGCAAGGCGGCGCGGGCCAAGATCATGGCGACCAAGACCATCGAGAAGGGCCTGCTGATTGTCCATACCGGCAAGGGCAAAGGCAAATCGACGGCCGCCTTCGGCATGGTCATGCGCTGCCTCGGCCACGGGCTCAAGGTCGGGATCGTGCAGTATGTGAAGGGCGGCTGGGAGACCGGCGAGCGCACGCTGCTGGCGGAGTATCCGGACCTGATTACCTTCCGCACCATGGGCGGCGGCTTCACCTGGGAGACCCAGGACCGCGGCGCCGATGTGGCGGCGGC
>DATKFM010000238.1:0-5183 GCA_035544395.1 Verrucomicrobiia bacterium
CGGAGCGCGGTGAGCCGCTCAACCAGGCCGAGCTGATAGAAGATGACGGCGACGATGACAGTGACGAAGAGCTCGAAGAATCCTTCGACCCACAGATGGATGATCCAGAATCGCCAGGTGTCAGCGATCGTGTAGTGGGTCGACCCATCGAAGAACAGCGCTGGAAGATAGAAAACGGGAATAGCGGCGGCGGCAATCAGGAAGAAGGTGACGAGGCCGCGCCGTTCGGGATCGCGCCGCGCCGGCGCCAGGTTGCGCCACAGCAGCCAGAACCAGAAGATCAGGCCGATGGCCAGCAGGATCTGCCAGGCGCGGCCGAGCTCGAGGAATTCCCAGCCCTGATTGCCGAACCAGAACCAGAGCGGGCCGAGCCATTGCAACAGGCCGGCCCATTCACCCAGCAGGCTGCCGACGGCGACGATGACCACTGCCACGAACAGCAGGTTGATGCCGGTACGCTGTCCGGTGGGCTCGCTGCGGCCGAGCATGCCCGCCACGTAAAGCGCGCCGCCGACATAGGACGTCGCGATCCAGAAAATCGCCAGTTGCAGATGCCAGGTACGGAGCAAGTTGCTGGGCAGGAATGCCGAAAGGTCGACTCCGTAGAAATCGCCCGGCTCGGCGCGGTAGTGCGCCACGCCGCCGCCGATCAGCGTCTGAGCGACGAAGAGCAACGCGGCAATCGCCATGAATTTCAGCGTTGCCAGCTGAGCGGCCGTCACCGGAAGGGGCGGTATCTGCGGCAGGGCCGAAGCCGCCCGATGCCAGCCCAGATAGTCGAATTTTCCGAATGCGAGCAGCACGATCGCCGTTCCGGCGAGCAGGAAGACCAGGCTGATGGCGCTATAGATCAGGGCTCCGGAAGTCGGCGTATTGCCGGCCAGCGGGTCGTAGGGAAAGTTATTCGTGTAGGAATGGGTGGTGCCCGGGCGCTCGGCGACGGAGGCCCAGGCGGTCCAGGCAAAGAACGCCGTGAGCTGCCGCAATTCCTGCGGGTCGGAAACCGCCTTGGCAATGAGTCCGCCATTCCCGGCGGGATCGGTGAAATAGTCGGTCCAGGTGGAAATCTGCCGGTTGAAGGAATCGGCGCCGGCCGCCGTGAGCGTCAGCATGCCGGTGGCGGGGTCATAGCTGTTCTGCCGCAGCGTCGCCGCGACGACGCCGTCGACTGCGGCCTGGTCCTCCGGCGCGAGCTCGGCATAGGGCCGGGCAAAACGTTCCCGCGCCGCCAGATCCGCCGCGTCGAGCGCCCAATTGTGCAGATACTGCGCGGAGAAGTCCGGCCCGAGATAGCCGCCATGGCCCCAGATGGTGCCATTGTTCATGAGGCCGTGCTTCAGGAAGACCTGCTGACCCTCGGCGACATCGGCACCGGTGAACAGGATCGTACCCGTGGGATCGGTCACGGTTGCGGGAATCGGCGGCGCATTCTCATAGGCCTTGACGGTGATCAGGATGAGGACGCCGAAGCCGAACGCCATGGTGACGGCAGCTGCGATGTTCCACCAGGAGGAGAGGGTGTCCCTGCCGGCTCTTGCTGCATTCGCCATGGAACTGCTCCAACACGAGGATGCCGGCGCGCGAAGGGCCGGCTGACAGACCGCATTGGGACATGCCGGAACTAGGTTGGGCCTTGACCCAGGTCAATTTGGCCGCGGATTGCGGGTGGCAGGATGCGCGCCGCCCGCTACCTCTTGGCCTTCCTTTTGCCCGCCCCAAAGACGCGGGCGAAGATCGTGTCCACATGCTTGCTGTGGTAGGCGAGGTCGAACAGCGCGGCGAGGGTCTTCTTCGGCAGGCGTTTTGCGACGGCGGGATCGGCTTCCAGCAGCTTGCGGAAATCGCCGCCCCGTTCCCAGGCCTGCATGGCGTTGCGCTGCACCGTGCCATAGGCATCCTCGCGGCTGAGCCCGGCCTGGGTCAGCGCCAGCAGCACCCGCTGGGAATGCACCAGGCCGCCGAGCGCGTCGAGATTGCGCTGCATCGCCGCCGGATAGACCACGAGCCTTTCGATCAGGCCGGTGAGCCGCCCGAGCGCGAAATCCAGCGCGATGGTGGCGTCCGGCGCGATCACCCGCTCGACCGCGGAGTGGGAGATGTCGCGCTCATGCCAGAGGGCGATGTTCTCCAGCGCCGGCGTCACGGTGGAGCGGACCAGCCGCGACAGGCCGGTGAGATTCTCCGACAGCACGGGATTGCGCTTGTGCGGCATCGCCGATGAGCCCTTCTGGCCCGGCGAGAAATATTCCTCGGCCTCGCGCACCTCGCTGCGCTGCAGATGGCGGATCTCGATCGCCAGGTTCTCGATCGAGCCGGCGATGACGCCGAGCGTGGCGAAGAACTGGGCATGACGGTCGCGCGGAATGATCTGCGTGGAGACAGGCTCCGGCTTCAGGCCGAGCTTGGCTGCGACATACTCCTCGACCCGCGGATCGATATTGGCGAAGGTGCCGACCGCGCCTGATATCGCGCAGGTGGCGATATCCTCCCGCGCCCGCGCCAACCGCTCTCGCCCGCGTGCGAAGGCGGCGTAATGGCCGGCGAGCTTCAGGCCGAACGTCGTCGGCTCGGCGTGGATGCCGTGACTGCGGCCGATGCAAGGCGTCATCTTGTGCTCGAAGGCGCGCCGCTTCAGCGCCGCGAGCAGACCGTCCATATCCTTCAGCAGCAGGTCGGCCGCCTGCGTGAGCTGCACCGCGAGGCAGGTGTCCAGCACGTCAGATGAGGTCATGCCCTGATGCAGGAAGCGCGCGGCCTCGCCGACATGCTCAGCGACGTTGGTCAGGAATGCGATGACGTCATGCTTGGTCTCGCGCTCGATTTCGTCGATGCGGGCCACGTCCCAGCGGGCGCGCTTCCTGATCCTTGCCGCCGCCGCCTTCGGCACCACGCCCAGCTCGGCCAGGGCGTCGGTTGCGTGGGCTTCGATCTCGAACCAGATGCGGTAGCGGTTCTCCGGCTCCCAGATCTTGGACATTTCCGGGCGGCTGTAGCGGGGGATCATGAGACCTGCTTTCGCTGTTTTTCCAGGCCAACGGACCCGACTCGCCGCCGGGAGTCAACCGGCTTGCCAGGGCATCAGCGGTCGGCTCATATCCCGATAATGGGAGGCCAGACATGAATATCGAACGCAAGGCCGCGGCGCCGAAAACGGCGCTTGTCGGCGGCATTTCCAGCGCCGCGCGGATGCTGCCCGACGACAATGGCGTGCCGTTCAAGGTGACCCGGGCGCAGGGGCCTTATCTCTGGGATCAGGCCGGCCGGCGCTATGTGGATTTTGCCTTGGGATTCGGCGGCACCATCCTGGGCCATGCCCATCCCGATGTGGTCGCGGCAGCGCAGATGGCGGTGGCCAATGGGTCGCTGCCGGCCTTCGCCTATGAGGGCGAGGAGCTGGCGGCCCGCGCGCTGACCAAACTGACGGGCGCGCTGAGCCAAGTGAGCTTCGTCAACAGCGGCAGCGAGGCGGTGCATCTCGCCTGCAAGATCGCCCGCGCCGCCACCGGCCGCTCGCGCATCGCCAAGCTCGCGGGCTCCTATGACGGCTGGTACGAGGATGTGGCCTTCGGCATGGTGGGCGCGCCGGAATCGCTGATGGCCGGCGAGCGGCCGGATAATGGCCGCACAGTGCTGCTGCGCTACAACGACATTGATGACGTTGAGCGGCTTTTCAGGGAACGCGACGATATCGCCGGAGTCGTCTTCGAGCCGATCATGTGCAATGCCGGCTGCATCACGCCGGCGCCCGGTTATTTGCAGGCGCTCGAACAGACGGCGCGGCGCCATGGGGCGCTGGTGATCGCCGACGAGGTGCTGGCAGGATTTCGTTTAAGCCCGGCCCTGAGCAGCCATCATTTCGGCATCGATCCCGACCTGGCGACCCTGGGCAAGACCATCGGCAGCGGCATTCCCGCCGCTGCGGTCGTCGGCAAGCCGGAAATCATGGCGCTGCTGACCAACGGCAGGGTCATGCGCGCCGGCACCTATAGCGGCAATCCGCTGATGGCGGCTGCGGTGGCGGAGAGCGCGCGGCTGATCGGCGAGATCGACTACAAGGCGCTGGTGGCCCGCGGCGACGGGCTGCGGCGAGACATCGAGGCTGCGTTCGGTGCGGCTGGCGTGACGCTCAGCACCTCGGGCTATGGCAGCGTGTTCGGTTATTGGTTCGCGGCCCAGCCGCCGCGGGACTATGCCGAAGGCGTCAAGCTGGTGCGGCCCAACGTCTGGTCGGAAGTGCATATGGCACTGCGCCGCCACGGCGTCATGACCAAGCCCGGCGCCTGGGGCCGTTCGCTGCTGTCGACCGCCCATGACGAGGAAGCCCTGGCCATCACCCGCGCCGCGTTCCGCGAAGCGGCGCAGCAGGTGCGGGCGCTCGCGGCTTAGCCACAACAAAAAATTAAAAGGGAGGAGTATGAATGTCAGCGCTCAATGAGCTTACGCGGCTGAGCCGCCATGTCTTCATCGGCGGCGAGTTCCGCAAGAGCGCCGCCGCGTCGCTGCTGGATGTCGGCGATCCCGCGACCGAGGACAAGATCGGCGAGATCGCCGACACGTCGGAGGCTGAGGTCGCGGCGGCAATCGCAACTGCCAACAAGGCGCAGAAGGCCTGGAACACGAAGAACAGCCTGACTCGCGCCGAGCTGCTGCACGAAGCCGCGCACAAGATGCGCGCGCTGAAGCCGGTGCTCGGCGAGATGATGACCCGCGAAATGGGCAAGCCCTACAAGGAATCGACCGACGAGGTGGAATGGGCGGCGACGGCGGTGGACTACTACGCCGAAGTGGCGCGGCACGCGGCGGGGCGGATGCTCGGGCCGGCGACCGACGGCCAGATGCATTTTACCGTCAAGGAGCCGCTGGGCGTGGTGGTCATCATCCTGCCTTTCAACTATCCGCTCTGCCTGCTCTGCTGGGAAGCGGCGGCGGCGATTGCCTGCGGCAACACCGTGATCATCAAGCCGTCGGAAATCACCTCGCTGACCACGCTGAAATTCATGGAGGCATTCGCGCATCTGCCCGCGGGCGTCATCCAATGCGTCACCGGCGGCGGCCGCGTCGGGCAGCAGCTCGTCAACAGCCCGGACACCCATATGGTGGCCTTCACCGGCAGCATCGCCACGGGACAGGCGGTGGCGCAGGCCTGTGCCGGCTCGTTCAAGCGGGTGCTGATCGAGGCGTCG
>DATKFM010000239.1:0-6140 GCA_035544395.1 Verrucomicrobiia bacterium
TTCATCGCAAATCACGGGAAATCCGGTGGTCCGCGCCATCCGGGCATCCGACAACCCGGGGTGGATCGCCCGCTGCAGTTACAACCTAGACGGCCCGGGCCGGCCGCGCTTGAAGCGGGCCCGAAGAATTCATGTAGAAACCATGGATTCTCGCGCGACAACTTGCGGAGAAGCGAATAGACGGGGGACAATGGTGTTGGTACCGATACGGCGCGGCGGATGGCAGAGGCCGATTCCTTGCATATTCAGTTCAGCGATTGCGAAATCGACGTGGCGGCCTTTGAGTTGCGCCGGGGCGGACAGCCCTGCGCGGTCGAACCGCAGGTGTTCGAACTGCTGCTGTATCTCGCCAACAATCCCGACCGGCTGGTCACCAAGAACGACCTGATCGAGAATGTCTGGGGCGGCCGCATCGTCTCGGACTCCACCCTGGCCAGCCGCATCAAGTCCGCACGCCGCGCCATCGGCGACGACGGCGAGCAGCAGCGCTTCATCCGCACGGTCCATGGCCGCGGCATCCGCTTCATCGCGGATTTGCGCACCGATCCCGAGCGCACGGGGGCGAATGGCTTGCCCGAGCCGGGCATGTCCATATCGGGCGAATTTCCTGCTGCCAGCGGACCTGCCGTCGCTGTCCTGCCATTCGTCAATCTGGGCAGCGATCCCGATCAGGGTTTTTTCTGCGACGGCCTTACCGAGGACATCATCACCGACCTGTCGCGGTTCCGCGGCCTGCGGGTCATGGCCCGGGATTCTTCCTTCCGTTATCGCGGCGCCGAGGTGGATCTCCAGCGCGTGCGGCAGGAGCTTTCGGTCAGATACATCGTCACCGGCAGCGTCAGGCGCCAAGGCGCCTGCTTGCGCCTCAGCGCCCAACTCACCGACGCCGAGCAGAATTGCCAGCTCTGGGCCGAGCGGTTCGACCGCAACGCCGAGGATGTCTTTGCCGTCGCCGACGAACTTGTCAGCACGATCGCGGCGACGCTCGCCGGCCGCGTGCAGGCCATGGGCTCGGCGCTGGCCAAGCGAAAGCCGCCGGCGAATCTGGCGGCCTATGAGTGCGTGCTGCGCGCGCAAGCCGGATTGGCGAACATCGGCGACCCGGCCACCGAAGCGGAGTGCCATCGTCTTTATGAGCAGGCCCTGCAGTTGGACCCCGGCTATGCGAGGGCCCATGCGGGGCTGGCAATCCTGCTGCTGCGCGACTGGTATCGCGGCGACGCAGGCCTCGCTGCCGCGCTTGACGCCGCCCTTGAGCATGCCCGGCAGGCAGTCGCGTACGACGCGGAGGATTCCGAGTGCCAGGAAACCCTCGGCTGGATTCTGCTTCACCGCCGATCATTCGAGCTGAGCGAACGGCATTATCGGCGCGCACACGACCTCAATCCCAACAGCCCCGACGAATTGGCCGCCATGGGTTCCGCCTGCAGTTATTTCGGGCGGCCCGGCGAGGGGATCGAACTGCTCGAGCAGGCGAAACGCGTCGACCCGTATTTCGATCCCTCCTGGTACTGGCATCTGCTCGGCGCCGCTTATTTCAATGCAAGGCGCTATGACGACGCGGCTGACGCCTTCAGCCGCTCCGCCAAGCCGGCGAACTGGGTGACGGCTTATCTGGCGGCAACCTATGCGCTGGCCGGCCGGATCGACTCCGCGACATCGGCAGTCGCGGAACTGCTGCGCACGGCGCCCGATTTCTCGGCCGCCGATCTCCTGCAGAAAGAGCCCTACAAGAACCCGGCAGATCGCGATCACCTTGCGGCAGGCTTGCGCAAATCGGGATTGCTGCCCACCGGCACGGTCCTGCCGGCGGAACAGCGGCCGGCGATCGCCGTCCTGCCATTCGCCGACATCGGCGGCACGCCCGAACAGGAACATTTCGCCGACGGCTTGACAGAAGATATCGTCGCCGATCTTTCAAAGATCTCCGCCCTGTCGGTCGCGCCCAGCAACAGCACATTGCCGTACAAGGGTCGTGACGCCGACATCCGGCAGGTGGCCAGGGATTTGCACGTCGGCTACATCCTCGACGGCAGCGTCCTGCGCCTGGGTGATCGGATGCGCGTCACCGCGCAGCTCACTGACGGGCGGACCGGACATCATGTTTGGGCTGAACAGTACGAACGCCTCTGGGCGGATATCTTTGCCCTGAGGGATGAGATTTCCCGCGACATCGTAATGGCGCTGAAGCTCCAGCTAATGCCCCAGGAGCTGCCGGCAACCAGCAAGGCGGCGACCAGCAACGCCGAAGCCTATCAATACTACCTCATGGGGCGCTCCTTCTTCCTCAAGGGCCTTTGGGCCAAGCGGGCGCTGGAGGTGGCGCGGCAGCTATTCGCCAAGGCGATCGAGATCGACCCGAGTTATGCCCGCGCCCATGCCGGCATCGCCAATTGCGACAGCTATCGCCTGCTGCTCGGCGTTTCCAACGCCACCCATGACGTCATCGCCGACCACGCCGCCCGCGCCATCGAGCTGGATCCGGATCTGGCCGAGGCCCATGCGGCCAAGGGCCTGGCGCTCTACGCCGCCGGACGCTACCCGGAGGCGAACCTGGCCTTCGAGGAGGCGATACGCCTCGGCCCCGATCTCTATGAGGCGCATTTCTTCCACGCCCGCAATTGCCGAGAGCAGGGTCTGCATGAGAAGGCCATCCCACTGTTCGAACGAGCGGCGGATCTGAATCGCATCGACTTCCGCGCCCTCGGCCTGCTGGTGGATGAATTCCGCGCCCTCGGCCAGGAAGCGGAGATGAATTCGGCGATCCATCGCTGCGTCGAGCGGCTGGAGGCGGAGATCGCCAACCAGCCCGACAATGCCTGCGCCCTGGCCTTCGGCGCCACGCTCCAGGCCGAAGCCGGCAATCCGGAACGGGCCGAGGAATGGGCGCGCCGCGCCATCGCGATTCAGCCGGACGACGAAGTGTCGAACTACAACCTGGCCTGCACATTCATCGCCCTGAACAAGCCGGAGACCGCGCTGGACTGGCTGCGGCGCAGCTTTCCCACGTCGCCGGCCAGCCGCCGCACCTTCCTCGCCTGGATGCGGGCCGACACGGCCGTCGATCCGATCCGCGAGCGGGCGGACTATCAGGCGCTGGAGGCGTCTCTTCAGGCTGAACTCCAGGCCGGCTCTAACCATCAGGTTGCGCCGCCGCCTGTCGAACGGGAGTCGATAGCGGTCCGCCCTGCCGCGGCATATCTGGCGACCGCTAGCGCGGAGGCATACCGATACTATTACAAAGGACGGTCGTTCCTCCTTAAGGGAGTCTGGGCGAAGCGGGCCCTGGAAGTTGCGCGCCAGCAGTTTGCCAAGGCAATCGCGATCGATCCGCGGTTTGCCTTAGCCTATTCAGCGATGGCGAATGTGGATTGCTACCGGCTCATGCTCGGCCTTCAAGATGCTTCGTTCGAGATCATCGCAGCAAACAATGCGCGCGCCCTGGAGTTGGCGCCGGATCTGCCGGAGGTTCATGCTGCCATCGGGCTGGCGCACGCCACGGCCGGCCGCCACGAGCAGGCGACCGCCGCATTCGAGCGCGCCGTCACCTTAGGACCCGAGTCATTCGAGGCGCATTTCTTCTCTGCCCGCCACTACATGACCGAGGGCCGGCATGAAGAGGCCGCGCGCCTGTTTGAACGGGCGGCTCTGCTGAATCCCGACGATTTTGGCGCGCTGGGCCTCGTTGTCGATATCTACAAGGCCCAGGGACGGCCGGAAAACGCCGTGGCGGCGGCGCGGCGCTGCCTCGAGCGGCTCGAGGTGGAAGTCTCCGCCCATCCTGACAATGGCTGCGCACTGGCCTTCGGCGCCATCATACAGGCCGAGGCCGGCAACGAGTCGCTTGCGGAAGAGTGGGCGACCCGCGCCATATCGATCGAACCGGACAATGTCGTGACGAATTACAACCTGGCTTGTGCGTTCGCCGCTCTGGGCAAGACTGAAATTGCGATGGACTGGCTAAGGCGGGCGATTCCCGATTCTCCCGCTGCCGTGCAAGCGCTGATTGAATGGATGCGGCATGACGGCTCGCTGGATCCTCTTCGCGGCCTTCCGGCTTTCGACGCGCTGATGGGCCGCCTGCGGAATGGGCTCGACACCAAGCATCCGCTGCCGGCCGATCTGGTGAAAGCCTGACATTGCCGCAGCCGCTTTGCCGCCCCGAAGAGATTCCCGATCGCCAGGCCCGCGGCTTCACCGTCGAGACGCCTGACGGCAAGCGCGACATCCTGGTGCATCGCGATGGCGATCTATTCCGCGCCTACTTTAATTCCTGCCCCCATAATGGCTCGCCCCTGGATTGGGGTCCGGACAAATTCATCTCCCTGGACAAGTATCACATCATCTGCGGCACCCATGGCGCGCTGTTCCGGCCGGAGGACGGCTATTGCGTCGACGGCCCCTGCGCCGGGGATTCGCTGGAGGCCGTTCCGGTGGCGTTGATCGGCGGCGTGATTAACTACACCGGCTGACTTCAGCCGCCGCGCAAAAGACGGAATCCCGCGCCAGATCGGCCATAGTCCCCCGCCAGCCTCCCGATGCCGCCGCCGCCGGCGCCATCAACTCAAGGAGGTCCCAGGGGATCATGGCCGCTTTTCCCGACTCGTCCATCGCCGCCCAGCTCGGCCGCATACCCGGCTTCGATATCTCGAAGCGCGTGGTCATGCTCGGCATCCTCATCCTGATCATGCTGATCCCCCTGACCATGATCGGCGATCTCGTCAATGAACGCAGCGTCCGCCGCTATGAGGTGGAGAATCAGATCGCCAGCCAGTGGGGCGAATCCCAGATCGTCGGCGGCCCCGTGCTGATGATCCCCTATGTCACGCGCTCGAGCTATGTCCGCGCCGACGGCAGCACCGGCGAAACCGTCACCGAGAGGTCGGCGTTCTTCCTGCCCGACAAGCTGGACATCAGCGCCAGCCTGGACAGCGAGCGGCGGCGGCGCAGCCTGCATGAGGTGCTGGTCTATAGCAGCAAGGTGGCGCTCACGGGCTCCTTCGCGCCGGCCAGCTTCAGCCAATGGAACGTGCCCGCCGGCGACATCAAATGGGGCTCCGCGCTGCTGCTGATCGCCGTCTCCGACATCAGCGGCATCGTCAGCCTGGACATGAATCTAGCGAATCGGACCCTGAATCCGATGCCGGGCCTGGCGGGCCTCAATATCTTCAACAGCGGATTGCAGGCGCGAGTCACGGGGCTTGAGGCCGGCAAGGCCCATGGCTTCACGATCAATCTCTCGCTCAATGGCAGCCGGGCGCTGCAGTTCCTGCCCATGGGCAATGCCACGACGATCAATGTGAAAAGCGACTGGCCGGACCCGGGCTTCATCGGCGCGGTCCTGCCGCAGACCCGCACCATCGGCCATGAAGGTTTCACCGCCCACTGGGACACGACCTACATCTCGCGGCCCTATCCCAGCCAATGGCGGCCGAGCGACATGTCGCCCGCTCTCCTGGACTCGGCGATCGGCGTCGAACTCACCCAGCCCGGCGATGTCTATCAGCAGAGCGACCGCATCGTGAAGTACGGATTGCTGGTGATCGGGCTCACCTTCGCCACCATATTCGTCGTCGGCCTGCTGACGGATGTGCGCGCCCATATGGTGCAGTATCTGCTGGTGGGCGGCTCGATCTGCATCTTCTATCTGCTGGTGCTGTCGCTGTCCGAGCAGATCCGCTTCGATCTCGCCTACGGCATCGCCAGCGCGGTGGATATCGCCGTCGTCTCGCTCTATGTCGGCCGCACGGTGCGGCGCCATGTGGGCCTGATCGCCGCGGGGGTGCTGGCGATGATCCATGGCTGGATGTTTGTGCTCCTGCAGATGGAGGATTTCGTGCTGCTGTCAGGCACCATCGGCCTGCTGCTGGCGCTGGTCACCGTCATGTATGTGACGCGCAATGTGGATTGGTACCGTATCGGACCGGCATCCCCAGCGAGCCCGGCGCCGGCGGCGAACTGACGGCGCTATCGAAGCGCGAAAGAAAATGGGGCGGCGCAAAACGCCGCCCCATTGTCATGTTGCCGAAGCACAACCTCAGAAATCGATCTCGGTGCCCAAGCCGAAGCTGAAGGAGGCATCCGATTCCGACGCCGGGGAGTCCGAATCGTAGTCATCGAACTCGATTACGCCGGCGAGG
>DATKFM010000240.1:0-11693 GCA_035544395.1 Verrucomicrobiia bacterium
CGCTGCCAATCCGTGGCCGTGGCGCTGACGCCGCTATGCCGCTCGATCTTCCAGAGGATGTAGTCCAGGCCGCCGTCGAACGTGAACACGGCCTTGGTCAGGCGCGCGACCGATATCAGCTTGCCGTACCAGCGCCGCAGCGCCCAGACCGCATCCGCCTTGGTCCGGCTTCCGCCGCCGTTCTGCAGCAACAACCGCCCGTTCTCGAGCCGAATGACCGATAAGCCTGCCGCCGTCAGCGCCGGCTCTGCAAGCGCGTCGTAGCGCGCGGCATCGGCCACATACACCTGCTCGCCTCGGCCTGCCTTTTCGGCCCGCAACTCTGCCGCATAGGTGTGGCGGAACGCTTCCTTCCAAAGCTCGCCGGGAGCGAAAGGCAGCGTCATCAGGCCGGCAGCCGCCCCCGCCATTACCGTCACCGATTGCAGCAGCGCCTCGATCACGGCCTCCCGTGATCGCCCATCCCGCGCATAGATCAGCCGTGTCGGCTGGGCGAAGCGCGCCCAGAAATAGGAATGGAATGTCTGCGGCGACACCAGGTCGTGAAACTGCGCTAGGGTGACGACTGCGTATTTTGCTCGCAGGAACTTGCCATCGCCGGATTTGATGGCGATCTGGAAGACGTTGGGCGGCAGCAGATAGTTCGCCATTGCCGGCCATCTCCGGCCGTAGAACCGCCGGTAATCGTCCACGAGCACGAAGAAATCGAACACCATCTCTTCCGGGCTGATCTCCCGCTGGCGCAGGCAGGATCCGTAGAAGATCACCGCCGCGATCCCTTCATCGTGCTGCGCCCGAATGGCATTGGCGAGCTTTGTCGCCGCAGGCGGAACGGCGCCGGCGACTTCCGCCTCGATTTGCTGTCGTAATAAGTCCGGCATCGCCTCAGACCTGCCAGAACGTGATCCGGCGGTCGGCGCGCAGCGTCACCGGCTGGCCGGCTTGCGGATTGAAAACCTCGCCGTCGAACACGATGGGACAATCCAAAGTCAGCTCCAGTGCGGTCGCCCGGCCACTGCCGTAGCCCGCCTCCGCCATCCATTTCTTGGGCCGGCCGCTCAGGATCGGCCACATGGCCAAAGCCAGCCGTCGCGCCGGATAAGGCACCGCCGTGTAACGCAGCGCCTGCGGTCCGCTGCCCCAGAAGGGCTGGAGATGCATGATGAAACGGTCCAGCGTCGTCGCCATCCACAGAAGATAGTCGCGCTTTTCCCCCGGCCTGCCGTCGATGTCGACGCGGATGGCATCGCCCTGAAGCAACTCTTCCTTGCCGCCGTGCCCGATCAGCAGCCGCAACAGGGAAGCTGCGATGCCCATGCCGGTTGCCAGATTGCGCACCGCCCCCGTCGAATGCACGCGCCGCCGCACCAGCATCACAGCGCGATGAAAGCCGGCAGTGGCCAGGAACATGCCATGTACCGGCGCTGCGGCCGGATCCAGATGCATCGACAGCACCGCACGTTCGATGACCTTGCCGCGGGATAACGCCTCCGGCTCCAATAGCCGCGCCAGGGCTTCGGCCGGGTGATCCTTCATGCCGACATCGGCGGCGATAAGATTCGTCATTCCGGCAGCCAACACCGCGACGCGGGGAGGCGAGGGAAAAGCATTGCCGTTCAGCAGCGCCGTCAGCACCGCCTGTACCGTACCGTCGCCGCCGCTGATCGCGACAAGTTCCACCCCGTCAGCGGCAAGGCGTTGCAGGATGTGCGGCACGGACTCGATTTCATCGATCTCGCCATGGGGTACGCCATGGCGCTCGATCAATGCGCGCATGCGCGTCATTTCGCTGCGGTTACGCTGGCTGCGGGGATTGCTGATGACGCCGATCCGCATAGTCAGGCCGTCTTGGCCCTTTCCATCAGCCAGGACTGCACCGGTTCGCCGCGAGCCCTGAGGCGCATCGCCTGACCGATGCGGGCGAAGTGAAACGCCAGCGACAGCAGCGTCCAAACCGCGACGGCAAGAAAGCCTAAATCGGCCCGGCCTACCGCCACCGCCACGGTCATAATCGCCAGATTGGGATTGCGCCGGGCCGTGAACAGGCGGAACGCGGAGTCCAGTGGCTGCCAAGCGTGGATCTCGACCTTGAAGCGCCAGAGGAAGAAGCCCTCCTGCAGCCGCCCCAGCACATAGCCAATGACGACGATCCACAGCGCGGCCACCTGCCACGTCGATCCATGACCCAACTGCACGATGCCCAGATACCAGCCGAAGTACCAGAACGGCGGATGGATCAGGTCAATGCCGTGATCGAAGACATTGCCCCATTTCGAGGAGGTGAGCGTCACCCGCGCCAGCTTGCCATCGACGGTATCGAGGAACGTCATGAGCCAGGCCGCGATGATGCCCAGCTCAAAGGCGCCGATGGTGAACAGCCAGAGCGCCAGCAGCACCAGCACGAAGCTGGCCGCCGTCACCATGTTCGGCGAGATCTTCGCCGCCGCGCACCAGCGCGTCACCCACACCGCAGGCAATGGCCAGAGCCACTTGGTCACGAAATCAGTGACGCCCTTGTAGGCGCCTTTGAACATGCGCCATTCGATGAGGCGCAGCGGCATTTCCCCCAGCAGCAGCGCATAGGGTACCGCGCGCTTGCGCAGCGCATGATTGTAACTGCTGCCGAGACCCATCGGATTTGCGGCCCGCAGATCCGGCGGCAGTTCGGCAGGCAATTCCGCGGCGCCGATCAGCCTTGCGCCCTCGGCCGCCCGTGCCGCCGGCAGATGCACGGCCACCGGCCGCCTTACCGTACCCCGCTCCACATACAGCAGCGTGTCCGGCGATTGAGCCAAGGCCTTGGTCAGCACTTCCTCCAGGATCAGATCGGCGCGCACCAGCACCGCCGTTCCCTCGACTGGCGGCGAATCGGATTCATGACGAAGGTCCTGGATGCCGGCGCGGCCAAAGGCACGGCGCCAGCGCTCCGGCTGATCGAGGCTGAACGCCGCCAGATCGGTCTCGCCGACCATGATCGCCGAGGCCGCCTTGATCTCCATTTCCTCTGGTTTCGCTCCCATGGCGACGGCCGGTTTCTCCAATGAAAATCGCCCAAAGGCACTGCCGCGCCTCGGTAATCGCCTTATGCCAGAAATGAGCCGCCGACTCTAACCCTAGAGCGAATCAAAGATTTCTTGACCCCGGCGGCGGCAGGCCACATGAACGGCAGGATTTATAGCGAGACAGCCCGGGACGCGAAATGTTCACATTGGCGCATCTGTCGGATCCCCATATTGGACCGCTGCCGGACACGCAGATCGGCGAGTTGCTGAACAAGCGCATCCTTGGCTTCTTGTCTTGGACCCTGCGCCGGCAAAGCCTCTATGTGACGCCTGTCCTCGAGGCCCTGGCCAAGGACATGGCCGCCGCCGCGCCCGACCACATCGCGGTGACCGGCGACATCGTCAACATCTCACTCCCCGGCGAGTTCGATCACGCAACAAGCTGGATCGGCAGCCTCGGGCCGTCCGACAAGGTCACGGTCATTCCCGGCAATCACGACGCCTATATCGCGCTGGATTGGCGGCAGACCATCGGCCAATGGGCGGCCTACATGGCCAACACGGATCTGCGCAACGGCAGCGCCGTCGAAACGGCGCTTAAAGGCGAAACTGAGTTTCCCTTCGTCAGGTTGCGCGGCGACGTCGCGCTAGTGGGCGTTTCCACCGCTTGCCCGACGCCGCCCGGATTTGCCGGCGGCACTATCGGCGAGCGGCAGATGGCCGCGCTGAAGGAGAAGCTGGTCGCACTCGGCAATCGCGGCCTCTGCCGCGTCGTCATGCTGCATCATCCGCCCTTTGGCGATCCCAAGCACCGGCGCAAGGAGCTCACGGACTATGAGGCTTTCCGTGCCTGCATCCAGACGGCCGGCGCAGAACTCATCCTGCATGGCCACACCCATAAGTCCGGATTGACCAAGCTGCCGACACCTGCCGGCCATGCGCCGGTCGTCGGCGTGCCCGCCGCATCGTCCCGTGGCGATCATAACGGCGAGGATCATTCCCGCTATCACCTCTACCGCATCGCCCGCGATGGCCCCGGCTGGCGCATCGAGACCGAGGTGCGCGGCGTCACCGCCTCGCTCGATAAGTTCGCAAACGAAGCGACCTTCACGCTCGCCGTGCCCTAGCCCGCTTTGCGCGTTTTTCGCTGGCCGTTTTTTAACAGCGGTTTCGCCGCAGCACCATTCCGCAGGGGCATGAAATCGAACTTCAGCATCTTCAGCGCCCGCAGATAGCGCCGGCGCAATTCCGCGCGCGATTTCGCCCCCAGATTGATCCAGCCATAGCGGAAACTGTAGCTGTCCTGCATCAGGTCGGACAGACGGTCGCCCTCCTCCGCGATCAGCACCACATCTGTACCCGGGATTTTCTTTTTCACTTGCTGCAACCGGCGCTGCGACGGCACGCGCCGCACGAGGCAATCGTCGGCCCGCCGCAGCACGCAACTGGCAGAATAGGTGAACACGCTCTTGTCCGCACCGGCGGGGACCGGCAGCCCCGCCGCCGTCCGCACCACATGCTGATACAGCGACTGGCCGCTGACATTTGCATAGAGATCGGTAAATTGCGGGCTGAGCCGCGGATTGACCTCGATGATCTTTGGTTCTCCGCCCTGGGGATCGGCGAAGAACTCCATATTGAACAGGCCGTGGCGATAGCCGAGCTGCAGCATCACCCGCTCGGCGATACCGGACATCTGCTGCTGCGCGCGCCGCGGCAGCCGGCTCGGCAGTTCGAAGCGCGCGAAGCTGACCCGGTTCGGCAATCGGATGGAGTCGACAATTCCCAGCAGGTGGAACCGCCCGTTTTCCATCAGCCCATCCAGCGTGCATTGATGCCCGCTCATCAGCTCTTCGGCGATCAGCCAATTGCCGCAGACCCCGCCATAGCGGCCATTAAGCGGCGGCCGATTCATCGCCAGCAATTCGTTGAACGCCCGGGCATAGGGCGGCAGTTCCCGCCGCGCCTTCTCCTGCGCCGCCCGGAATTCCTCCAGATTGTTGATCCGGTGCCCAAGGAACGACATGGCCCCCTTCACCGGTTTCAGCCAGAAGGGAAAGGCTAGCTTCAGCTCATCGGCCCGGTATTTGCGGTTCGGATCGATGATCTGGAACCTGGGAACGCACTGCTCGGCAGCCTTGCGCTGAAACACCCGGCTCCAGACTTTATGGCTTGCGGTGAGCGCCGATTGCAGGCTGGCCCCCGGCAGGCCCAGGCGATTGGCGATCGCCAGCGACAGCAGGCTCGCGGGATAGTCATCGAACGCAACGACCCCGGCGGCATCCGGAAAACGTCGCCGCGCCTCGGCCACCGCTTTGCGGACGAATTTCCGCGGCCGGCAGAGCAAAGGATCGTCGGCCTCGGCGAAAGTCCCAAGATCTTCGAAGCGGAACCGCTCGCCCTCCACCCGGGACAGCCATTCTTCTTCCTTACTCGATACGCCAACCATCAGGATCAGGCGCTGTTCGCCCCTGCTCATGACACCCCCTCGGAATTCCGACTTGCCGCGATCCGTAACGCCGTTGATCGGCCCCGATTCACCGGCCACTATATTTTGCGCAGACCGGCGAAGGTCGCAACCATTCCTTTGCAGAACCGGAAGTCTTTCAACTGATGACCGAAGCAAACGCAACAATTCTTAAATTCGGCTATCCCGATACCCTGATTCACGACTACCCAAATTGGCTTATCCTGCTGCGGCCGCAACAGGTGACAGCCGGTGCGTTGGTACTGGCCCATCGCGGCGGCGCGACCGCATTTTCCGATCTGTCCCCGGCGGCATTCGCCGAGCTGGCGCAGGTGATCCCGGATATCGAACGCAACCTGAAAGCCCTGGTAGAGTATGAGCGGATCAACTATCTGATGTTGATGATGGTCGATCCCCATGTGCATTTCCATGTCATCCCGCGCTATGCCGGAAGCCGCACCATCGCCGCCATGGAAGTGCCCGATCATGGCTGGCCAAAGACGCCGGACCTGACCAAGTTCCTGCAACCGCCCGCAGACGACCTGGCGCGAATCGCCCAGAGCGTCCGCGCGGCATGGCGTCGCCAGGCATGAAAACTCTCGATCGCTATATCCTGGCGAAGACGATGTGGCCGCTGACCGGCTGCATCGCGGTGGCGCTGATCGCATTGCTCCTGGAACGCATGGTGCGGCTGCTGGATCTGGTGGTCAACAAGGGCGGCCCTTTCTTTCTCATCCTGAAGATGCTGGCCAACCTCATCCCCCATTACCTGGGCATCGCCATTCCCGCCGCCTTCTTTGTTGGCATCCTCGTCGCCATTATGCGCATGAGCGGCGACAGCGAACTTGACGCGATCCACGCCATGGGCGTCGGCCTGCGCCGCATGCTGGTGCCGTTGATGGGGCTGGCGATCCTGTTGACGATCTGCAGCGCCATCGTCATCGGCTATCTGCAGCCTTATACCCGCTACGCCTATCAGGCGCTGGTCTACACGGTGACCCATACGGCCTGGAACACGGCTCTGGAACGCGGCACCTTCTTCACGGGCCTCGGCGACATGACAATCATGGTGGAGGGCCTGTCCGACGGCGGCCGTCAGCTCAATGGCATATTCCTCTACAACCGTAAGGACGATGGCAGTACGACCACCACCACGGCCGAGACCGGCAAGCTCTACCGGGAGCGCACCGGCATGGACCTGATCCTGCGCTTACAGAGAGGCATATGGATCCAGACCACACCTGACGGCAAGAAATCCACCGTGCTCTCTTTCGACCAGTTTGACGTGCCGTTGGAAGAAGCGCTGGGCACATCAGTTTTCCGAGAGCGCGGGCAGCGGGAGCGCGAGCTGACATTGAGCGAACTCTGGGATCAGCGGGCAGCGCCGCCGGCCGGCCTGACCCGCCAGAAGATCGAGGCCGAGATCCACAGCCGCCTCGTCCGCATCGCGTCGGTGCTTTTCCTGCCATTGCTGGCGATGCCCCTGGGTATCGGCAGCCGCCGCGCCCGCCGTTCGGTCGGTCTGGTGGTCGGCCTGATCCTGCTGCTGTTCTACCATCACTTGCTGCAGTTCGCGGAAAGCCTCGCGGACAATGGCGTGCTTCCCGCCGCCGTCGCGCTTTGGGTTCCTTTCTTCTGTTTCGTCGCCATCAGCATCTGGGCATTCCATACTTCGGCGACGCGGCCCGGCTACAACCCGGTTACCGCGCTGATAGACCGTATCGGAGAATTGGGCGAGTGGACGCGTCGTCTGTTCGTCAGGAGCGCGCACGCGTGAGCTATACTGTCGTCCGCTATGTGTCGCGTCTGTTCATCGTGCATCTGCTCCCGATTCTCATCGGCTTCGTCGCCATGCTGCAGATCCTCGATCTGCTCAACAATGCCGACGACATCACGGCGCGCCACGGCAATAACCTCTCCGCCCTGGTCACCTACGCCGCCCTGCGGCTGCCACAGATCGTCAATCTCATGCTGCCTTTTGCGGTGCTGATGGCCGCGCTGCTCTGCCTAGCGCGCCTGGTGCGTGGCAATGAGATCATCGCGCTCAAGGCCGGCGGCTTCTCCTTCTACAAGCTGCTGGTTGCCTTCGCGCCCATCGCGATGCTCACAGGCGCGCTCTACTTCATTGTGAACGATCAACTCGTTCCCTGGGCCACCGACCGGCTGGCGACTTGGGATGCTGCGCCGAATGCGCCGACGGAAAACTCGGCGCCGGTCTGGTTGCGCGACGGCCAGGTTCTCGTCGGTGTGGATGGAGTCTCACAGGAAGGTCATATCTTGACCAATGTGCGGATCTTCGAGCGCAACGACAAAGGCATCCTGACGCAACAGATCACGGCGCAGAAGGCGGTCTTTCAGGATGGCAAGTGGACGTTCTTCGACACCTGGCGCTTCGATATGCGCGAGCAACAGAACACCCAGGCAATCTATGCCGCGCAGTTGCCGTGGGAAACCCTGCTGACTCCCGCGCATTTCGCCAATCTCGCCACCGATCCCGCCACGCTCTCCTTCCGCGATCTCGTCCAATTCATCCTAAAGCCCAATGTCGGCGCCCGCGGGGTCTATTTCTACCAGACCTGGATGCATCACAAGCTGACGCTGCCATTCTCGCTGCTGGTGATGATCCTGCTGGCCGCGCCCGTGGCCCAAGGGCTGCAGCGGCAGGGCGGCATGGCGACCGGCTTGGCGCTGGGTGTCGCGCTGGGATTCCTGTATTTCGTCTGTCAGGGACTCATGCTGACCCTGGGCGAAACGGGAGCCATGGCGCCGGTGATCGCCGCCTGGGCGCCGCCAATATTATTCGCGGCGCTCGGCACATTCTGGCTGCTTCGGGTTGAGGGCTACTAGCTGCTAAAATGCTGCGGCCGCCCGTCCCAGCCACAACCCTTTGCGCTTGCTGGATTATCTACGCGCCCTCGGCTTGCGAAAGAATGCTTGGGATATTAGATTCCCGGCAAGCGGCGATTCGCCGCCATCTAGACCATGACCGCCACGGAGCATTCCTTGGCCAACCTGTGGAAGACGCGTACGTATAATCTTGGCCGGATGGATATGGCCGACCTGATCCGGGCGTTCGTCACCTACCCGACCGTGCATGCGTATCTCCTGCTCGCGCTGATTTGCTTGGGAGTCACCATCTATCTGCTGCCGAGCGCGTCGCTGCTTGGCCTGGCGATCGCCGTGGCGCTGGCCATCGCCGTCTATCCCATGGCGTGGTACCTGATTCACCGGTTCATGCTGCACGGCCAGCATCTCTACAAGTCGCGCTGGACCGCGGCGGTATGGAAGCGCATTCATTTCGATCATCACCAGGATCCGCATGATCTGCGCGTGCTGTTCGGCGCGCTCTACACCACGCTGCCGACAATCGCGATCATCACCATCACCGTCGGCTGGCTCGTCGCCGGACCGGCTGGCGGCGCCATCGCCTTCGCCACCGGCCTGCTTACCACCTGCTTCTACGAATTCGCCCACTGCGTGCAGCATCTGAACACCACACCGAAAACAAAATACATGCAGCGCGTGAAGCGACTACATCTCGCCCATCATTTTCATAATGAGCAGGGCAATTTCGGCATCACGAATTTCATCTGGGACCGCATGCTCGGCACCTATTACGCCAAGGCAAAGAATGTCGATCGCAGCGCCACCGTGTTCAACCTCGGCTATACGGCGGAAATGGCGGAAAGGTATCCCTGGGTTCAGGAACTCTCCGGCGGCGTCCGTCGCGACGGCGGCCCACGGCCCTCCGGCGACGATCGCAATGCAGGCGGAGAAATAGTCGCCGATGGCGGCTCGGCAACGGCCGGGTCATGAACATCGTGACCGCGGTTCCGGCCGCGGCCTCAACTGATACATCGCCCATCCGCATCGAACCCGTGCGCAATGCTGCGGCGCTGCGCCAATTCATCCGCCTGCCTGGGATCATCTACCGCGGACATTCCGGCTATGTCGCGCCCCTGGAGCTGGAGCGGCTGGATGCGCTGCGCCAGGACAAGAATCCGTTCTACCAGCATGCGAGCGGCGAATACTGGCTGGCCTATAAAGGCAGCCGGCCCGTCGGCCGCATCAGCGCCCAGGTTGACCGCCTCTCGCTGGAACGCCACGGGGGCCATCTCGGCCATTTCGGCAATATCGACGGCGAAGACGATCCGGCTGTGTTCAATGGGCTGTTGGAGGCCGCCGCCGCCTGGCTCAAGACTCAGGGCATGCGGCGGATGCTCGGGCCATTCAGCCTGAGCATCAACGAAGAGATCGGCGTGATGGTCGACGGTTTCGACGCCCTGCCGATGATGTTCATGCCCTACCATCCGGCCTATGTCGGCCGGCATTTGGATGCCCTCGGATTCGCCAAAGCCAAGGACGTGGTCGCCTACGATTTGCGCATCCCCCAGGAGACCCCGGCGGCGGTGAAGCATTTCTCCTCTCGCGCCGGCAAGGCCGAGCGCCTCCGCATCCGTCGCGTCGATATGAAGCGCTATAGCGAAGAACTAAACCTGCTGATCGACACTTTCAACGATGCCTGGTCCGAGAACTGGAAGTTCATCCCCTTCACCAAGGCGGAGGCGACCCATCTCTCCAAGGGCTTGCGACCGCTGATCAATGCCGAGCTTTTCTGGATCGCTGAGCTGGATGGCAAGCCGATCTGCATGGCGCTGTGCCTGCAGAATCTCTGCGAAGCAGTCGATGGCCTGGATGGCAAATTGCTGCCGTTCGGCTGGGCGAAGATGCTCTGGCGGCTCAAGGTCGCGGGCGTGAAAACGGCGCGTGTGCCGCTCATGGGACTGCGCCGCGAGTATCATGGCACGCCAATCGGCGCCGTGGCCCTGTTCTCCATCTTCGACGCCTTGCGCGGCGGCCTGCAGCGCTGCGGCATCGAGCGGGTCGAACTGTCCTGGGTGCTGGAGGACAATATGGCCCTGCGCCGTGTCCTGGAATCCATTGGCGCCCGCGTCTACAAGACCTACCGGATGTACGAGAAGGAAATTCCGTGATTCCGGCGGCGCGTCCGGCCTGCGCTCTGCTCCTGGCGGGAAGCCGCGGCCCGGAAGATCCCGTCGCCCGTCACGCCGGCATGAAGCACAAGGCGCTGGTCCCGGTCGGTGGCCAGCCGATGATCCGCCGCGTGATCGACACCCTGCGCGCCGCCGGCATGGAACGCATCTTGATCTGCGGTGATCCCGATTTGCTGACCAGCGCCGATTCGCCAACCCGGCAGAGCCTCGCCGGTGCCGATATCCTGTTCATTCCGCCGGGATCGAGCCCCAGCGCCAGCGTGCAGCACGCCCTCGAGAACAAGGACATCGCCTGGCCGCTGCTCGTCACGACGGCCGATCATCCGTTGCTGACGCCCGCGATGGTTGAGCATTTCTACCGCGCATCACCGGCAGATGCCGACGCCACGGTCGGCCTCGCAAGGGCAAGCGTGATCAAGGCACAGCAACCGGAATCCATCCGCACCTTTTACCGCTTCCGCGATGACGGCTATAGCGGCTGCAATCTCTTCCTGTTCCGCAGCCCCGCGGTTGCCGGCCTCATCCAGTTCTGGTCGACGCTCGAAGCCCACCGCAAGAAGCCTTGGCGCATGGTCGCCGCCATCGGCCCGATGACGCTGATCCGTTTCGCCCTCGGGCGGTTGACGCTCTCCGACGCCCTGGCACGCCTGTCGGCGATCGTCGGCATCAGGATCGCCGCCGCCGACATGCCCTTCGCCGAAGCGGCGATCGATGTCGACAAGCCGGAAGATCTGGAACTCGCCAATCAGATATTAGCGCGCCGCTCGCAACGCTAACTGCGCCTCTCCCACGCTTCCGCCAGGCGCTCGGCGCGGATGAGGTCGGCGGGATAATCCACCTCGCCCCAGCTCAGGCCCTGGATCAGCGCCGTTTGCACCTCATCCACCTTGGCGATCTGCGCGATCACTTTCAGGTACCACCATTTCAGCCCTTCGGGCTGGCGCATGGCGCGCTCGACCGCATCGCAGAACAGGCGCGGACCGGTGCCGCGGAACAGCAGCATGCCAATGGACTCGCCGTTCACGAGATCGAGTGGCAGCGTCTTGCCGATATCCAGCAGCCGCGTGTCCTCCACCTGCACCTTCATGTCGTCGGCGTCGTAGCTGTCCTTGCGGTCGATGGTCACCGTGATCGGCGCGGCCGGGCTGGCCAGCAGCTTCCGGAGAACCGCTGGCTCGAAGATCGTATCGCCGTTCACGATCAGGAAAT
>DATKFM010000241.1:0-7835 GCA_035544395.1 Verrucomicrobiia bacterium
CGTTCTCGTGGCCAGCGCCCTCCATGCGGGGCGGATTGGCAAGCGCGAGATCGCCGCTGTCTGCGCCTGACAGACAGTGGCGCCGAAGCGCCGCCGCTGTTAGCCGGCGTAGAACGGATGCTTCACGGAGTCCTTCTTCGCGGTGACGTCGCGAGCCTTCGGCTCACCGGCGACGGCGCGCTTAATGGATTCCTTCACGGCCTGATAGTTGTAGTTGTGGATCTTCTTGTCGTCGGCGGCTTCCCAGTGGATGAACACGCCAACGCAGATGAACAGATCGTCGGCTTCATCAGCCGGGATCGTGCCATCGGCAACGCAATCCTGCACGGCCATCGCGACAGCATGCTGCGCCGGCCCGAACATCTGCACCGCCTGCTTCGCGCCCTTGATGGTCACTTTGTTGAACATCACGGTGTTCGGCTTGCAGGCCAGGTTCGGCGAAATCACGGCCAGCAGTGACGTGAAGCCGTCCTTGTTGTTGACCAACGCATTGCAGAACGCAGTCTCTGCCGCGCTGTTACGCGGTCCGATGAGCAAATCGATGTGAGCGACTTCATTGCCCTCGCCGACCAACGATTCGCCGACACAGACCTTGTTGATCTTCGCCATCAGTTAATCCTCCCTAAATGTGAATGGCTCTGAAACGAAGCCTCACCATCCGCCTGCCCGGGGCCGGTCGGCCTCGGGCTCGGTGAGGCAACTTCTCTCCCACCGCCTGGAGCCATCCTTGTTTGCAGCATCCGGCCGTTTGGCGGCCGGACCGGTTGACCAGACAACACTCCCCTGACGGGCAGAGTACTTGCGGGCCGATGGTAGTCTCAATCATCGCCCATCATCAAGCGCCTAATGAAACAGCAGGAAATTGCCCCGGTGCGGTGCACAAACAGGCTGCCCAACACCGACGGATATGTACCTGCCGCTGCTATTGCAGATTTGAAACAAACAGCGTTGCCACCGTGAGATCGGCACTGGTGCCGGGATTGATATCCTTATCCTTCAATGCGCTGTCGAATGTCTGAAGATCGGACAGGATGACGCGTGGGTCCGCAGTCCCGGACAACAGCGTATCGAATGTCCGCGCTTCCAACATGACGGCTTCGGCGGTCTCCGGGCCGAACTTGCGCTGGATGTGACTATCCGGAAAGGCGCCGAGAAAACCCAGATAGGTCGATGAAACTGCCCATTCGAAATCGCGCCAGCGCTGTCGGCCGGCGATCAAGCGCCCAAGACCAAGTCCGAAAACGTCGGCGAAATCGGTGACATACTGAGCCGCGATGCGATCCCGGTCCGATGCAATGCGCATGGCCTCCAGCAGCGTGACCGGCGGCCGCTCCCGCACATCGTGTTGGGGACTGCTGCCGAGGCCGCCGGGGTTCGCCAGCCGGATCGCCTCATAGGCGCCGACCGCATCGTCGACAGTCAGCGCGGCCAGAACGGCATGCAGTGCCTGTCGCAGCTCGCCGGCGGCGGATTGGAGCGCGGCTTGAGCCAGCGGCGCGCAGAGCAGCACAATGCCCAGGTTGGTGTTGCTGGACACGGCTTCGCGCGTCCGGTGCAGCGCCGTCAGAATTCGTTCGCCCACAGGCAATTCGGGGGCCGCAATCGCCGGCGCGCTCAGCCTGGCGCTGGCTTCGAAATCCGCCACCGTCATCCGATGGCCGGCCGCATAGGCATGGACATTGCCCGGCTTCAGCGCCGCCAATTCAGCCAGGCAAGCCGTGAGATAGGCCTGCTCGACGCGGCTTGCGGCGACCATCAGCGGGTGACGGAGCGCTTGGCCGGCGAAGGACCGCGCCGCTTCTCGCCCGCGATTTTTGCCACGACGTGGCCGGCAAGAGTCTCGGCGATTTCGATGCCGGTCGCCGTCTGCAACGCCCGCCAGGCCGGCATGCTGTTCACCTCCAGCACGAGGTAGCGGCCGGACTGGTCCTGGATAATGTCCACGCCGGCATAATCCGCGCCCATGGCCGACGTGGCGCGGATGGCAAGATCAGCGATCTCACCGGCGGCCGGAACCGCCTGGCAACGGCCGCCTTGGGCCGCGTTGGTCCGCCATTGCACGCCGTGACGGATCATGGCGCCCACGGCACGGCCGCCGATGACGAAGACCCGCCAGTCGCGCCAACCCGCCGTCGGGCCGGTGACGTAGCGCTGCAGATAGAAAACGCCCTGCGCTTCCTCCGCCGCCGGCAGATCCCGCAGCTTCTCGATCAGCTTGAGGCCCCGGCCCTGGGAGCCGAACAGAGGCTTCAGCACCAGCGGCCGTCCGGGACGCGCCTCGCTCCTGACGATCTCCTTCGCGAGCCCCGGAGTCTCGATCGCCCAGGTCGGCGGCGTCGGAATGTCATGCTGCTGCAACAAGAAGCTGGTCATGGATTTGTCGACGCAGCGTTCGATGGCGCGGGCATCGTTGATCACCTGCACGCCGAGCTCCCGCAGGCCATGCAGCACGCCCAGGCGCATGGTCACCTGTTCGAAACTCCCGGTGGCCACCGTCTTCACGATCACAGCCGATGGCAGTTGATCATCGAACTTGGGCAAGGTGATAGCCGGACCACCAAGTCCCACGCGAAAGCCGCAGCTTGCCAGGGGTATGCAGCACACATCGGCGCCGAGATGGGCGAAGGCGTTCTTCAGCCGGCGGGCGTGCCAGTCCAGCTTTTCAGCGAATATCGCAACCTTAGCCGCGGGCATATCCGAATGATCTGTCGATCAGCGCTTCATCGACAGCGCCGCCATGGAAGGTATTGCCGCTGTCGAGCGCCGTCACGATCGCCTGCGCCGGACTGAACAGCAGGCGGTCCATGGCATAGAAGTCGCCATTGTAGGCGTTGAAGATCTCGGCGAATGGCCGGCCATAGTCGCGAGAGCCTTTGCTTGGCATGTCCGCTGCGAGTTGCCGCGCCTCGTCGTCGGGGCCGGTGACAAATAACTGTACCGAGCCGCCATAGATGATCGCGTCGTTGGTCCGGCCCATGGCGTCGATGAAGGATTTCGCCGGCGGCGGCAGCGGCGCGGCGCCCATGCCGTCGACCACCCGGTCGAGCGGAAACTTGAGCTCGTGGAGCTTGTGCAGCGCCACCTCAAGCACGCGGCCGACGATTTGCACGGTGCCTGCCAGGCTGCGCGTCGGCGTCAGGATGAGCGTCAGGTTCTTGGCTGCAACGCCGCAGGCCTCGAGGATCTTCTGGATGAGTTCCGCCGGCGGTCGCTTGTCCACTTCCAAGATCAGGCAGGTCGAGTCGGATTGATCCTGGTATCGAAGTTCGTCAAACAGGGATTCCTTGCGCGCGATCGCGCGCGCGGGTCCCGATCCCAGGGCATAGAAGGCTGTCTTGCCCTCGCCCGATGTCAGCTGCCAGCCGGCGAGCTGGCTGCCGAGGCAGGCGAGCACCGGCGCCGCGCTATGAACGTTCAGCATCCAGGGCCAATGCTTGAATGAATTGCCGGCCGTAAGGCTGACGCGGCCAAGCCCCGCCATGCAGATCTCGGTGATCAGGCGACCGGCTTCCAGGCCGCCGGTGCAGCCGATACCCGCGTCGACCAGCCGATAGCCTTCGGGCGGCGTTTCGACATTGATCCCCAGGCTGGCGGCGTCATCGATCAAGCGCCGGAGCGCCGGCGCCGCCGTCCGATTCAGGCTCAATGCCCTCGTGCCGATGCTCCTGCGTTCAGACATGCCCCGCTTCCGCCAATGCCTGTCGTGTGTTGCCCGGCAATCCAGCCGGCTGCTCGGCGCCTTCCAGCAGCGCCGACACCATCGACCTTCGCTGTGCCATCATCCGCCGCACAGGCGGCGGCGATGCCCCGGCAGCCAGCACCGTGCAAACCGGCGCACCCTCGGCGATACGCGCACCAGGCGCTGGCCGGTCTGCGACCCATTCCGGCCAATCTGTATCCGGTGGTACCCGGCATGGCCGCGCCGCATAAAGGATGGACATCGCCGAGGCGGAAGCCAATGCCAGAGGCCCGTCAGGCAACCGTCCTTCGCAGGCCGCAATATGCTGGGCGAACAGCCGCGCCGTCCCGGAACTGTCATAAACATCTAGGTTGGCACCGGGCCGCGGATTAACTTCCAGGACCCAATAGTTTGCGCCGTCATCGATGAGATCCAGGCTGTTGAGTCCCACCAGGCCGTATTCGCGGACCAGCGCATCGAGCATTCCTGCCGCATCGCGGCGCACACGATCGCTCACCGAGGTAGGCTGCAGCCCGCCGGCAAACCGATAAGGCCGCTGTGGTTCGCCGGGGTCGATCCATTGCTCGTTGAAGCCCACGAGAACGGCCCGGCGGCCATCGGCCAGGAACGAAATTCCGACCGGCTCTCCCGCCACAACGCGCTGGAAATAGATCTCGTTGCCGCCGCGGTAACGCGCGGCGGGCTGAACATGCGTGCCGCCGGAGCCGCCGATCTTTTTCGACAGCCATCCGCGAGCATCGGCCGGCGCCGACAAGCGAACCTCCGGATGCGGCATGCCGAGCCGATCGAGGCTGGCAATGAAATCGCCGGGATTCTTCAGCCGGCGCACGGTCTCCAGCGGGTTGCCATAGAGCTTGCGGCCATGTGAGAGGCGCCCGATCAGTTCGGGCTGCGCTTCAAGCCCGGTGCCATAGACGAAACCGATGGGCTCAGCGGAAGACGCAGGCGCCAGCTTTTCCGCTGCCGCCACCAGCGCATCGGCATCGAAGCCGGAGTCCAGATTTCCCTCGGCAATCGCAAAGTCGTCGGCGGCCGCCCGCATGTCCATGTCGCCGAACAGATCGATTGCCGCCACGCGGTAGCCGGCGCGCTTCGCCGCCACGGCCAGGGCGCGGCCGGACAATGCAACAACCAGGACTGCCGCAGCGTCAGGCAACGATTTCGCGCGCCAGTTTGAAGGCGTCGCGGAAATCGAGATAGAGCGGCTTGTCCGTTTCAATCATGCGGCGGAGCAGGCCCGCCTCGACCCGGTACTTCACGCCGCCGACGGCAAGCGCCCCGAGGCCGAGTCCTGACCCCACCTTGACGCCATTGTCCTGCGCGCCGATACCCTCGATGCCCGACGGCGGCACGGCGTTGATGTCGGCGGCAACTTTCAGAGTCTTGGATTCCGAAATCTGCTGAGCGGAGAGGATCTGCACGCCGGCCCGGCCGGCGCAAAGCACCACCTCAGCCTCCTTGAGTAGCGCGGCTTTCAACGCATCGGTGCTGCCATCCGCCGACTGCAGATCGACCTGAAACCGCTCCTTGGCCGTCTCCGCCAGGCCTTTCACTCGCGCCGGCCCATCATAGCCGACCAGGGTCACCTTTGCCTGCTCCAGGGCCGCGATGACGCTGGCGGCAAAACCGACCACGCCGGTGGCGCCAAATACGACGACCCGCCGGCCGCTGAGCGGCGTCTGGAATTTATCGCGCAGTGTCTTCTCAACGCAGGCCACCATCGCCGCCGCCGTGGTGAAGGAACCCGCCGGATCCGCCAGCACCGAAACGGCAAACGGCGGCACCATCGCTTTCTTTGCCGCGTTCAGCATGTCCAGCGCCAGGATGGCGTTCTTGCCGCCGATGAAGACCGATGTGCGCTGCGCGAGCTTCGGACCGCGAGAGAAAATCGCGTCCTGCACCAGGCCCGCCACCTCCGCCAGCTCGACATTCGTGTAGGGCACGGCGGCATTGAATCCCGCATCGAGTGCCATGTTGATGTCGAACGGACTCACATGCCGAAGCGGGCTCAGCATATGCAGGATGTAGGGCGCGTCCATGACTCCTCCGCGGCGGCCGGGACCTGGATCAAGAGGGCGGAGAGTGTTGCCCACAACCGCGCAGAAGCACAAGAGCCTTACCCGGGCCGCTTCCCGTAACTCAGAAGCCGATCAGGCGGCGCTGTGGATCACGTCGATATCGCCGCCGCGATTTCGCCCGCATGCGATCACAAATTTCAGACCCGTTCCGGAAGGCCATTTCTGCTGCATTTCTCCCAGCAGCGCGGCCGCCCTTGCCTCCGACTCCACCAGGCCGAAACCTGTCGGTCCCCAGGAACTCTGCCCGACGCCCTGAACCCCTTGGGCGCGAAGCCAATCCAGAGTCTGCGTCACCGCGGCGCTCAGAAACCGCGCGCCCTGCACCGGTGCGAAATGATCGCCGATGGCCGCCTGCAATTCCGCGACGGCGCCGCCGAAACGATTTAGATCCTGCTCCGCAAGCGCCGGCAGGGCTACCATCAGGACGAGGCGGCAAAGCTGTGCCGCGCGATCCGCCGGCATCGGCGGTAATTTCTGGAATGCTTCGCTCTCGGCGCTGCCATGCAGGCCCCGCCGCGCCACGTCGAAGATCAAGAGGATGCGCCAGGATTCCGGGAACGGCAGCCGGCTGATGACCGGCGGCGGCTGGTCCACCGCGCCGCGGCCACCATCGAGAATTACGCCACCTTGCTCGAATGTGGCAATGCCGATGCTGGAGCGCGCGCCGCGATCCAGCAGCTGTGCAATCTCGCGGGCATCGCTCTCCAGGCCGAAGAATCGCGAAACCGCCGTGCCGACCGCCAGGCAGAGCTGCGTCCCCGAACCAAGTCCGACATGGTCCGGTATCGCGGACTCGACGCGAAGCGCCAAGTCGGCGCCAAGGCGATAGTGGCGGATCACCCGCTCGGCATAGGTTCTCGCCCGGTCGGCATCGACTCCGGAGATTGTGAGACCCGTGCCGGGCGTCACGGTTACGCGCGTGACCGGCGCATCTAGGGCGATCCCGAGGCTCCCAAAGCGGCGGCCCAATTCGCCGTTAAGATCGACAAATCCCGCATGCAACCGGCCGGGAACGGTCACGGTTACGCGATCGATCGTGCCCGATCGCGCCGCATCCGAAGTTCCGCCGAGGTTCGCGTTGCTGGCCTTGTTGTCAGCGAGTATCATGATCCCTTCACTGCTGACTTGCCTGAGCGATGTCAAGCTTTGCGTCTGTCGCCGATGGAGACGCCTGTCGATGGCCGAAAAAGAGCGCGTTTACAGCGAGGATGAGATCGTCGCCCGCCTGAAGCGGGAGCTGCCGCATTGGCACTACGAGGGCGGCTGGATCCGGCGAAGATATAAGACGCATAGTTGGAAGAGCACACTCATGGTCATCAATACCGTGGGCCATTTGGCGGAATCGGCCTGGCATCATCCTGACATCACGGCCTCATATGCCTGGGTCGAGGTGCGGCTGATGAACCATGCGGCAAAGGGCGTGACCGACAAGGACTTCGCACTGGCCAAAAAGATCGAAGACGTCGTTCAATGGCAGCCGGGTAAGGAGGGCGGCGGGCTCGAGGGCACGCCGCAGACCGATCAGCGCTTCGCCTACATCAAGTACGACGCTTAGCGGTCCGGTTCTCATGACAAAGGGGGGCACGACATTGGTGCGCGATGTGGCTTGCCCTTTCTGCGCCCTCGCCTGCGACGATTTGGTCGTCGAACCGGCCGGTAAAGCTGGCGTGACCGTGCGCGAGAACGGTTGCGAGCTGAGCCGGCGCGGCTTCACGGTCGCCTCGACCAGCGCATCACCCACAATCGGCGGCAAGGCCGCGAGTATCGAGGATGCCATTTCAGCAGCGGCGAGCTTGCTTGGCCGCAGCCAGGCGCCGCTGTTCGCCGGTCTCGCGGCCGATGTCGCGGGCATCCGCGCCGCGCTCAGCCTGGCGGAGCGCCTCGGCGCCGTGGTCGATGACCTCAACAGCGATGGCCTGTTCCGCAACCTGCGCATGCTCCAGGATAGCGGCTGGATCACCACCACCTTGAGCGAAGTGCGCAACCGAATGGACGTTATGCTGATCGTCGGCCCGGATCCGTCGGCGGCATTCCCGCGCTTTTATGAACGCTGCGTG
>DATKFM010000242.1:0-21884 GCA_035544395.1 Verrucomicrobiia bacterium
GCTGCGGCGCTGGTACGGCAAGCTGATATCGGTCGCGCGCCTGACCAAGGCCGTGTTCACGTTCGACGGCGGCCTGGACTACATCCTCTGGAAGATCGAGCGGCATAGCGGCGTCAGCGCCACGGCCACGGATTGGCAGCGGCGCCACCCGTTATTGGCAGCGCCGGGCCTCGCCTGGCGGCTCTATCGCCGCGGCGCGTTTCGCTAGCTCGGGTAAGGGCGAAAGCCGCGATCAGCCGACCGCGGCCATCTTCTCCGGCACATCCAGCAGACCGGCCTTCAGGGCAACGTCGGTCAGCTTCGCCACCACGCTGTCGAGCTGCGCCTTGGTGTGGGCGGCACAGACGCTGCAGCGGAGCAGGGCGGTACCGTTCGGCGTCGCCGGCGGCAAGGCCAAATTCACATAGACGCCAGCCTGCAACAGGGCATGCCACAGATGCACTGCGATCTCCGGGCTCGGCAGATGCACGGCGACGACTGGGCCTTTCTGCGGGCCGAGCACGAAGCCGCGGCGCTTCAGGCCGTCATAGAGCGTATTGACGTTGGACCAGAGGCGCGTGCGCAACTCGGGATGGGCTTCCATCTCCTTTAGCGAGGCCGTCACCGAGGCGACGATGGAGGGCGGCAGCGAGGCGGTGAACATGTAAGGGCGGCAAGCCACGCGCAGGATGTTGAATTCCGGATGGTCGGAGACGCAGTAGCCGCCGATTGCGCCCAGGCTCTTGCTGAACGTACCGACGACGAAATCGATGTCATCTTCAACGCCAACCACCTCCGCCAGGCCGCGGCCATGCTCGCCGAGCACGCCCATGGAATGGGCTTCGTCGAGGATGATGTAGGCGCCGTGCTTCTTCTTCACGGCGACGATGTCGGCCAAGGGCGCCTGATCGCCAAGCATGCTATAAATGCCCTCGACGACGATGATCTTCTCGCCCTCGGTGTTGGCGAGGCGCGCCAGTCGCTTGTCCAGATCGGCCGCGTCATTGTGCTTGAAGCGGATCACCGTGGCCGCCGTCATGCGGCAGGCGTCGTAGATGCTGGCATGGGAATCGGCGTCGATGATCAGGTAGTCCTTGGGGCCGGCCAGGGTGGAGATGATGCCCAGATTGGCCTGATAGCCCGTGGTGAAGACCATGCAGTGGTCCCGGCAATAGAACCGCGCCAGCTCCCGCTCCAGGCCCTTATGGCCCTGATAGCTGCCATTGGCGATCCGCGAGCCCGTTGTGCCCGTGCCGTAGCGGCGAAGCGCGTCGACGGCCGCGCCTACCGAGGCGTCGTCAAAGGTCAGGCCGAGATAGTTGTTGGTACCCACGAGGATCGTATTGCGGCCCTCGATGATCGCCTCCGTCGGCGACAGGACACGCTCCATCTTGACGCTGAACGGATCGGCGCCCACGGCCTTCACGGCCGCATGCGAATCAATCAGCGACTTGAACTTGTCGAACAGAGCCATCCTCACGCACTCCCTTTTAATTGACGGACGGTGTTAACCAAGTCACCGACCGTCCTGACCTCCGGCAGAAGGTTGAGCGGAATCGAGACATCGAACCGCTCCTCTAATTCCATCATCAGATCCATCATCGCCTGTGAGTCGACACTCAGGTCCTCGGCAATGTCGGTATCCGCATCGATCGGCTTGCCCCCTTTACGAAACGGCTCCAGCACTTTCGTGATAGTGCCCAGCACGTCGTCAGCCGCCATTACTCTCACCGATCCCGGCGGCCGTTTCGCAACTGCGAAGAACTCGAAGCCGCCAATCTTGCTTTCTAAGCCTTAAAGTTAAGTGCTTATTGGCCAAAACGGTTGCCGACGGGAAATGACAATTTGTTACCGGTTGTTACAGCCACCCTGCGTGTCGGTACCAAAGCATTGTCTTTGCAAAGCCTTCCGGCAGGAGGCAGGACGGCTTCCAGCTGGCGAACATATCGTCGCCCCACGGCCGCGCGACCCAGTCGGGATGGCGCAGCTCCCGGGCTTTTCCCGGCGTGAAGACGGTGTTGGCGCCCAGAATTCGATGCGACGCAGCATTTAGGGCAGCCGCGGCATGCACGGCAAAGCCCGGCAGGCGCACCGTTCTAAGCTGTTTTCCCGTTGCGGAGGCCATTGCAGCGCCGATTTCGGGCCAGCTATAGCCCTCGGCGGCGCCATCATCGACTTCGACAGTCTGGCCGTCGCCCCGAGTTGTTTCAGAAATTACTTTAATAAAATCACATAATTCATTTACATCAATGAAGGAAATTCGTTGATTTGACGGACCTGGTTGCGGCAAGAAGCCGCGCGCGGCACTTTTGAAGAAGCCAAGCGTCTCGCGATCGCCAGGACCATAGACAGCTGGCGGCCTGATAATAATCCATCTTAATCCGCTACTTAATTTGCCAATTTCAAGTTCCGCATCAGATTTACTGAGGGCGTAATCCGAGAGCTGTGGCTCGCGGGCGGCCAGGGACGAAACATGGATGAAGCGGCAGTTCGCCTGCCGGGCGGCCGCCTCGGCGATCGCCCGCGTGCCTAGGACATTCGCTTGCTGGAAGGCCTCTGCTGATCCGGCTTTCACCGCACCGGCCAAATGGATGACATTGCCGGCCCCGGTCAGAAGGCGATCCAGAGCCTTTGGGTCCGACAGGTCGCCGATCACGGCCTCGACCTTGGGAAGCGGGAAATGACGGTCGGCCGGGATGCGCCGGGTAAGGATGCGGACCGGTCGGGCGTCGGCCGCCAGCCGGCGTACAAGGTGAGTGCCGATGAACCCCGTTGCTCCGGTAACGGCGACGAGGCTGGCCATAGTCAGGCCGCCACGCCGTGTCCGGTCAGCGGCGGCCCGTAAGCGCCGCTCAGGTAGTTGGCCTTGGCCTTGGCACGGCTCAGCTTGCCGGAAGATGTCTGGGGCAGACCGCGGGGCTCGATCAGATAGACCTTGCAGGTGACGGCTGCGGATCGCTGAACGGCGGCTTCCACCTCCTTGACCAACTGGCTGCGCGCCTCGGCCTCGTTGGTCCGGCACTGCACCAGCAGCACCACCTCTTCCTGATCGTGGGCGCCGCTGACCGAGAAGGCGGCGACGTCGCCGCGCCGCAGCGCCGGCAGGCCTTCCACCGCCCATTCGATATCCTGCGGCCAGATATTCCGGCCGTTGGCGAGGATGAGGTCCTTGCTCCGGCCGGTGATGACAATCTGTCCATCGAGGAAGTAGCCGAGATCGCCGGTGTCCAGCCAGCCATCCGCTGAGAGCACTACGTCAGTCGCCTCCTTCTGCTGGAAATAACCGGCCATGATGCTGGGGCCTTTTACAAAGATGCGGCCGATGCGGCGCTCGGGCAGCGGACGCCCCTGGTCGTCGCGGATCTCCGTGACATGGCCAGGCAGCGTGACTCCGCAGGCGACCAGCGGCCGCGCCTTCTCTTCGCCGGCGCCCGGTGTGGGCACGGCCTCGTTCCTTTCCGCCATCGCCTTGCGGTCGATCTCGTCGACAAGGATGCCGGTGTCCAGCGGCGCGAAGCTGACCGCGAGCACCGTTTCCGCCATGCCGTAGCTGGGGACGAAGGTGGTGGGCTTGAAACCGTATTCGCCGAAGATTTCGATGAAGTGGTTGAGCACATGCGGCTGCACCATGTCGCCGCCGACCCCGGCGGCGCGCCAGGAACTCAAATCCAGATCGAGTTTGGTGCCAGTGCTGGCACGCCTTGCGCAGAGGTCGTAACCGAAGGTCGGTGCATAGGACAGCGTGCCGCGGTTGCGCGAAATCAGCGACAGCCAGAGCAGCGAGCGGCGGGCGAAATCCCGCGTCGCCATGTAGTCCACGGAAAGCTGGCAGAGCATGGGAGTCAGCATGAAACCGACGAGACCCATGTCGTGATAGAGCGGCAGCCAAGAGGTGCAGCGGTCGCCGCTGCGGGCCTTCAGGCCATGATTGATAATGCCGTCGGCATTGGCCATCAGCGCCCGCTGCCGAATATCGACGCCCAGCGGCGCGCGGGTGCTGCCGGATGAGTATTGCAGATAGCCGCGCTCGCCCGGGCCGAAAGGGCGCGGATTCGCTTCCCCCTTCGGCAGTTCGAAGAAATCCTTGGCGCCACCGAGCAAGCGAAGATCGAGACCATCGGCAGCTTCGCGCAGAAAGCCGATCAGCTCGTCCGGCGCCATCGCCGCCACGGCGCCGCTGCCTTCGATCTGGCGGCGCAGGCCGGCGATATAGGCCTCCTTGCCGCCGAGCGTGGTCGGCAGAGAAACTGGCACCGCCAGCAATCCCGCATATTGGCAACCGAAAAACATGACCATGAAGTCGGCTGTCGTATCGGCGATCAGCACGATGCGATCCTCGCGCTTGAAGCCGGCGGCAATCAGCCTCTGTGCCAGGCCGATGGCCCGCTCGCGCAATTCGGCATAGCTCTGCACGGTCTGCAGATCACCCTTGGCGGAATAGAAATTGAATCCGGTCTTGCCCCGCGCCGCATAGTCGAGGCCCTCGGCAAGCGTCGCAAAGCCGCCCGGCCGATCGGCGAGGCTGTCGTTGATGGTGGGGGTCGGAGTCATCGGATCAGGTTTTTGCGGCGCCTGTGATGTCGCTGTGCTGCGGCGGCATAGCAAATGGGGGAAAAGCGCTCAAGAGCAGGCCCTTCCGCAGCGGCTCACGATTCATTGCCGAATGTTACGGCGGACTTACGAGGCAGCGGCGCGCGGCGGCGTCTCATCCAGAGCGGGACTCACCTGCTGCCGGTCGAGCCGGTAGACGCGATCCGCGGCTTCCACCCAGGCCGGCTGGTGGGAGATCGCCAAGATGGTCAGACCGCTGGCGGCGGACAGCATTTTCAGGCTCTGGCAGATGGCGGCCTCGGTTCCGGGATCCAGGGCACTGGTGGCTTCGTCCAGGATCACCAGCGACGGCCGATGGATCAGGGCCCTGGCGAGGGCGATGCGCTGGCGCTGGCCGCCGGAGAGCAAGCTGCCCCGCTCTCCGACCACCGTTTGCAGGCCCTGGGGTAACTGGGCGACGAAGTCCAGGGCATCCACCGATTTCAGCGCCTCTTCCACATCGGCGGGAGAATAGGTTGCATCGCCGAGGGTAACATTCGCCATCACCGTATCGTGGAACAGGATCACGTCCTGGGGCACATAGCCGACCATCTCACGCCACTGGATGATGTCGATCTCGGTCAGCGGCACATCATCCAGGCGGATCGTGCCGCTGACGGGGGACATCAGACCGAGAATGAGGTCGGCAATCGTGGTCTTGCCCGCGCCGGAAGCGCCGGTCACCGCGGTGATTGCGCCGGCGGCGATTTCGAAGGTAACGTCGCGCAGGATGACTTTGTCGTCATAGTTAAATGATACCCGGTCGAAGACACAAGCGCGCTTCAAGGTCGGGACTTTGGTTCCCGCATTGATCTCGCGCTCGTTGCTCGCCTCGCGGATGGTGTCCCGCAACGTCCAATAGGCACTCTCCGCGATCGCGGCCATCTGGTAGTTCTGTTGCGCCTTGTTGGTGGTAATCACCGTGCGGAACAGCAGCGCCCCCATGACCAGGAGCGTGGAGAATGAGACGTCGGTGAATTGATATGCAATCAGCAGGATGACGGCGCTCATGGTCCAGAGGATCGGCTCCTGCAGGTTGCGCACGGCCTGCTTGGAGACCACTTGCCGCCGCAGCGTCTCGTTGACAGCCTTCGCATCTACGGCGAAGAGCGCGCTGATCCGCACATGCTTGGCCATGGCCTTCAGCGGCTTGATGCCGGTCAGCGTGTCGGAGAGGCGCGCGACAAGGCCCTGAGTCAATTGCGTCTGTGCCCGGCCTGCCTTGCGCGACATGCGAACCAAGGGCCGCAGCATCCAGGTGATCGATCCGCCGATCAGCAGCGACAGCAGGCCGACCTGCCAGGAGAAGACCAGCGTGAGAATGAGGTAGATGATCGACTGGATGGCCGTGGTCACGAACATCGCGGCGGCGTAGTAGGCCTCGGCGGCGCGCGCGGCTTCGTTGCTGATGGAGTTGGCGAAGCGGCCAACGGGCTGACGCGTGAAATAGCTCCACTTGACGCTGAGCAGCGTGTCGATCAGCCGGAGACGCAATCCCGTGGCAACCTGCGCCATTTCATTGCCGACATAGACATTGCCGACTTGCATGATCGCGGCTTTGACCCAGACGCAAGCAACCACCAGAGCGATCAGGATCGTGAGGTTGTCGAGCGGGATGCCGACCCAGGTGAGCGCGTGGCTGACGGCCATTTGCAGATCCGACTGCTGCCCGGCGGTGTCGCCCATCGCCACGCTGAGCACCGGCAGCAGCGTTGCATAGCCGATGCCTTCCGCGAAGCCGGCGAGAAGCAGCAGGACGACAACCAGCGCCGCGCGCTTGGGCGCGGCAGAGATGAATATCTGCAGGACACTCGCCGCCCGGGACCGGCGGCGCTTGGGCACTTGTCTTACGCTGTTCATTCCGGTCTGGTAGCCTACATGATTCGCGGCCGGTATGTCTTTGAAAGTCATCCGATTTTCAGGACCGCTATGCAGCGGCCGGCCGGCTGACGTTGTGCGGCAGCGGCGCGGATCGGTCAAGGCTCGGAGCGGGCCGCAGGCAATGTGACGCGGGTGAGTGAAAACAGCCGATTACAGGGGGTTGGCGGGTGATTGCGGGTATCGCGAAGTTGGGGCTCGGCACAGTCCAATTCGGTCTCGACTATGGGGTGACGAACCTACGGGGGCGCGTTTCGTCCGACGAAGCATCCCGGATCGTAGACGATGCGATTGCCGCCGGCCTTCGGGTCTTCGATACCGCAGCGGCCTATGGCGACAGCGAAACGATCCTGGGACAGATCCTGCGCCATCCGGAAGCGCGCATCGTGACCAAACTGCCGGCGCTGGCCGGAGAGAGTATCGATGCGGCCGCCATCGATGCCTTCCGCCGTATTTTCGAGGAATCGTTGAAGCGGCTGCGGAGGCAGGATGTTCATGGGTTGCTGCTGCACCGGCCCGACGACCTGCGCAAGCCGGGCGGCGATAAGCTGGCGCGGCTTCTGGAGGATCTGAAAAGCGCGGGGTTGTGCCGGAAGATCGGCGTTTCCGTATATGACGCGGCGCAGGTCAAAGCCGCTCAGAAGTCGATATCTGTAGAACTTGTGCAGGCGCCGGCAAACCTGCTGGATCAACGGCTGCTGCAGGATGGTTCGCTGCGGGCGCTGAAGGATGCTGGCTGCGAAGTGCATGTGCGTTCGGCATTCCTGCAGGGTTTGCTGATCGAATGCGATGGGCCGCTGCCGGCGTATTTCGAGCCGTACGCCCCGATGCTGGATCGAGTCCGCGCCACCGCGGCCGAAGCGAGTCTGAGCACACTGCAACTGGCGCTGGGATTCCTGCTGGGCCAACCCGATATCGATTACGTCATCTTCGGCGTGACGCGGACCGAGGAACTGGCGGCGATCCTCAACGCTGCCCGCCGCGAGATGACGATGCCCGGCGGCCTTGAGAAATTGGCCTGCGACGTTCCCGGACTGATCAATCCGTCCCTATGGCCTTCCACAAAGTGAAGGAATCGCCGTCCTGAATACCATTGGCCGTTGCGGGCGCTTCGGATAAAACCCCGCAGACCGCAAGGAGAATTCCTATGTCCGACCGATACCGGCACTCCGAAGAGCTGCTGGCGCGTGCCGAGAAAACGATCCCGCTGGGCACCCAGACCTTCTCGAAAAGCAAGACCCAGTTTCCCCATGGCGTTTCGCCTTTCTATGCGGCGCGCGCCCAGGGCAGCAAGCTGTGGGATGCCGACGGCAACGAGTATATCGATTTCATCTCCAGCCTGGCGTCGGTGACACTGGGCTACAACGATCCCGACGTGACGGCGGCGGTGCGCAAGCAGCTTGAAGACGGCGTGATATTCTCTCTGCCCCATCAGATCGAGATCGAAGTCGCAGAGTTGATCGTCGACATGGTGCCCTGCGCCGATGCTGTCCGCTTCGGCAAGAACGGCTCAGACGCCACCGCCGGATGTATCCGGATAGCCCGCGCCTTCACCGGCCGCGATCATGTGGCGGTATGCGGCTATCACGGCTGGCAGGACTGGTACATCGGCAGCACCGCGCGCAACCGCGGCGTGCCGATGGCGACGCGCGCCCTGACTCACCGCTTCGACTACAACAATCTGGACTCCCTGCAGAAGCTGCTGACCGATCGGCCGGGCGAATTCGCCGCGGTGATCCTTGAGCCGATGTCATCGGTGGCGCCGGCCGAAGGCTTTCTCGAAGGCGTCGCCGAGCTGACTCGCAAGCATGGCGCGCTTCTGGTGTTCGACGAGGTGATCACCGGCTTCCGCTTCGCCAATGGCGGAGCGCAGGAATTTTTCGGTGTGACGCCGGACCTCACGGCGCTGGGCAAGGGCATCGCCAACGGCTATCCGCTGTCGGCGGTCGCCGGGCGCGGCGACGTGATGAAGCTGATGGAAGAAATCTTCTTCTCCTTCACCATGGGCGGCGAGACGCTGTCACTGGCGGCGGCGAAGGCGACGCTGACCAAGCTGCAGCGGGAGCCGGTGGTGGCGACGCTCAGCAGACGCGGTGAGCGCATCCTGGCCGGAGTCGATGAGCGCATCCGGAAATTCGGCATTGGCCATTTCGCCAAGACCGCCGGTCATCCGGCCTGGAACTTCCTGATTCTGTCTGATACGCCAAAGCATACGCAGTTCGCGATCAAGACGCTCTTCCAGCAGGAAACGCTGGCGCGCGGCATCATGACATTGGGCGCGCATAACCTGAATTACGCCCATAGCGATGCCGACATCGACCGGCTGTTCCAGGTCTATGACGAGGTCTTCCCGATCCTGAAGGACGCGGTCGATGAGGACGCGATGAAGCAGTATCTGAAATGCGCGCCGCTGCAGCCGCTGTTCAGGGTGCGGTGAGGCAATCCACTCTAGCGGAAGAAGCAGCGCACATGCTGCGACTGCTCGATCTCCATGTTCGCGGCAACAGTCATGATCATGGCCACGTCGTGGCCGTCATGGGACAGCGGTAGGGCCAGCCGTTCGTAGGTCATGCCGGCGAGGCCGTACTCCGTCGCGATGCGGTGGGCCGCTGGCGCCTTCTCGGCGACAACTGTGGCGAACTGGCCGTGCAACATGCCCGCGGACGGCTTGTGTTCGATGGCGTCGATGGCAAAGCCGGTCATATCATGGCCGTTGCGAGTGGCAATCACAGAGCCGTCGAGACGATAGCGGAAACGCAGAGGTCGCTGCTCCACATCCAGCAGGCAGACGAGGCCGAGCGCCCAGCGGAATTCCGAGGGATCGATATCGCGGCGCAGGGGCAGCCGGCCCTGGGCCGACTTTGAGCGCCAATAGTCAAGAAATCGGAACAGCCGCTGATCGCCAAGATTTTCGAGCGGAATGCGCTGGGCGTTCCGTCCCGCCGGCAATTCTTCGGTCTGGTTGCCGCATTTGTGTCCGCGACTCATGGGTGCGAGTAAGGCGCGCGGGTGCCACCAGCGCTGTGACGAAATACACAATGCCGCTGCGATGTCTCTGAATTCTGTGGAAAACGCGGCGCAAGGTGAAGGAAGTACTAACGGCGATCAGGATCGCAGTGCGTTCGCGAGTGCGTCGACGACGCGATCCACATCGCCATCAGTCATTGCCGGAAAAAGAGGCAGGCTGAGGCAGCGCTCGTAGTAAGCGTCGGCACCTGGCAGGCTTAAATTGCCATAGCGCTGACGGTAGTAGGGCTGCTGGTGTACCGGAATATAGTGCACCTGAGTTCCGATGCCTTTGTCGCGCAACTTGGCCATGAGAGTTGCGCGCTCGGTTTTCGCGGCCTGGAAGTCGATCCTGACGACGCAGAGATGCCAGGCCGGTTCGCAATCGGATGGCGCTGTGGGGCCGGAAACCAGCGGCCGCAGGGGCTGCAATTGCTGGCGGTAGCGATCGACCAATTGCCGCCGGCGCTTCGCATAGCGATCCAGCTTGCGCAGCTGGCTGAGGCCGAGCGCGCATTGCATATCAGTGGCCCGGTAGTTGTAGCCGGGCTCGGCCATTTCGTAATACCAGGGGTTCAGTTTTCCCTGCGCGTCGAGGCCCATCTCAGGTTGGGCGAGATGCTGGGGATCCCGGGTCATGCCGTGGCTGCGCAAGCTGGCGAGGGAGGCTTGCAAGCTGTCGTCGTTGGTGGTGATTGCGCCGCCTTCGCCCATGGCGATTGTCTTCACGGGGTGGAACGAAAACACCGCCATCTTGCTGAAGCGGCAGTTGCCGACCGGCTCGAGCTTTCCGTTCACCTTGTATTGACTGCCGATGGCATGGGCGGCGTCTTCCACCAGGACGAAGCCGTCATGCTCGGCGACTTCAGACAAAGCCGCCATGTCGACGGTGCGGCCGGTGAGATGGACGGGAAGGGCGGCGCGGACATTGCCATCGTCTGATCGCGCCAAGGCAGCCTCCAGCGTTTCCGCCGTCATCAATCCCGTCTCCGGGTCGACATCGGCGAAGAGCACTTCAGCGCCCACATAGCGGGCGCAATTGGCGGTGGCGAGGAAGGTGACCGATGGAACAACGACGAAATCACCCGGGCCGATGCCCAGTGCCATCATCGCCAGATGCAGCCCGGCGGTGGCGCTGTTGCAGACGACGGCGTGCTTGGCGCCGGTGACACCGGCGAGGGCTTTCTCGAATTCGGCGACCTTCGGCCCGGTCGTCAGCCAGTCGCCGCGCAAAACCTCGGCGACGGCGGCGATGTCGTCTTCGTCGATGTCATGGCGGCCATAAGGCAGAAAGGCGCCAGGCGGCAGGGTCACAATGCGGGCTCCCGCATCATCTTGTTGAGACCGTCCACATCAAGCCACTGCGTGTTGCTGTCACTGGCGTAGCGGAATCCGTCCGGCAGTTGCTTGGCGCCGTCTTTCGCGAATGAGGTGCGCCGCCACCAATGGAACGCCGGCTCGATGATGTAGCGGTCGTCGATCTCCACCGTGTTGCGGGTGTCGTCCTCGGTGACCATGACCTCATGCAGCTTCTCGCCCGGCCTGATGCCGATCTCCCGGTGAGGCAAATTGGGCGCCATGGCCTTGGCGAGGTCGATGATCTTCATGCTGGGAATCTTCGGCACGAAGATCTCGCCGCCTCGGGTCATGGCCAGGCAGGAAAGCACGAAGCGCACCCCCTGATTGAGCGTGATCCAGAAGCGGGTCATGCGGACGTCGGTGATCGGCAGGCTGTCGGCGCCCTTGGCGATCAGGTCGCGGAACAGTGGCACGATGCTGCCGCGCGATCCCACCACATTGCCATAGCGCACGACGGCGAACAGCGTTTCGGCGGTGCCGCTGAGATTGTTGCCGGCGACGAAGATCTTGTCGGACGCAAGCTTGCTGGCGCCATAGAGATTGATCGGGTTGGCGGCCTTGTCCGTGGACAGGGCAATCACGCGTTTGACGTTGTTGCGGATCGCCGCTTGCACGACATTCTCCGCGCCGATCACATTGGTGTTGATGCATTCGAAGGGATTGTATTCGGCAGTCGGCACCTGCTTCAGCGCCGCGGCATGGATCACATAGTCAACGCCGCGCATCGCCATGTCGAGGCGCGTGCCGTCACGCACATCGCCGATGAAGTAGCGCAGGCAGGGATGGGCCTCCATGCTGAGTTCGCTGCTCATCTCCCACTGCTTCATCTCGTCGCGGGAGAAGATGATCAAGCGGCGCGGCTTGTGGTTCGCGAGCACATGGCGGGTGAAGGCTTTGCCGAACGAGCCGGTGCCGCCTGTAATGAGGATGGAGGCGCCGTCGAGGGTTGGCTGGGGCAAGGTCGCCATACCGGGGGATATCCTTTTGATGGTGCGGCGGACCGGTACCAAGCCGGGCTGGAAGGGTCAACCCTGGGGCCGGGAGGCTATTGGCGGCGGCCGTCGCTGAGCAGAAGACGCCGGATGCGAGCCACGGTGTTCTCCATATCCCGCTGGGGCTCTCTTGTGCGGGGCTGCCGCTCCTCGCCCAGGCGATAGGCCCAGCCGCGGCGGATCAATGAGTCCTGATAAGCTCGGAAATCCCGCAGCGGCATGAACCAGCCCTGCTCGATCAGCCGGTCGTAGAAGCGGGCGAAACGGTCTTGCTGCTGCGGCGTGCCGCGGTAGCTGGCGCGGCCGCCATGACCGCCGGCCAGGCGTTCGACCACGTCGATCGCGCGGGTCAGCGCGCCGGGCCGGCGTGGCATATCGAAGATGCCCACCGGCTTGCCGGTGCTGCACGCCTCCGCCAGCATGGAGGCGCTTTCGCCGGTCACGATCAATTCGTCGGCCAGCGCCAGGATGGCGTGATAGGGGTTTTCCCCGGCATCCGGGGTCCAGACATGGATGAAGGCAGGGGCCGAGATCGCGTCGCGCAAGGCCTCGGCTTCCGCCGCCCCGGTCCGCGGGCTGGTGGTCACCAAAAGCGAACCGCCGGCCTTCTGCGCCACGGCGCTGGCCAGGCTGCCGAGCTGACGGGCGGCTTCCGCATCGAACACATACGGCGCTGCCCGGCCGCCGGCGATGAGGCCGATCCAGGGCCGCGGCAGGTGACTGAACCGCTCGCGCCATTGCGCCGCCCCGTCATCGAGGACCGATTGCGACGGGCGATTCATGGGCACGGCATTGACCTGCACATTGGCGCGCGGCGGCACGCGGTATTGCGGCGTGGTGACGATGAGATCGAACCAGTCGAAAGCACCCCAGGGACGGCCTAAATGCACCAGGCGGGTCCGGCCGCCCGACTGCTTCTTGATCCAGCGCGCCACCGGGACACTGCGCTTGCCACAATCCAGCACGATATCGGGCCAGGGCGCGAGCAGCTGCGCGGCGCTGGGCGGATCGAGGGTGAGCGTGGATTCCTTCTGCAGCAGGTTCGGCAGATAGTGGCGGCCGGTATAGACCATCTCCTTGGCCTCGAACGGCCAGCCGAGGGCATTGGCCAGCGACAGCAGTTGCGCGCGGTCGCCGGCGCGGTGACCAAGGAGGACCCAGACATTCGGTGGCTTGGCGCGGAACTGACGAGGCCCGTCATTCAGAATGACTGCGGCCCTGTCGGCAGAGGTCCGCGCCTCGATGTACCAGGCGATTCCGGGATGCCGCGCGGCAGCGGCGCGGAACTGAACGTGCCACCATTCCGGACTGCGGATCGTGGCCCGAGTATCCTGCTGTTCTTCTTCGCCATCCCGACAATCGATTCGGGCGGCGACAGCCTGCTGAGCGGAGTCGAACAGCCGGTCGATGGTCCAGGGAACGTCATCAGGCGGCAGCCGCTCAAGAAGATCCACGGCGATCACGCTCTCCGTCTTGCCCACCGGCCAGATGCCGCCGCTGGCCGAAAGATCGATGGCGATCATGGCCGGCGATTCCGGCGCGGGCGGTGGCGACCCGGCGGTCACCACCAGCGCGCCGCGCACGCCATCTGCCTGGATGAATTGCAGCAAGCTTTCGGACAGCGGCGCCTTGGCCTCGCCATGGGCACGGGCCGCAAGCGCTGGCGCGTAGCCGTCGCTGGGATCTGATGATGTGAACACATGATAGCCGGCTGCATCGGCCCGGCGCTCCAGATCGAACCAGATATCGGCCAGGGTATTCTGGCGATAGGCATAGTTTTCCGGAAAGGGCTGCCACGGCTGGGTATGCATGGCGGTGAAATGCAGCAGCTTCGACCGGCCTTCCTCATACTCCGCATCCCGGGAATTCCACGCGGGATCCAGCGGACCCCAGAACGAAGCGGCGTCGGCATGCAACCGCTCTTTCGATTGCGTTGTCGCCGCCTGCAGATTCCACACCACCGCCATGCGCGCGCAATCCATCACCATCACCGACGTATCGGATGCGGATACGGCGAGGAAACCGTGATCGCCGAGATCGAGGTCGAACATCAAGCCGGGATCGGCGAGGTAGATCTGATCGACATCGTTGTAGATCGCCTTGCCGCTGCGACCGGCATAGTCGGGGATGGCGAAGCGATAGTTCGTAAAACCGGTGCGCCAGCCGCGCGGCGTATAGCCGGTCATGTTGCGCATCACGAAAATTTCATAGGCGCGGTTGGGATCGCGCACCTGCTCGAGGGCATACAGAAATATCCGCTCGGCCCGATACTGCGCATCCTCGCTGCCGAGAAAAAGCCGGACCGGAGGCTTGCCCGAATGCGCAATGCCGGGGCGCGGCTCAAGCCGGACAAGAATGGGCATGTCGCGGGCTTGGGTCTGGCTGCGGGTTCCCAGAACGGGGGTCGCTGCGATGGAATTCATGATCGGTCGTGAATCTGATTAATTTTCGCCATAATGACAAGACAAAGTCCCTTTGCCTGCTGCGGGCGCATCAGGCAAGAGGTGTGACGTCTGGGAATAATGAATTTTCCGTCAGGTTGCGGCGCCACCGGGTCGTCTGATGGCGTGCAATCCGATAACTATGGTATGACAACAGTCCTCACGATTGCCGATTGCCGGAGGTTCCCTGTGCTTTTTCGTCTATGCATACTTTTTGGCCTTTTGATTGCTGCTTTTCCCGCGCGCGCCGACGATATGCCGGATCTGGCGCCGGATGCGAAGCGATATGTCGATGAGGTGACGGCGCATTTCGCGCTCGACGCCGATCTCCTGGCCAGCCGCTCCAGCCAGCTCGCGGGCGACAGTGCGCTTGATAAAGGGCGAACACAGGATGCGATCGCGGCGTATGAGCGCGCGGTGGCATTGGGCGGTGACAATTACCAGCTTTGGATGTCCCTGAGCACGGCGCTGAAGAATGGCGGCCGTCCCGGCGACGCGCTGGCGGCCGCCTACAATGCGCGGCTGGCGGCGGATCAGCCGGCGGACAAAGGCGCGGCGCTGTTTGCCATGGCGGGCCTGCTGGACACGGCCAATCGCGCCCGCGAAGCGATCGAGGCCTATCAGACCGGACTGAACTACGCCTATGACGACGCGGCGTGGCAGCGCATGCAGGCGCTGCAGGAAGCGATGGCGTTCCGCGTGCTTTCGAAACAGACCCGCGCCGAAGGAGACACTGCGGAATTGTGCCTGCGCTTCCGCAGCCCGCTGAAGCAGACGGATGCAGTGCACTATGAGGATTACCTCAAGATCGAACCGGCAATCGATGCGGCGTACCATGTCAGCGACGATACGCTCTGTGCCAGCGGCTTGGGTTATGGCGCCAACTACAAGGTTACGGTGCTGAAGGGACTGCCCAGCATCTATGACGAGAAGCTGGATGTTTCCGAGGAATTCTCCGTCTCCATCGGCGACCGGGCGCCGTCGGTCGGTTTCTCCGGCTACAGTTACATCCTCCCGAAGGTGGATCAGAACGGCATTCCGCTGGTCACGGTCAACGTGAATGAGGTGAAGCTGCGGCTACTGCGGATCACCGACCGCAATCTGGTGCAGCAGATCTATCAGGGCCGCCTGTTCCGCGGCATCGACGGCTATGAGACATCGCAGCTTCGCGACGAGATGGGCGAAGAGCTGTGGTCGGGTCAGCTGTTGATTGATGGCAAGCGCAATCAGCGAAGCACGACCTCCATTCCGATTTCAGAAGTGCTGCCGGAAACGAAGCCGGGAATCTATGCGCTGATCGTCGAGACATCAGATGACGAGGTCAACACCTGGAATTACCGGGCGACCCAGTGGTTCGTGATCAGCGATCTCGGGCTGACGACGGCTTCCGGCACCGATGGCCTTCATGTCTTCGTGCGCTCGCTCACCACAGGCGAACCTGTACCGAGCGTCGCGTTGCAGCTATTCGCACGGAACAACGAGGCCTTGGGCGAGGCGACGACCGATCTGTCGGGCGCCGCGACCTTTGCTCCGGGCCTGCTGCGCGGCGACGGCGGTAAGACCGCGACGGCGCTCATGGCCCGCACCGCAGCGGGCGATTTCGTCTTCATCGACATGACACGGGCCGCGTTCGATCTTTCGGACCGCGGCGTCGGCGGCCGCCTGCCGCCGGGCGCGACGGACGCCTTCATGTACACCGACCGCGGCGTCTACCGGCCGGGCGAGATCGTCCATCTGATGGCGCTGGTCCGTAATAACTCGGGCTATGCGGAAGCGACACTGCCGGTAACCTTCGAACTCATTCGCCCCGATGGCGTGGTGGCCGAGAAGCGGCCGCTGACCGGCGGCAAGCTGGGCGGCTATCAGATCGATCTGCCGATGTCGCCATCGGCGCGCACGGGCACATGGGCCGCCTATCTTTATGTCGACCCCAAGGCGGCGCCGGTGGGCTCCGTCAGTTTCCAGGTCGAAGAGGTGGTGCCGGCGCGGATCGAGCTGAAACTGAAATCGGATCAGGCGACGCTGAAGCCGGATGCGACGGCGCTGGTCACGGTGGATGCGCAATATCTCTACGGCGCGCCTGCATCGGATCTGCAGGTGAAGAGCACGTTCACGGTCGGCGTCGACTATGCGCCGTTTGCCAAGCTCATGGACTACACCTTCACGCTGGCGGATGAATCCGTTCCCTCATCGCAGCAACCGCTGGAGGACAGCTTCACCGATGCGACGGGACGGGTCGATCTCGCGGTTACGGCCACGCAGTTGCCAGACACGCCGCAGCCGCTGAAGGGGACGCTGAACGTCGAGGTCTACGAATTCGGCGGCCGGCCGGTGATCGAGTCCATCGACCTGCCGATCCGCAATCGCGATGTCTGGCTGGGCATCAAGCCGCTGTTCAGTGGAAATGAGGTCGCACAGGACTCTTCGCCGGAGTTCGAGGTCGTTGCCGTCAATGGCAATGGCGAGATGCAGACGCTGCCGAATCTGAAATACAGGCTGATCCAGGAGGACTGGGACTATCAGTGGTACTACAGCAACGGCTATTGGGACTATAACGTCAGCGTCCGCGACGGCCGAATCCAGAACGGGGATTTCGCCGCGACTGCAGACAAGCCAGCGAAAGTCGGCGGACATGTGGACTGGGGCAGCTATCGGCTCGAAGTCTTCGATCCGGCCTCGGGCGCTGCCAGCAGCTACCGCTTCTATGCCGGCTGGTACGCGGCGCCGGGCACAAGCTCGACGCCCGACAAACTGCAAGTCTCGACCGACAAGGAACTCTATGGTGTCGGCGATGTCGCCCATGTGGCGGTGAAGCCTCCCTTCGCCGGCAAGATGACAGTGCTGATCGCCACCGACCATGTGCTGGAAACGCGAATGGTGGATGTGCCGGCCGCGGGTACGCAGATCGACGTCCCTGTCGATCCGACCTGGGGCGCCGGCGCCTATGTTTTGGCGACCGCCTACCGGCCCGATGGCGGGCAGGGGCAACCGGGCCCGGGCCGCGCCATCGGCGTGGCATGGCTGGGCGTGGACACTAGCAACCGCACGCTGAAGGTCGCGTTGCAACTGCCCGACAACGTGTCGCCGCGCCAGACCATCGACGTGCCGGTGACCGTGACCGGCGCCAGCAGTACCGAGGCCTATATCACCGTCGCGGCGGTTGACGAGGGCATCCTTCAGCTCACGGATTTCGTCACACCCGATCCCGTGAACTATCTTTTCGGCAAGCGGCAGCTGGGGCTGGAGGTGCGGGATATCTATGGGAGCCTGATCGACGGCCGCAGCGGCAAGCGCGGCACGATCCGCACCGGTGGCGATGCGATGTCGCTCGCCAAGCGCGGCGCCCCGCCGACGTCGATCCAGATGGTGGCGCTGTTCTCGGGCATCGTGAAGCTCAATGCTGACGGCACCGCGCGAGTGCCGCTGACTCTGCCGGATTTCAACGGCAGGCTTCGGCTGATGGCGGTGGCCTATGATGCGGCGAAGGTCGGCGCCGGCGAGGGGCCGCTTATCGTCAGGGATCCCGTCGTCGTGCTGACGTCGACGCCGCGGTTCCTGGCTTCAGGGGATCAAAGCGAGATCGGTATCTCCATGCAGAATGTCAGCGGCGCCCCGGGACTCTACGAGGTAACGCTGGCCTCGGACGGCCCATTGCAATTGACCGGTGCTGGCAGCCTGTCACAGAATCTGAGCGTCGGCAGCTCGGCCAATTTCCGCGTCAATGTGAAAGCCCTGGGCACCGGACTGGGACAGATCACCATGGCGATCAATGGGCCGCAAGGATTCCGCATTGATCGCACGGTGAAGCTGGGCGTGCGTGCGCCGCAGTTGCCGATCCTCGAGCGGACGACGCAGCGCCTCGATGCCGGCAAGTCGCTTACGCTGAATGCCGACGCGCTGGCGCGCTTCGTACCCGGGAGCGGCGAGATCTATGCCAGCGTGGCGGCCACGCCGAACCTGGATGTGCCGGGATTGCTGCGCAGCCTCGACCGCTATCCCTATGGTTGTCTAGAACAGACGACGAGCCGGGCCTTGCCCTTGCTCTATGTCGGCGACGTGGCCGACCTCTGGCGGGTGAAGGACAGCGGCGGGGAGTCGGCGCAAACGCTCGACAACCGCATTGAGAATGCGGTGTTCAGCGTCATCGAGCGGCAGCGTTATGACGGCGGCTTCGGGCTCTGGTGGTCGGGGGCGGAGGCGGAAGCCTGGCTCTCCGGCTTCGCCATGGAGTTCCTGCTGCGCGCCAAGGAGAAGGGCCACTATGTGCCCGATGCCGCGCTGGACCAGGGGCTGAAGTGGCTCGACGACTATGCCCGCAGCTATCGCCAGGAGGATTCCTATGCGATCAGCTCCCGCGCCTATGCGCATTACGTGCTCGCGCGGGCCGGCCGCGGCGATCTGTCGGGCGCGCGCTATCTGTTCGACAACTACGGGAAGTCCATGCCCTCGGCACTCGCCGCGGCGCAGCTAGGTGCGGCTCTGGCCACGCTGGGCGACAAGGGGCGGGCGGAGGACGCGTTCAAGGCGGCCCTGGTTCGTCTCGATCGCGAGCGGCGCAGCGTGCGCGACTACGGCAGTTCGCTGCGCGATCTAGCGGCGGTGGTGACGCTGATGCTGGAGAGCGGCGTCGGCGGCGAAGACCCGCTGCCGCTGGTGGAGCGGCTGGCCGGCCTGCAATTTGCCCAAACCTACCTAAGCACGCAGGAGCAGGCCTGGCTGATCATGGCCGCCAAGAGCGTGGCGGAGAAGCGGGCCAGTTCGATCACCGTGTCGCTGAACGGCGTGCCGCAGGCGCCACGGGATACGCCTTTGAACCTGAAGCCGAACGCCGCCGAGCTCGCTGCGGGCCTGCAAATCGCCAATGCCGGCGACGGCTCGCTCTGGGCAGTGACAACCATCATGGGAGCACCGGAGAAGCCGCAGCCGGCGATGGCCGAGGGCTTCAGCCTCGCCCGGCGCTACTACAATCTCACCGGCCAGGAAGTAACGATCGACCAGGTGAAACAGACCGACATGTTCGTGGTCGTGCTCGAGGGCAGTACCGCGACCTATGTCGAGCATCAGGCGCTGATTGTCGACCTGCTGCCGGCGGGATTCGAGGTGGAGAATGCGCGGCTCGCCGACGCGCAATCCGTCTCGCAGTTAAGCTGGCTGCCGGAACAGACTCCCACGGTCTACACCGAGTTCCTCGATGACCGCTTCGTCGCGGCGCTGGATCTCGGATACAGCCGGCGGGATTTCCGCGTCGCCTATCTAGTGCGGGCGGTGACGCCGGGCTCCTACAGCCTGCCGGCGGCGGAGATTGAGGACATGTACCAGCCGCAATACCGTGCGCGCACGGCGACGGGCCGGGTAACGGTGACTGCGGCGCAGTAGGCGCGATAGAGGCAAGCGGCCATGAGCAGGCGATGGCAGTGTTGGATCGGCGGGACGGCAGCGGCGCTTGCCGTGGCTGCAATCGCCATTGCTGCGCTGGATCGGCTGTTTCCGCCGAACCTGCAAAGGCTGGAGCGCCAGTCGACGCTGGTGCTCGATCGCGGCGGCAATCTCCTGCAGGCTTTTACGGCGGCGGATGGCGCCTGGCGGTTGCCGGTCAACATCGACGAGGTCGATCCGCGCTATCTCCGAATGCTTGTCGCCTATGAGGACAAGCGGTTCTATCGCCATTGGGGTGTCGATCCCCTGGCGCTTGGCCGCGCTGTGGCGCAGTTGGCTGAAAGCGGCCGGATCGTTTCCGGCGCGTCGACGCTGACGATGCAGACGGTGCGCCTGTTGGAGCCCAGGCAGCGGACCCTCGGCGCGAAGCTGATCGAGATGGCCCGCGCCCTGCAGCTCGAATGGCATTACGGCAAGCGCGAGATCCTCGACATGTATCTCACATTGGCGCCCTATGGCGGCAATCTCGAGGGAGTGCGAGCGGCGTCGCTGTTCTATTTCGGCCGGGAGCCATCGCATTTGTCAGATGCCGAAGCTGCGCTGCTGGTCAGCCTGCCGCAATCGCCGGAAAGGCTGCGGCCGGACCGAAACGCAACGGCCGCGCGCGCCCAACGCGATAACATCCTTAAGCGCATGTCCGAGCTTCGCGTGCTGACATCGCAAGCCGCGAGCGAGGCGGCGTCGGAGCCTGTCCCGGCGCTGCGCCGGCCGGCGATCCGCCGGGCCGCCCATCTGGCGGAGCGGCTCCATGCCGATGCCGGCGACGGGGAGGTGATCGGGACCTCCCTCGATGGCACGCTGCAAGCGCAGATCGAAGCACTGGCACGGCGAGTGCAGGATCAGCTCGAGCCCGGGGCGACCGTGGCGGTGCTGGTGGCGGAGAATGCAACGCGGGCGGTGCGTGCCTATGTCGGCTCCGGCAATTTCTGGGATGCGGGCCGCTATGGGCAGAACGACATGGTGCGGGCGATCCGCTCGCCGGGGTCGACGCTGAAGCCTTTCATCTACGGCATGGCGTTCGACGATCTGATCGTTCATCCGGAAACCATCGTCGTCGATGAGCCCATGCGCTTTGGTGATTACGCGCCGGAGAATTTCGATCATTTCTATCGCGGCGAACTTTCGGCGCGGGAGGCGCTACAGCTCTCGCTGAATCTGCCTGCGGTGGCGTTGCTGGACCGGATCGGGCCACTGAAACTGGCGGCCGCGCTAAAGCGTGCGGGTGCGCCTCTGCGCCTGCCGGGCGAGGTGACCATGCCCGGCCTGCCGATCGCGCTGGGTGGAGTCGGGACATCACTGGAAGATCTGGTGAAGCTTTATGCCGGCATTGCCGATGGCGGCATGGCGAGGCCGCTGCAATTTGACGGCGCTTCATCGACACCGGAAGACTCGGCGGTGCCGCTGATGAGTCCGGCGGCGGCCTGGTACATCACGCGCATTCTGGAAGAAGCGCCGCCGCCGCCCAACACGATCCCGCCTCAGCACAGGAAGCGCGGCCATGCGGTCGCCTTCAAGACCGGCACCTCCTACGGCTTCCGCGATGCCTGGGCGATTGGCTTCGATGCGGCCTTCACCGTGGGGGTGTGGATCGGCCGGCCGGACGGGACATTTTCAGCGGGACGCATCGGCCGCGAAGCCGCAGCACCGGTCCTCTATGACATCTTCGACCTTCTCCCACCGGTGCCCGGCGCCAACGGCGTCGCGAATCCGGTGCGGCCTGCGGGAGTCCTAGTTGCCACCAACTCGGCGCTTCCAGCCGGTCTTCAGCGCTTCGAGGGGCGCGGCAGTTTCGCCAACGCATCGCTGGCCGCGGACATGCCGCGGATCGCCTTTCCGGTCGATGGGGCAACGCTCCAACTCTCGGCAGCCGGGGACTTCCAGTCGTTGCCGCTGGAAGCCGCTGGCGGAAAGATGCCGCTGCTCTGGCTGGTGAACGGCCAGCCGGTCGATTCGCTGCCGTTCCGGCGGAAAGCGGAATGGGTGCCTGATGGCGGCGGGGCGGCGCGAATCACCGTGATTGATGCCACGGGACGGGCCGCCAGCGCAGAAATCTGGATAAAGTAGCTGCCTAGGCGACGGCGGGAATGTCTGGATCCGTGTCCGCCAGCCGATGCGCAAGCGCGCGTTCGGCGGGCGGCAATGGCCGGCGATAGCCGGGGCGGCCATTGATCCAGGCTTGGCCGCTCATCGCGGTTTCGGTCAC
>DATKFM010000243.1:0-5361 GCA_035544395.1 Verrucomicrobiia bacterium
ACATTGGCCACGGAGAAGAAGGCGCCGCCCCAATCCATGTTGTCGCTCAGCAGGCAGCCGCCCATGTAATGCACGTCGTCGTTATAGCGGTCGACGGTGGAGCACATGGTGACCACGGCCTTCAGGGCCGGCGGCTGACGATAGGCGGCCTGCAATCCGTTGAAGCCGCCCCAGGAGATGCCGATCATCCCCACATTGCCGTTGCACCAGGGCTGCTTCGCTAGCCAGGCGATGATGTCGCAGGCGTCGTCCTGTTCCTGCTGCAGATATTCGTCATGGAGGAGGCCGTCGGAATCGCCGCTGCCGCAGATATCAACGCGGGCGCAGGCATAGCCATTGGCGGCGAACCAGCCATGCATGGGTTCATCGCCCAGCCGGGTGCCGTCGCGGCGCCGATACGGAATATATTCAAGGATCGCCGGCACCGGCGTTGCCTCGGCCCCATTGGGAATCCACAGCCGCGCCGCGAGCCGCCGCCCATCGGACATCGGAATCCATTGCAGTTCGATTTCGCGGAACTTGCCGTCGACATCGCGGTTGGCAGTGGCAGTGGGGCGGGCGGCTTCCGGCATCGCGGTTCTCCCTTGGTCCGCACCGGCTTCTGCGTCCGGCACGGAATTCGACCGTTCTCTTCAAAAGCCATGGAACCGGTCAGCGCGGCATCTGTCAAATGGCGCACCCGGAGAAACGCGCGATGCGATGCGCTAGGTGCCGATACGATGCGGCACGACGGAAACGACCTTGAATGGCCGCGTCACGCCGTCATGCTCGGTGATCGAGACATATTCGCCGACGGCAAAGCGGTGGTCGGCGAGGCGATAGATCGGCTCATCGTCCTCTTCGCCGATCTCGTAGGAAAAGGCCCATTGTTTGCCGCGGCTGTGGATCAGCAGCCCATGCTCGTCGATATAGTTGGCTACGAAGCGCCGCACGCGGCAGAACAGCCGCAGCGAGGGCCAAGCCTTGCCGTCCAAATGGCCATCCTTGCCCAGCGGCGCCACCAGCTCATAGCCGTGCCGCGGATCGCCGTCGGGCGAATCCTTGGTGCGCGCCAGTTCAAGGCGGATCTTCCGGAGATGCACCTGCATGAATAGTTCCTTCGCGTTTTCCTTGGCAGAGTCCGGAAACAAGCAGGGGCGCGCCTTGACCCATATCAAGCGGCGGCACGGACGGCCGTGAAATGAACGTAAAATGACGATGCAAGATCTCTACCCGATCGTCAGCCCGCGCTCCGCCGCAGCCGCCGCCTAGGCCCCAATGCGATACTTGTTCGCGTAGTGCTTGCCCAGCAGTTTGCGGTTTTGCGCCATGATCCGCTTGTTGGCGCCTGTGACAGTCCCGCGGCTTTGTTCCCGCGTCGGCTTGGGCCTCTGGGTTTGCTTTGTCTTGCGCTGCTTTTCCTTCGGCATCGCGCCCTCACAGATTGTCGCGCGGGAAATCCATCGACCAGTTGCGGGTGAAGATTCTGTCGTCGCCTTCGTAGGCGTCGATCGTCGCCTCCAGGTGGAATTTCTCCGCCGTGCAAGTCACCCGCGTATGGCTTTCCGTGCGGATGCGCCAGTTGCCGCGCTCGCGGCCCATGCCGAATTTCGTCCAGGTGGTGGCGCTGGCGGGATCCTCGCCGGTGACTTGGTGATACACCTCGCCGGTCTCATGCATGGTCATATTGATTTCCGGCAGGTGCTGGCTGCCGCCGTCCCGCGGCAGGAGCACGGTGGTGGTGCCGGCATGGAGGTCGCGGGTGACAATGCGATTGGTCGTGCGGCCCGCGGCAATTTCCGTCAGCGGTGTCGGCGCACCGGTCTCCGGCTCGGCGAAGGCTCGCAGCTTGTCGTCCTCGGCCCGCGGCGGGCGGACCGGCAGGGCAAGGTTGCTGATGCCCGCCGTCACCGTCAGCGCGGTTGGCGCCGGCGACGGCCAGAGCACCGGCCAGTAATGGTTGGAGATGGAGACGGCGATGCGGCTGCCTGATGCAAAGGCGTGGGCGATGTCCTCCATCGGCAGCCGGATGCGATACTCCATCCCGGGCACCAGCGGCGACGGCCGCTCATGGCTGTCGCGATGGGAGAGGTTGAGGACGCCATAGGTGACCCGCGTGGACCGGCCATCGGCAAACACCTCGTTGAGCCGCACAGCGATCAAGGCCTGGGGCGCGTTGGCTGACAGCGTGAGCTCCACGACAGGGGCACCGAGAATCTCCAGTCGAGCCGGCAGCGGATCGCCGGTGAAGACGACCGATCCGCCGTCGTCTTCCCGCTGGTCGGCGGCGAATTCGGCGCCGTCGCCATAGCGGCCGATCTCGCCGGCGGCGAGTCCTGTTGTCAGCGGCGAGGACACGATTATTTTCGTGGCCGCACCTGGCTTTTCGTCGAGCCGGCCTGGATTGAGATGCAGACGCTGCCATTGCAGCCGCGGTGATGGCCAGCTTTCCTCCGCCACCCAGCGGCCGGCGCGCAGAGGATAGTTCACCGACGGCGGCACACTCTCCTGCATGCAGACTCGCAGCATCGGCTCCTCCATGATGCCGGTGTCCGTGCCCTTCAGCCAGTGGTCCCACCACCGCAACGCCTCCTGGAACCAGCCGATCGCCGGGCCGGGTTGGCCGTTCTGCGGGAAGCTGTGCGCCCAAGGGCCGATCAGGCCTTTGCGCGGCCCGCTCAAGCCGGCCAACAGCCGGGGAATCGACACGCAGTAATTGTCTGCCCAGCCATTCACGGCATAGACGGGGATCTTGATCTTGCTGAAGTCCTGGCAAACCGAGCCGTGCTGCCAGTAGGCATTGCGCCGCTGATTTTTGAGCCAGGGAATGATCCAGGGCTGCAGGTTCTCCAGCCGCTGCATCCACATCTCGCGCCAGCGGTCACCGACGATCTCCGGATCCGGCGGCGTCGACACATGGGCGAACATGACGCCGCCCCAATCGATGTTGTCCTTCGTCATGCAGCCGCCCATGTAATGCACGTCGGTCGCGTAGCGGTCGTCGGTGGAGCCCAGGGTGATGATCGCCTTCAGCGCCGGCGGCTGCAGCGCTGCGAGTTGCAGTGCGTTGAAGCCGCCCCAGGACATGCCGTGCATGCCGACGGCGCCACTGCACCAGGGCTGCTGGGCGAGCCAGGCGATCACTTCGACGGCGTCGTCCTGTTCCTGCCCCATATATTCGTCATTAATGAGTCCGTCGCTGTCGCCCGTGCCCCTGATATCGACGCGGATCGCGGCATAGCCATGGCCGGCGTAGTAGCTCTGCATCGGCGTGTCCCGCGCACGCATGGAATCGCGCTTGCGGTAGGGCAGGTACTCCAGCAGCGCCGGCACGGGATTTTTCTCCGCATCCTCCGGCAGCCACAGGCGCGCGGCGAGCCGCGTGCCGTCGCGGAGCGGGATCCAGAGATTCTCGATGTGGCGGATCTCGTGCGGAAAGTCGGTGATGACCTTGGCGTTCAACGTCTCTTCCTCCCCGGTGATGAAATTGAGTATCACGGCGATGCCGGGGAATCGATGGCGCGGGTCGCCGCCTTAATTTGTGTTTCAGCGGCGAAACATCTGCGCTGTTGCGTCAGAGGCCGCGTTCGGTTAGCAACGCGCGCCCAAGGCCTAAACAAAAAACCCGATGGGTGGAGGCATAAATGCAGCATAAAAAATTCGTTATCCTGCGGATCGCGATCGCCGCACTCGGCCTTGTCGCCGCCGGCCAAGCCATGGCCGACGATGCCGTGCTGGAACGCGGCCGCTATCTCGCCAACAGCATCGCCGCCTGCGGCAATTGCCACACGCCACAGGGACCGGATGGCCCGATCGCCGGCATGGAATATGCCGGCGGCATGGTGATCGACATGGCGGGTCTGTTCACCGCCAATGTGCCGAACATCACGCCCGATGCCGAAACCGGCATCGGCGGCTGGACCGACGAGCAGATCGCCAAGGCGATTCGCGAAGGTATCCGGCCCGACGGCTCGCTGATCGGCCCGCCGATGCCCTTTGGCATGTACCGCAATATCTCGGACAGCGATATCAAGGCGCTGGTCGCCTATGTCCGCAGCGTGGCGCCGGTGAAGAACAAGGTGGCGGATTCCACCTATAAGATCGCGCTGCCGCCGGCCTATGGCCCGCCGGTCGAGTCGGTGCCCGATGTGGCGCGCGACGACAAGGTCGCCTATGGCGCCTATCTCGCCGGGCCGCTCGGCCATTGCATCGAATGCCATACGCCCATGGGTGCGGGCGAGATGCCGGACTTCGCCAACAAGCTTGCCGCCGGCGGCATGGAAATCCCCGGCCCCTGGGGCGTCTCGATCACCGCGAACATCACGCCCGACAAGAAAACCGGCATCGGCAATTGGAGCGACGCCGACATCAAGAAAGCGGTCACCGAGGGTGTGCGCCCCGACGGCAGCCGCATGGCGCCGCCGATGCCCTACGGCTTCTACCACAATCTCAGCGCGGAAGACCTGGACGCCATTGTCGCCTATCTCCGCTCGCTGAAGCCGATCGAGAATGCGGTGAGGTAGGACGGGCTAAAACCGCCGCAATTCGTCCGGCCGGAACTCGTAGCCCGGTGTGATGAGCGGCTGGCCATCGGCAACCTCGAACCAGGCGCCGAGATCGGGGTGGCGCGTGTTGTTGAGCAGGTAGATGCCGCGGGCGGGCATGCTGCCCTGGACCAGGAGCACGAGCCGCTGGCCCGATGCGTTCACCGCCATATCGGCGATGATCATGGCGTGGCCGGGCTGACCGGCGCGGATGAATACATCGCCGATCTCGGCATCGCGCAGTGACGGGACCGGCTGCAACTCCTTCGCCAGCGACCGCGTGCTGGCGAAGCCGAACAAGAGATCAAGATATCGGCGCAGATCGCTGTGGCCGGCGCCGCGCGGCTTCTCGCTGGCCAGCGTGATCCCAGCGCCTTCCTGGCGCGGCGTCGCCCCCCGGCTGTAGGCCGAAAACGGATACCGCTCGCTGTTGACGAGATCGAACCCGATTGCTCCCAGCAGGCCGCGGCTGTAGAGGAACTCGGCCCGCAACCGCATGACCGCATCGGCGCATTGCTGGAGATCCGATGTGCCGGTGTCGATGTTGACCACGGCCGCGATGATCGACTGGTCCACCAGCGGCCGGCCGTCATGGAGGACGACCGCCGTTCCCGCAGGCGCAAGCGGCAAGCGGCGCAGCCAGCCGGCAAAACTATCCGCTGCGACAACCACGCGCTCGAATCCCGCGGGCGGCGCCAGCGCGCTTTCGATCTCGCGGCGGGGCGCCTCGGACAGCCAGGGATAATCACCCGCGCCTGCATCCGAAATGGCGATCGCGAACGACAGGCCCGCAATCAACAGGGCGACCAGAATCCGGATATTCTTAAACTGCATGGCG
>DATKFM010000244.1:0-16599 GCA_035544395.1 Verrucomicrobiia bacterium
GGTGTCGGCGCGCTTCTCGCTGACGTTCCAATGCTCGATCAGGCGGCGGCAGAGCTCGGGCTCGAAGAGGCCGGGCACGATCAGCACCGGCGGCTGGGCGCCGACCGCATCGGGCGCGGTGCGTCCGAAGAGGTCGCGGCAGGTTGCGAGCGCTTGGCCCAACCCGTCATCCGAGTAGGTTCCCACCAGCCGCCGCGCCGCATCCAGCACGGCATATCCGGGCACTGCCGCGCCGAGGGACTGCGCCGCCGTGCCGCCATCGATAGCCTGCTTCAACGTCGTCCCGGCCGATGGCGCCGTGCCGCCGGGAGACACTTCGTAGGCTATCGTTTCGAAGGCATCGAGTTCGGCAATTTCGCGAGTCAGCGCCGCCCGCACATCGTCCGACGGCGCCGGCCCCGAGAACCACAGCAGCACGGCCCGGCCGGCCAGCGATTGATCCCATAGGTTGACAGCCTCGCCTGCCGCGTCTTTCAGCGGCAGGATCGGAACGGGATCTCCGGGCAGCAACGCAGCTACTTTGAGCGGTTGGTTCATGACTTCTTGATGCCGGCAGCGGCCTTGGCGCTGCTGCGTTGTTGTACGCGATCTTGCGGTGCGGTGGCCAGCATGGGGCGTAATGCCACGCCGAGGCGCCGAGCCGCGGAATCAATCGCCGCTTCCTCGAACGCCGCATAGCCCAGCAGCAGGCCCTGTTGCACCGGGCGCTTGGCGTAGAAGCGCGACAGCGCGACGGTGGCAACACCGGCGGCAGTGGCCGTCCGCTCCACATCCAGATCGTCCATCCGCTTGGCCAGGGGCGGCGCGGAGCGCGCGATAAGATGCAAACCGGCGGGATCGGACTCCACCTCGAGCATGCCCGGGAGATGAGCCCGCACGGCGGAAATCAAAGCCGCCTGCCGCGCCGCATAGCGCCGGCGCATCTGCCGGACATGGCTGCCGAAATAGCCGCCGGCCATGAAAGCCGCCAGCGCCGGCTGCAATCCCGGACCGGGATAATCATCCAGCGCGGCGCGGGCGCGGCGGAAGCTTTCCAGCAGCGCCATGGGCACCACCAGATAGCCGAGGCGCAGCGCCGGAAACATCGCCTTGGAAAAACTGCCGGCATAGAGCACGCCGCCACCCTCATCGAGGCCCTGCAGCGCCGCCAGCGGCCGGCCGCTATAACGGAACTCGCTGTCGTAGTCATCCTCCAGCACCCAGGCGCGCACCCGCCGCGCATAGGCCAGCAGCTCAAGGCGCCGCGCCAGCGACATAGTGATGCCCAGCGGATATTGATGGGACGGCGAGATGCAGATCAGCCGCGGCCGTGGCGCCAGCCGCGCGCCGGCGGTGACCGACAATCCCTCGCTGTCGACCGGCACCGGCACGGCGCGGCAGCCGGCCGCGGTCAGCGTGGCGCGGACGCCGCGATAGCCCGGCTCCTCCATCCAGATGGCGTCGCCGCTGTCGGCCAGCACTCGCAGCGTCAGGTCGATCGCCTGGCGGATGCCGGAGAAGATCAGCACCTGGTCGGCGCTGCAGCGCACGGCGCGCTCGGCCGCCAGATAGTCGGCGATCGCCGCGCGGAGTGGCAGATAGCCGGCGCGGTCGCCGGCGGCATAATCCGTCGGGGTCAGCCGGCGCCAGCTCCGCGCCACCAGCCGCGCCCAGAGATCCGCCGGAAAGGCCGCCACATCGGGCGATCCCGGCGCAAACGGCATGGGCTTGGGTTCCTGACGCCCATGCTCGGCGCCGATGGCGCGGCCCCGCGCCGAAATCCCGCGCAGTGGTCGCGCCACAGATGTCGCCGCACTCGTCCGCACCGGCCGGTGCGGCAGGTCGCGGGACACGAAGCTGCCGGCGCCGCGCCGGCCCTCGACATAGCCCTCGCCCATCAGCTGATCGAAGGCCTGCAGCACGGTGTTGCGCGAGACCCCATGCTCCGCCGCCAGGAGCCGCGTCGAGGGCAGCTTGCTGCCGGGCGCCAGCCGGCCGCTCAGGATCAGCGCCCGCAAATCCTCGTAAAGCTGGCGGTAGAGCGGCGGTGTCGCCTGCCGGTTCAGCGCCAGCGGGCCGATGACGCCGCCGGTGGCGATGCGCGGCATGGAACGACTCCAAAGTGGTACTAATAAAATGCATATAATGGCACTTTTCAAAGTACCACTTTCTGCCGTATCAGCCAGCCCGGAAACCTGCGGAGACGAAGATGGACAAGCCGGTCACCGATACTCTCGGCCCCACGGCGCGCAACCGGGTGAAGCGCCTGCCCAAGCGCGGCCATTATGACCGCAGCACCGTGAACGAGGTCCTGGACGCGGGTTTCATCTGCCATATCGGCTATGTGATCGACGGCCAGCCCTATGTGACGCCGACGGCCTATTGGCGCGAAGGCGACCACGTCTACTGGCACGGCTCCTCCGCCAGCCGCATGCTGCGGGCGCAGAAGGAGGGTATTCCCGTCTGCCTCACCGTCACCCATATCGACGGGCTGGTGATGGCGCGCTCCGCCTTCCATCACTCGCTGAACTACCGGTCGGTGATGGCGTTCGGCAGGGCGCATATCGTCGACGAGCCGAAGGCCAAGGAAGCGGCCATGCGCGCCTTCGTCGAGCGGGTCTATCCCGGCCGCTGGGACGGGCTGCGCCCGGTCAATAAGCAAGAGTTCAAGGCGACCACGATCCTCGGCATGGAATTGACGGAAGCCTCGGCAAAAATCCGCACCGGCAATCCGGTCGATGATGACGACGACTACGCGCTGCCGATCTGGGCCGGCGTGATCGGACTCAAGACCATCGTCACGGGAATCAGCGACGACGGCCGCCTCGCTCCCGGAACCACGATGCCGAAAGATCTTGCCGCGTTCACGAAGGACGCGGATTTCGGCGAGCTGTTGAGGCGGTACAAAAATCTGTAAGGAAGATTTGCTATCGTACTATTGTGTTGGGAAGTGAGCTAGTTTGGGCTCGGCGATCTCGTGCGAAGTTCTTCAAGTCTAGCAAGCTGTAGATCGCGCCATTCGGGATCGGCACCGGCGAACACGTCCATGCAAACCTCGGTGCACCGTCGGCAGATGAACACCTTGGCACCTGCGACCACCTGGGTCCCCATTGCTGGCACCGTCGAGTAGCAGAATGAGCATCTGATTTCTTCCATTGAGTGCCCCTACTTAGAAATCGATGCAGCGGCCGTTCTTCTCCCAATCGCCGTAGCGCGTGGGCTCGGGCCCCTTCGGACCGCCATGCTCGGCCGGTTTGACGCCGGGTTTCTGCGCGGCCGGTTTCGCGGCCTCAGGCTTCTCTGCCTGACTCTTTGTTTCATCAGCCATTGCCAATAGATAGGCCCGCAGATGCCTTGCCGCCAGCCCCGGCGGCAATCTTGATATCGGGCGAAACGGGGCCATTTATCTGGGCAAGTTGCGGAGCTTGCCGCAATGCCGGAGGGAGACCGAACCAGAGATGAACTTCGCCCGCACCGCCCTGCTGCTGGCCGCCATGACCGGCCTGTTCCTCGCCGTCGGCTACCTGATCGGCGGGCAGGGCGGCATGATCATCGCGCTTGTTGTGGCGCTGGCCATGAACTTCTTCGCCTATTGGAATTCCGACAAGCTGGTGCTGCGCATGCATGGCGCCCGGGAAGTGGACGCCGCAGGCGCGCCGCGGCTGTTCGGCATCGTCCAGGACCTGGCCAAGCGCGGCAATCTGCCGATGCCCCGGGTCTATCTCATGCAGACCGAGCAGCCCAACGCCTTTGCCACCGGCCGCAATCCGGAGAATGCCGCCGTCGCCGTCACCACCGGGTTGCTCGACCGCCTGAACGAGCAGGAGATCGCCGGCGTGCTGGCGCACGAGCTGGCCCATGTGCGCAACCGCGACACCCTGACCATGACCATCACCGCGACCCTCGCGGGCGCCATCGGCATGCTGGCGCAGTTCGGCATGTTCTTTGGCGGCGGGCGCGACAGCCGCGACAATCCGCTGGGCATCATTGGCGTGCTGGCGGCGGCAATTCTTGCGCCGCTGGTGGCGATGATGGTGCAGACGGCGATCAGCCGCTCGCGGGAGTATGAGGCCGACCGCATCGGTGCCGCGATCTGTGGCCAGCCCTTGTGGCTTGCCTCGGCTCTGGCCAAGATCCATAACGCGTCGCTGCAGATCGACAATCAACGGGCCGAAGCGAATCCGGCGACCGCCCATATGTTCATCATCAACCCGCTCCATGCTAATGCCGTCAACGGCTTGTTCCGCACCCATCCCAGCACGGAGGAGCGCATCCGCCGGCTGCAGGAACTTGCCGGGCAAGCGAAAGCCAATGACGACAGCCCTTCGATCGCCAACTACCGCTCGGCGCGGAACCGTGGCCCCTGGGGCTAAGCACCGCGGCCGCCGGAGTCCCGTTTGAACACAAGTGAGCCAGCCCGCGGCCGCGAGTCCGCGGGCCTGCCCGCGCGTCGCGCGGCGGCACTGCTGCTGCAGCGGATCCTCCGGCAGCGGCTGCCGCTGGAAGAGGCCTTCGAGGGCGAGCCGGCGCTGAAATCCCTGGAAGCGCGCGACCGCGCCTTCGTCCGCATGCTGGTGGCAACGGTGCTGCGCCGCCTCGGCCAGGTCGACGCCATCCTGACCCGATGCATGGACCGGCCGCTGGGCGCCAAGGCGCAGGCCGCACAGGACCTGCTGCGGCTGGGCGCGGCACAGCTTCTATACCTCGACACGCCCGCCCACGCCGCCGTGGATACCAGCGTCGAGCTGGCAGCCGAAGGGGAGGAGACCGCCGGCTTCAAGGCGCTGATCAACGCCGTGCTGCGCCGGATCGGCCGGGAGAAGAACGAACTTTTGAAGGCGACCGCGGCGCCGGCACTCAATGCGCCGACATGGCTGTGGGACTCCTGGGTAAAGGCCTATGGCGAAACCCGCGCCCGCGGCATCGCCCTCGCCCATCTCGCGGACCCGCCGCTGGATTTCTCCGTGAAAGCGGACCCGGAATCCTGGGCGCAGCAACTGGGCGCCGCCATCCTGCCCACCGGCAGCCTGCGCCGCACGGATGGCGGCTCGATCGAGGCGCTCCCGGGTTTCGCCGATGGCGCCTGGTGGATCCAGGATGCGGCGGCGGCGCTGCCGGTGACGCTGCTGGGGCCCGTCGCCGGCAAGACCGTCATCGATATCTGCGCCGCGCCCGGCGGCAAGACCGCGCAACTGGCCGCCGCCGGCGCCACGGTCACCGCCGTCGACCGCAGCGCCAAGCGGCTCGAGCGGCTGACGGCAAATCTCGCGCGGCTGGGCCTGAATGCGGAAACCGTCACGGCCGACGCCACCCTATGGCAGCCGCCGGCGACTGCTGATGCGGTGCTGCTGGATGCGCCCTGCTCCGCCACCGGCACCATCCGCCGCCACCCCGATGTTGCCTGGCTGAAAACCCCTGAAGACATGGCGAAGCTGGTGGATTTGCAGGCACGGCTCCTGCGCGCCGCCATGGCCATGGTCAGCAGCGGCGGCACCCTGATCTACTGCACCTGCTCGCTGCAGCCGGAGGAAGGCCCGAAGCAGATCGCCAGCCTGCTGGCCGACCGCGCACCCGTGCAGCGCCTGCCGATCGCCGCCGCCGAAGTGGGCGGCCTCGTGGAGCTGATCACCGCCGACGGCGACCTCCGCACCCTGCCCAGCCACCTGCCCGACCGGGGCGGGCTCGACGGCTTCTACGCCGCCCGCCTGCGCAAACTCTAGCGCCACAGTTCGGCCATCCTCCCGTTCCATTCCTGGCGGGCCGCCGGGTTGTTCCGGCGCCCCGGAAGCTGGTAGTTAACGGTCATGCCGCAGAAGATTCGCATCGCCCCGTCCATTCTCTCCGCCGATTTCGCGCGCCTGGGCGATGAGGTGAAGGCGATCGACGCCGCGGGCGCCGACTATGTGCATATCGACGTGATGGATGGGCATTTCGTGCCGAACATCACCTTCGGCGCGCCGGTGGTGCAGGCGATCCGGCCCCACACCAAGCTGGTGTTCGACGTGCATCTGATGATCGCGCCCGTCGACCAGTTCATCGCCGATTTCGCCAAGGCCGGCGCCGACATCATCACCGTGCATCCGGAGGCAGGACCCCATCTGCACCGGACCATCCAGCTCATCAAATCCCACGGCAAGAAGGCCGGCGTGTCGCTCAATCCGGCGACCCCGCCGTCAGCCGTCGACGAACTGCTGGACGATATCGATCTGGTCCTGGTGATGACCGTCAATCCGGGCTTCGGCGGCCAGAGATTCATCGCCAATGCGATGGACAAGGTGCGCCATCTGCGCCGCCGCATCGACGAGACGGCCAAGAGCCGCAAGGGCCGGCCGATCGACCTGGAAGTGGATGGCGGCATCAATGCCGAGACGGCGGCCATCGCCGCCCAGGCCGGCGCCGATGTGCTGGTGGCCGGCACCGCCACCTTTTCCGGCGGACCCCAGGCCTATGCCGGCAATATCCGCCGGCTGCGTGACGCCGCGGGCGCCAGCCCGTGACCGATACGGCCGGGACATCGGCCGACGCAGGTTCCCGCCGGCCTTCCGAACCGATGGCGCCCGTGCTCCGGGCGCGCATGCGCCTGCCGCGGGACCTGCAGATGCAGCGCCTGTGGTACAGCCTGCGCCAGCCCATGTTCCGCAGCGCCTTCTACCGCTGGCTGCTGCCGGGACGAGTGGCGGGCGCGCCGGGCCCGGCCATCAGCAGCGACATCTGGCCCGGCAATGCGGAGCGGGGCAGCGCCATCATCCAGGGCATCTTCGCCCTCGGCGGCCAGACCATTCGCGATCCCGTCCCGGTCTGGAACCCGGTCGGCGCCACCGATCCCTGGCGCGAAGCGGTGCACAGCTTCGACTGGCTGCGGGACCTGCGGGCCGTCAGCGGCGAGAGCGCCCGCCGCGCCGCCCGCGAACTGGTGGGCCGCTGGATCGCCGACAACAGCCGCTGGAGCGCCCTGGCCTGGCGCCCTGACATCACGGGCCGGCGTCTCGCCGCCTGGATCCTGCATTACGATTTCCTCGGCGCCGCCGGCGACGCGATGTTCCGCGGCCGGCTCCTGGTGAGCATCGCCCAGCAGGCCAGCCATCTTTCCCGCGTCCTGCCCGCCGGCCTCAGCGGCAGCGATCTGCTGTTCGCCATCGGCGGGCTGATCCATGCCGGACTGGTGATGCCCCGCGGCAATCCCTGGATGCGGCGTGGCGTGATTTTGCTTTCGCACGAACTGGATCGGCAGATCCTCAGCGACGGCTGCCATTGCGAGCGCAGCCCATCGGTGCATTTCGAGGTGCTGCAGCTGCTGGTCGGCCTGCGGGTCGCCTTCGGCACCGCCGACCATACGGCGCCCGAGCCGATATCGGACGCGATTTCGCGCATGGCGCCGATGTTGCGCTTCTTCGAGCATGGCGATGGCGGCCTCGCGCTGTTCAACGACAGCAATGAGGAAGCCGACTGGCTGATCGACATGACGCTGGCCCGCGCCAACGGCAAGGGCCTGCCGCCGAGGGAAGCGCCGGTGAGCGGCTTCCAGCGCCTGGCCGCCGGCCGCACGGTGATCCTGGTGGATGCCGGCCCGCCACCGCCGCCCGGCTTCGACCGCCACGCCCATGCGGGAACGCTCAGCTTCGAAATGAGCGTCGGCAAGGACCGGCTGATCGTCAATTGCGGCGCCCATGAAGGCCGCGGCGAATGGTGGACCGCGCAACGCGCCACCGCCGCCCATTCCGCGCTGGTGGTCAACGACACCAACGCCTGCGTCTTCGCCGCCGATACCGGCCTGGTGCGCGGACCCAGCCATGTCGCCTGCCACCGCGACGAGTCCGACGGCGCCACCTGGCTGGAGATGAGCCATGACGGCTATGCCTCGCCCTATGGCGTGATCCATCACCGCCGGCTCTATCTCACCAACAGCGGCGAGGATCTACGGGGCGAGGACCGCCTGGCGGGCGATACGCCGCAGCCTTTCGTGCTGCGCTTCCATCTGCATCCCGATGTGAACGTGTCGGTGGCGCAGAACGCCCAGGCTGCGATTCTGAAACTACCGAGCGGCGGATGGTGGCGCATGCGCGCCAAGGGCGGCGCGATCTCCCTGGCCGACAGCATCTATATGGGCAAGCGCGGCGAAGCCCGCCGCTCGCAACAGATCATCGTCACCGCCGACCTTCAGGCGAAGGACGGCACGGTGCGCTGGGCGATCACCAAGGAGTCGGTTGGAAAATAGTGCGCAGCGCTAAGGCTGCCAGCGGCGCAGGCCCGGCGGCAGTTCCATTTTCCGCCACATGCCTTTCAGATCTGCCACCAGTCCGCCCGGCTTCACCAGTGCACTGAGCCTTGCGCCATCGAAGCCGCGATAGGCCTCGTGAGGCACGGCGCAGACCAGGCAGTCATAGGGCTGTGACCCATTCAACTCCGGCAACAGCGTCAATCCGTAATGCGCCTTCGCCTCCGCCGCGTCGGCCAGGGAATCATGCACATCCACCCGATGGCCGCGACTCACCAGCCCGCGCACGAGGTCGATCACCTTGGTGTTGCGCAGGTCCGGCACGTTCTCTTTGAACGTAAGTCCCAGCACCAGCGTCCGCGGCGTGCGTGTGCCGTTCTTCGCCGCTTCCTGGTCGATGCGTTCGGCGAAGTAATCGCCCATGGCATCGTTGATGCGCCGGCCCGAGAGGATGATTTCCGGATCATGGCCGGCGGCGACGGCGCAGGCCGCGAGATAGTAGGGATCGACGCCAATGCAATGGCCGCCCACCAGGCCCGGCTTGAAATCCAGGAAGTTCCACTTCGTGCGCGAAGCGTCGAGCACATCGTAGATCGACAGGCCCAGCCGCTCGAAGATCATGGTCACTTCGTTGATGAAGGCGATGTTGATGTCGCGCTGGGCGTTTTCGATCACCTTCGCCGCCTCGGCGGTGCGGATATCCTTGGCCACGAACACGCCGGCCTTGGCCACGCGCGCGTAGAGATCCCGCAGCCGTTCCGCGGTTTCCGCCGTCTGCCCCGCCACCACCTTGACGATGCTGTCCAGGCGATGGGCGCGGTCGCCGGGATTGATCCGCTCGGGCGAGTAGCCGAGAAAGAAATCCTCTCCTGCGCGGCGGCCGGATTCCCGCTCGATCAGCGGCCGGCAGATATCCTCCGTGACTCCGGGATAGACCGTGCTCTCGAACACCACGATCGGCGCCGGGTTGTGGCGCGCGCTCGCCTTCAGCGCCTGGCCCACGGTGCGGCAGGCGGCATCCAGCGGCCCCAGGTCAGGCCGGTTCGCCGCGTCGACAGGCGTCGGCACGGTGACGATATGGATGTCGCGGTCGACGAGATCGGCTGAATTGTCGCTCAGCCGCAGATTCTGCCGGCGGAAATCCTGGGGCGGCACCTCGCCGGTACGGTCGCGCCCGGCCTTGAGCTCGGCGATCCGTTCCCGGTTGATATCGAATCCCCTGACGTCCAGGCCCGCGCCGGCAAAGGCGGCGGCCAGGGGCAGGCCCACATAGCCGAGGCCGATGACGCTGAGGCGGGGTTCCGCCGGGCTCGATATTGCCGCCACTGAGACTCCTGTGATCCGCGAAAGCCGGGCCATTCACCGGGCTTTGCCGGCGCTTGTCAACTTGCCGCGGGCATCAAGTCCGGGCGCCGTTGCGGCTGCCGCCCTCAGCGGCTATGGAGACGCTCGACACCGCCCGCCGGAGACCGCATGCCCGAATCCCCCATCGCCCGCGCCCTGATCTCCGTTTCCGACAAGACCGGCGTGGTGGAGCTGGCCCGCTTCCTGCAGCAGGGCGGCGTCGAGATCCTGTCCACCGGCGGGACGGCCAAGACGCTGCGCGAGGCCGGCATCAAGTTGCGCGACGTGGCCGAGGTCACCGGTTTTCCGGAGATCATGGATGGCCGCGTCAAGACCCTGCATCCCCTGATCCATGGCGGCATCCTGGCGCGCCGCGATCTGGCAGAGCACCGGGCCGCCATGAAGACCCATGGCATCGGCGCGATCGATCTCGTGGTGTCCAATCTCTATCCTTTCGCCGCGACGGTGGCGAAAGGCGCATCGCGGGAGGATTGCATCGAGAACATCGACATCGGCGGTCCCGCGCTGATCCGCGCCTCGGCGAAGAATCACGAGTTCGTCGCCATCGTCACCGACCCCGCCGACTATGCGGCCGTCATCAACGACATGACCGCGAACCGGGGCGCCACCACATTAGCGCTGCGCCGCCGCCTCGCCGCCGCCGCCTATGCCCATACCGCCGGCTATGATTCCATGATCTCGCAATGGATGGCGGCGCAGGAGAACGAGACCTTCCCGAAATCCATCGTCTTCGCCGGCGAGCGCAAGCAGCAGCTTCGCTATGGCGAGAATCCTCATCAGGCCGCCGCCTTCTACGTGGCGAAGGAACCGGGGCGGCCGCGCGCCGGCATCGCCACGGCGACTCAGCTCCAGGGCAAGGAGCTGAGCTACAACAATCTCAACGACACCGACGCTGCCTACGAACTGGCGGCGGAGTTCGATGCACCCGCCTGCGCCATCATCAAGCACGCCAATCCCTGCGGCGTGGCTGTGGCCGGCGATCTGGTAACGGCCTTCAAGCGCGCCCTGGCCTGTGATCCCGTCAGCGCCTTCGGCGGCATCATCGCGGTCAATCGCGCGCTCGACCTCGCGACTGTCGAGGCCATCGGCAAGCTGTTCGTCGAGGTGATCATCGCGCCCGCCATCAACGCCGATGCCCGCGCGGCCCTGGCGCAGAAGCAGAACCTCCGCGTGCTGGATGCCGGCGCCATGCCCGATCCCGCCGCTTCTGGGAATATCCTGCGTGCGGTCGCCGGCGGCTGGCTGCTGCAGACGCGGGACAGCGGCCGCATCGCTGCCACCGATCTGAAGCTGGTGACGAAGCGCGCGCCGACGGATGCGGAGCGCAGCGACATGCTGTTCGCCTTCCGCGTCGCCAAGCATGTGAAGTCCAACGCCATTGTCTATGCCAAGGGCGGCGCCACCGTCGGCATCGGCGCCGGGCAGATGAGCCGCGTGGATTCCTCGCGCATCGCCGCCTGGAAGGCCCGCGAGGCCGGCGATGCCGCGGGCGAGAAGGAGCCGCGCACCAAGGGCTGCGTGGTTGCCTCCGACGCCTTCTTCCCCTTCGCCGACGGGCTGATGGCCGCGGTGGAAGCAGGCGCCACGGCCGTGATCCAGCCCGGCGGCAGCATGCGCGACGCCGAGATCGTCGCCGCCGCCGACCAGGCCGGCATCGCCATGGTGTTCACGAGCATCCGGCATTTCCGGCACTAGGAGAACCGCCATGACCTTTCCGCATCTTTTGTCGCCGATCAGGATCGGGCCGAGAACGGTGCGGAACAGAGTCCTGGTCACGGCCCATGTGCCCGGCCTTGCCGACCAGGGCCTGCCTGGTGAACGCTACATCGCCTATCATCGCGCCCGCGCCCATGGCGGTGTCGGGCTGCAGCTCACCGGCGGAACGCCGATCCACCACAGCAGCTCCCATGGCGAATTCGCCGGCCTGGTGAATGTCGATGACCGCATCATTCCCGGCTATCGGCGCCTGGCCGACGCGGTGCATGAGGAAGGCGGCTGCATCCTGGCGCAGCTCGCCCATTACGGCGCAACGATCCATGCCGGCGAGGCGGGGTCGCCGCTCTGGGCGCCATCGCCGCGGGCCTCGGAGCTGGTGCGCCAGATTCCCCATGAGATGACGGCAGCGGAGATCGCCGAGGTGGTGCGCGCCTTCGCCGCCGCGACGGCCCGGGCGCGCGAGGGCGATCTCGACGGCGTCGAAATCCTCGGCGCCTTCGGCCTGCTTGTCGCCGCGTTCATGTCGCCCTATTCCAACACGCGCCAGGACGAGTACGGCGGCACGCTCGACAACAGGCTGCGCTTCGCCTTCGAGGTGATCGATGCCGTGCGCGAAGCGGCCGGACCCGACCGCATCGTCGGCATGCGCATCGCCGGCGATGAGCTGGTCGAGGGCGGCAATGACGACGGCGCCATGCAGGAGATCGCCATCCGCCTGGAGGCGACCGGCAAGCTCGACTATCTCAACGTCATCGCCAGCAACAATCTCGACCGGGTCTACCGCGCGGTCCATTGGCCGCCGACGCCGGCGCCCCACGGGCTGTTCGTACCGCTGGCGGCCGGCATCAAGAAAGTCGTCAAGCTGCCGGTCTTCACCACCGGCCGCATCGTCGATCCCGATCATGCCGAACGCATCCTTGCCGCCGGCCAGGCCGATATGATCGGCATGACCCGCGCCCATATCGCCGATCCGGATCTGGTGCGGAAGATCAGCGGCGGCCACGCCGAGGATGTGCGGAAATGCGTCGGCGCCAATGTCTGCATCGCCCGCGTGCTGGCGGGCGGCCCGGTGCGGTGCCTGCATAATCCCGAGGCGGGGCGCGAGCATGAATGGGGCCCGGCCAAGCCGGCCGCACGGCCCAAGCGGATCGCGGTCATCGGCGGCGGTCCCGCCGGGCTGGAGGCGGCCCGGGTTGCGGCCGAGCGCGGCCACCGGGTCACCCTCTACGAGCGCGAAAGCGTGCTCGGCGGGCAGTTCCTGCTGCGGGCTTCGATCCCCACCTGGAAGGAATTCCAGAGCACCCTGGATTGGCGGCGGGCGCAGCTTGAGAAGCTGCAGGTCCGCTTGGAGCTGGGCCGCGAGGTTCAGCCCGGCGATATTCCGGGCCTGCAGGCCGATGCCATCATCCTGGCCACGGGCGCAGAGCCTCTGCCCGTGGTTCTGCCCGGCGCGGCGAATTCTCCGATCAAGGTGGTGACGCCCCACACGCTGGTTCGCGACGGCAGCGGCAACGGCGGCACGGCGGTGCTGTGGGATCAGGCGGGCGGCATCGTCGGCACCGGCGCCATGGACGCCCTCATCGACCAGGGCTGCAAGATCCACCTGGTGACGCCGCAGTTCTCCGTCGCCGAGGATATGGACGTGGTGCGCCGCGTGCCGCTGTATGAACGCCTGCTCTCGGCCGGCGCTGTCTTCGTGCCGAACAGCGATGTCGTCGCGCTGGATGGCGCTTCGGTCGTCATCCGCAACGTCTATTCGCAAGCGGAATCCCGTATCGGTCCCGTGGAGCTTCTGGTCGCCTGGGCCGGCAGCCGGGCGATCGACCGATTGCGCTCGGCGATCGAAGCAGCGGGAATCGAGCTGCATCTCGCCGGCGATGCCATAGCGCCGCGGACCGGAGATATTGCGTTTGCGGAAGGGGCGATGGCGGCGCGATCGGTCTAGGGACCGGTGGGCGGAGCGACGAAGTTACGGTTAACCCACGTCGTCCCAGGCGATGTTCACCACGCGGGTAACGGGGAGCCAGTGGCTGAATTGCAGCCAGCCCGCGCGCTTCTGCGCGTCGCTGTCGAGCACGACGACGCGATATTCCCGGCGATTCTCGCTGCGGTACCAGGCGGTATGGCCGGCATGGAACTTGGCGTCCTGGAAGCTGATCAATTCGAATCCGCTGCGCCGGGCCCAGCGTTCAATGCGCCAGCCGCAATAGCAGCGGGCGCTGATCCACAGGAGCAGGGCCACAGCCGCAAAGCTGGTAACCATCAGGATGTTGCTATTGTCAGCGCCCATCGTCCCCTCGCCGAGCGGCGGGAACTATGGATTGCCAGGGGTTAAGTTTCCTTGAACGTCACCGGCCGCCGGCGCGCCTGACATCGACGCTCATGAGAATAAGGGCGCCGATAATGAAGAATGGCAGGATCATCGCCATCCCCACCCGCTGGCTGGCCGCCAGATAGGTGACCCAGCCCACCAGCAGCGGCCCCAGGAACGACGTCACGCGGCCCGACAGGGCGAACAGCCCGAAGAATTCCCCGCGCATATCCGCCGGCGCCAGCCGGGCCATCAGCGAGCGGCTCGCGGCCTGGGCCGGGCCGAGGAATATGCCGATCCCTATGCCCAGGGCATAGAACAGGGTCTTGTCCCGCACCAGCAGGATGCCGCTGCAGAGCAGGATCAGCGCGCCGAGGGAAATCAGGATGGTCGGTTTCGCGCCCAGGAAATCATCCAGCCAGGCGAAGCCGGCGGCGCCCAGCCCGGCGCTGATATTCAGCAGGATGCCGAACAGCAGCACCTCGTCGATCGCCATGCCGAACTGTCCCGCCGCATAGATGCCGCCGAAGCTGAAGAGGGTATTGAGCCCGTCGATATAGATCATGTTCGCCACCAGGAATCGGGCGATGTCCCGGTAGTCCCGGATGCGCAGCAGCGTATGCCAGAGTGTTTCCAGTCCTTCGCCCACCGCCTTCAGCAGCGACGGCCCGCGCCGTGGCACGTCGCGCACGAAGGCGAAAAGGGGCCAGATGAACAGCAGCATCCAGGCCGCGGCGAACGGCGCCACCGCCCGCACATGCTCCGCTGCGGCGGGATCGAGCCCGAAGCGCGGCGGATCGGCCTGCACGAATATCATCAGGCTCAGGATCAGGCAGGAAAGGCCGCCGGCATAGCCGATGCCCCAGGCCCAGCCCGACAGCCGGCCGATCCATTCCTTCGCCACCAGTTCCGGCAGCAATGCATTGTAGAAGGTGATCCCCAGCTCGAAGCCGAGATTGCCGAGCACCACCAGGACAATCGCCAGCATCGCGTATCCGGGATCCGGCCGCACGAACCAGAGCCCCGCCGTGGCCAGGATGCAGAGCAGGCTGAAGCCGAGGATCCAGGGCTTGCGCCGGCCGGTGCGGTCGGCAATGGCGCCGAGGCAGGGGCTCAAGATCGCGATCAAGATCGCCGACAGCGATTGGCCGTTCGCCCACATCGCCGTGCCGCTGTCCCGGTCCGCCGCCACGCCCTCGGTGAAATAGGCGGCGAAGACGAAGGTGACGACCACGGTGGGAAAGGCCGAGTTCGCCCAATCATAGAGGCACCATGCCGCCAGCGCGCGGCGCGACGCGCGCGCCGGGACTGCATCGATCATCTCGCGATCGGCGACCGTCATTATGCCGGAGATTTCCCGCATTGCCTGTGAAGGGACGCCACCCTAGCATCCCTTGCCCCGCATTTCACAAAAGCTTCCGCGCCAGGATCATGAGCCCCGAATCAACACCGCCGCCGGTCCGGCCGCCGCTGCGACTCCAGGATGTCATGAATGCCTCGCCGGAGCGGCAGCCGGAGCTCAATCGCAGCGTCGACCAGTACCGCCCGGTGCGCATCTTCCGCCGCGGCGCCCGCGTCCATCCGCTGCCGCCGGCCTTGAAGGCACTCGATTTCCGCTATCGCTGCGATGGCGGCGATTTCGGCATCGACGAGTTCATCGCCAGGAATCGCGTCAGCGCGCTGCTGATCGTCAAGGACGGCCGCATCCATCTGGAGCGCTATGCCCTGGGCAATGCACCGGACTCGAAGCTGCATTCCTTTTCCGTCGGCAAGTCCTTCATGTCGACGCTGCTGGGGGCGGCGATCCATCAGGGCCATATCCGCAGCGTCGAGGAGCCGGTGGCGAAATACCTGCCGCAGGTGGAAGGCTCCGGCTACGAGACCTGCAGCATCCGCAATCTGCTGCAGATGTCGTCAGGCGTGAAATGGGAGGAAGGCTATCGCGACGGCGCCTCGAGTTTCGCCCGCATGTTCGACGCCTCCATCGGCAGGCAAAAGGGCGGCATCATGGAGGTGATGACCTCGCTGCCGTCGGAAGCGCCGCCGGGCACGCGCTTCCTCTACAATTCCGGCGAATCCCATGTCCTGGGCGAATTGCTGACGGCCGCAACCGGTAAGCGTATCGCCGACTATCTGAGCGAGCGCATCTGGTCGCGCTTCGGCATGGAGTTCGACGGCTATTGGACGCTGGAGAGCGAGGACGGCCAGGAAACCACCTGGGGCGGCGTCAATGCGGCGCTGCGCGACTACGGGCGTTTCGGCCTCTTCATCCTGGCGGATGGCGTTATCGACGGCGAGCGCATCCTGCCCACGGGCTGGATCGCCGAAGCCTCGCACCCGCGCCCCGACTCGCCCCAGGTCGCCTATGGCCTGCCGACGCCGGGCAATCCGCTCGGCTATGGCTATCAATGGTGGTCATTTCCAAAGGCTGCCGGCGCAGCCCACACCCTGCATCACGAGGGCGCCTTCACCGGCCAGGGCATCTTCGGCCGCTTCCTCTACATCAATCCGCGGGAGCGCATGGTCGCCGCGGTCTGGAGCGAATGGCCCGACCCCTGGATCGAGCCCCGCGAATACGAAACCTACGACTTCCTCAGCGCGGCAATCGAGGCGTTGCGCTCCTAGGCATCCAATGCAGTGCGTTACCCTCACCCTGACCCTTTCCCTCGTTCGAGGGAGAGGGGACAGACTAGGGCGTGAACTTGCCTTCTATTGTCCCCTCGCCCCCCACGAAGTGGGGGAGAGGGTCAGGGTCTGGGGGGCATTGCCACAAGCGAATCTGACAACTGAAACACAGCAGAACTGTCATCACTGAAATCCATCCCATTCCATCACGGAGATTCCCCATGCTCATGTCCACCACCCCGACCTTCGAAGGCAGGCGCATCCGCGAGTATCACGGCGTGGTCAGTGGCGACGCGATCATCGGCGTGAATATCTTCCGCGACCTGTTCGCGCGGGTGCGCGACATCATCGGCGGCCGCGCCGCCGGCTATGAGCAGGCGCTGCAGGA
>DATKFM010000245.1:0-2599 GCA_035544395.1 Verrucomicrobiia bacterium
AGGTCGGCGTGCAGGGACGCATCGTCGTCGGACCTGCCGGCGGTCCCGGGGAGGTCCAGGTCCCGCTGCGGATCGCCGTGGTCGAGGAAGCGCCGGGGGGCTTCAAGCCGATCGTGACCAAGCTTGTCCGCATCCCGGTGACGGTCGCGCCCGGCCAGGGCAACGTGGTGTTCAGCCATATCGAGCAGGGGATGAGTTTCCCGCTGCCGACGCCATCGTCCCAGCTCGACGACTATATTGTCTATGTCGGCTTCGATCCGCTCGCGGCCGAACCGAAGGAACCGGCGAAGCCGAAGCCGAAAGGCAAACCGGCGCCACCCAAAACCAATCCGAGCCAGTGAGCGTAGCCGCCGCGACGCGGCGGCACAGACGCCGTACGGCGAAGCGCTACCAGCCGCGCAGTTCGATGATGGTGCTGGCCAGAGCCCGCATGTCAGCGATCACAGTGTGGGCGCCGGCGGCCATGAGTTCCGGCACCATACGGCCGCCGGCATGCGGCGAGCCGATGAAGCCGATCGCTGTCATGCCTGCGGCCTTGGCCGCGGCAATTCCGGGAACCGAATCCTCGACCACGATGCAGTCGGGGGAGCGACCTCGAGCTGAATGGCTGCGGCAAGAAACAGGTCGGGGGCCGGCTTGCCGTCGGCGACGTGGCTTGCCGAGAACAGCCGCGATTCGAAGAAACGCATGAGGCCAGTGACTTCGAGGCTGGTGCGGATGCGGTCCGGGGCCGAGGAGGAGGCGACGGCCTTCGGCCCCCTGATCCAGGTCAGCGCATGGGCGGCGTGGGGAATTGCTTGCAGCTCGTCGCGGAAACGCCGCAGTGTCTCCGCTGCAACCGTGGCTGCGAAATTCGGCGGCAGGCTTCGCTTCGTTGTCTTCTCTACGGCGACAAAAATGTCAGCCGTCCGCCGTCCGTGAAATTCACGGGCCACCGTTTCCGGCGTCAACGTCACGCCGACCCGGCTGAAAGCCGCGGCGAGGACCACGCTGGCAATCGGCTCACTATCGACTAGACGACCGATTCCATGAAAGCGGCGGTCATGGAACTGGTGATTGGTTGGTGGATTCCTCGTTTGCGGTCGATCAGACGAGGACTGGCATCATGGCAAGATGGCGGCATGCGGTCGAGTTGGCGATGACCGATGAGGCGATTGGAAAGCTGACGGAGATTTCACGCTCGCGAACCGAGGCGGCGAGCCGAGTGGCGCGGGCGCAAATGCTGCTCAGGTACGCTGAGAAGCCGTCGTTCTACGCGGTGGGACAAAGACTCGGGGTCCATCATCAGACGGTACAGCGCTGCGTCGAACGGGCGCTGGCCTATGGCCCGCTGGCGGCACTCGATGACCGACCGCGACCGGGCAAGGAGCCTATGATCACGCCGGAAGCGAAGGCCTGGCTGGTGTCGCTGGCGTGCGACAAGGCCAAAGAGCACGGCTATCCGCACGAGTTGTGGACGACACGGCTTTTGGCCCGCCATGCGCGCCAGCGCGGGCCGGCGGCGGGGCACGAATGTCTCAGCCATTTGGTCCAGGGCACGGTGTGCAAGATCCTCGGCCAAGAGGATATCAAGCCGCACAAGGTGCGTTACTATCTGGAACGTCGCGACGCCGAGTTCGAGCAGAAAATGGCGGAGGTTCTGTGCGTCTATCGCGAGGTCCAGGTCCTGAAAAAAGCCGCCGCCAAGCCGAACAAGCCGGAGAAGCCGGTGGCGATCGTCTCCTACGACGAGAAACCGGGAATCCAGGCCATCGCGACGACGGCGCCGGATTTGCCACCGGTGCCAGGCGTCCATGCCACCTTCGCGCGGGATCATGAGTACAAACGCTATGGCACGCTCAGCCTGTTGGCCGGGATTGATCTGCTCACTGGAAAGGTCCACGCGCTCGTCAGAGACCGTCACCGCAGCCGCGAGTTCATCGAATTCCTCAAACTTCTCGATGCCGCCTATCCGGCCAGCACCGCGATCAAGCTGATCCTCGACAATCATTCCGCACACATCTCAAGGGAAACCAGAGATTGGCTCGCCACACGACCGGCAGGCCGCTTCGACTTCACGTTCACGCCCAAGCACGGCTCCTGGCTCAATCTGGTCGAGGGCTTCTTCTCCAAATTCGCCCGCTCCGTCCTGCGTCACATCCGAGTAACCTCAAAGCACGAACTCAAGGAACGCATTATGGCCGGCATCGCCGACGTCAACCGCCATCCAGTCATCCACACCTGGTCCTATAAGCTCGCCGAGGCTGCCTGATATGATTCGAACCATGGAAACGCTGACCTAGTGACGAAAGCCGCTATGTGACCGCCATCGAGCTTGTGGTCGACGGGGGCCTCACGCTCAAGTGCGCGTGAAGGTGCGGAGCGGAAGTTCGGTGGAGTAGGATCTGCTGCAACAGCGGAGTTACATCAAGTGCACTTAGCGGGTTTGTGCAGCCTTGCCGGAATAAGTGATGCGCCAGATCGTGGCGCTGGCATCCTCGGAGACTAGCAGGGCGCCATCATTGTCGACGGCAACGCCGACCGGGCGGCCCCACAGCTCGCGGTTGTCGACTACGAAGCCGGTGGCGAAGTCCTCGTACTCACCGGTCGGCACGCCGTC
>DATKFM010000246.1:0-24914 GCA_035544395.1 Verrucomicrobiia bacterium
GGGCCCGAAATTCAGCGCCGCGGAATTGACGAAGGTCGAGCGCATGGTGGAAGCCGCGACCAAGGCCGGCGCCAAGGTGCTGATCGGCGGCCGCCGCTTGACTGATGGACCCTTCGCCCGCGGCTATTGGTACGAGCCGACGGTCATCTCCGCGCCTGACAACCGCCAGGCGATCATGCAGCAGGAGGTGTTCGGCCCCGTGATCCCGGTCATGACCGTCACCGATTTCGACGAAGGATTGAAGGTGGCGAACGAGTCCAGCTACGGCCTATCGGCCTATGTCTTCACCAAGGACATGCGGCGGCTGATGCGGCTGGTGCGCGAGCTCAAATTCGGCGAGATCTATGTCAACCGCCCGGGCGGCGACGCCGTGCATGCCTATCACGCGGGTATGCGCCATAGCGGCATCGGCGGCGAGGATGGCAAATATGGGCTGGACGGGTATTTTCAGAAAAAGACCATCTATGTGAACTACGCCTGAGGGCAGACGCGTCTTTCACCAGATGTTCCAGTGCATCCGCTTGAGGTCGATCGGCCCTTGGGCGGCCTCGGCAAGGCGAATGACCGTTTCCAAGGGAGCGAAGGCCCCGTCCAAGGTCCGGGCGTTGGCCATCACCGACATCGTCGTGCAGTCAATCAACGAGTAGCTGCCGTTCTTCTGCCGCTCGACAATGAAGATCGCATTGGATGATTCCGTCAGATAGATCAGCACGGTGTCGAAGCCGGGACCTTGCGACGCGCCGACATACTGGACGCGGCCCCAGATTCCCATGGCGATCATCGCCGATGCTACCTCATGCAGCCGAGCGGCGTCGACGACGGTAAAGCGATGCGATGGAAACGGAATGATTGTAGCGGACATCTTTGCGATCCCGCGGCCTCCCCTCGAGTGGGCACCAACGGAGAAGGAACCAACCGGCGGCCTAAACGTTCCATTTCCCCGGCAGCGGTAATTGGGCCCTCGGCGTAGTGGGGGGCACAGAAAGGAACGATCTGATGTCCAATCTTGCACGATTTATTGCGCTCTTCGGCCTGTTGGCCACGCTTGGCGGCTGTACCGCCGCCAGCAGCCTGTTCGACAATAATTGCAGCGGCAATGGCTGGATCGAGCCCGGCGACGACTATTGCGCCGACTATGTCGATGGGCCGTGAGAACTTAAGTTCAGGACTTCGACAGAACTTCCAACTGATCTCAGTTGATTCCTGGGAACGTGCTGTGGCGGACCGGACGCGGGCCGTTGCAGCGCGATCCTGGGGATGGCTGGGGCGCTAGGATTCGAACCTAGGATCACGGGACCAAAACCCGTTGCCTTACCGCTTGGCCACGCCCCAATCGATGCGCCGATTGCCCGGTACTAACATGCCCGACGGCCGCGCGAGACAAACGCTGCGCGTTTGCTCGGGAAACGGGCGCCACCATATGGGGCCGGCCCGCGCCGCGCAACAGGCCCCTATCCCGTGCTGACGGGCCGATCCGATAGGCGGAGCCTGGTCGCTACCACCCACCAGCCGGGTGCCAATGTAAGGATTGCGGAGGCGGCCGCGCGGGCCATAGCGGCGTCGGAGAACAGTCCGAAACAAGTGGCGCCGGAACCGGACAGGCGCGCGAGGCGGCAACCCGGCTGGCCGCCGATTGCCTCCAGCACATCGGCAATCGCGGGCACGATGGCGATGGCCGCATCGGTCAGGTCATTGCGGCAATCGGCGAGCCGGCGGAAGAGTTCGTCATCTGTGGGGAGCGTTTCGCTCCATCGCCCGGGATCGCTGAACTGAGATCGCTGAGGTCCCGCGGCGCGGCGGCGGAAGACCTCGATGGTCGCCAGGGGGATCAGCGGATTGACCAGCAGGATATGCAGATCGGGCATCGGCGGCAGCGGATGGATATCCTCGCCGATTCCGCCGACGAAGCTGGCCCTGCCCGCCAGACAAACCGGCAGATCGGCGCCGAGCTGCAGCGCCAACTCCGCCAGTCGACCGGCAGATATCTGCAATCCCCAGAGCTGCGTCAGCGCCTTTATCGCCGCCACCGCATCGGCCGAGCCGCCGCCGATGCCGGACGCCACCGGGAGATTCTTGGTGAGGCGCAGGCGTGCGCCCTGTTTCACCGCGCCTTCGGCCATCAGAAGACGCGCGGCACGGATCACTAGATTGTCTTCCGCAGGTGACAGCCCCGAGGCAAAGGGGCCATCGATCGCAAGCGACAGGTCCCCGACGGCTTCGGCCGTCAGCTCGTCGCCGTAGTCGGTGAAGGCAATCAGGCTGTCGAGCAGATGGAACCCATCGGCGCGGCGCCCGACCAGATGCAGGAATAGATTGATCTTCGCCGGCGCGCGCAGGCGGATGACGCGGGAAGTAGTGCTCAACGGGAGCTTTCTTCCAGACTGCTAGGTCGGATTGTCGCTCAAGCCGCTATCGAGCTTGGTCTGCAGCGGTGCGACACGCTCCTCTTCCGGCTCGAAACTCAGCGCGCGGCGCCACTGGAATTTCGCCTCCTCGTGGCGGCCGATCTTCCAATAGGCATCGCCCAGATGCTCGTTGATTGTCGAATCCGTGGGCTCGAACTCCACAGCGCGCTCGAGATAGCCCACGGCATTCATATAGTCGCCGATCATGTAGTAGGCCCAGCCTACGCTATCGATGATGAAGCCGTCGTCGGGCCGCTGTTCGGCGGCCTTCTTGAGCATCTCCAGCGCCTGATCCAGGTTTTCCTTTTTCGTCACCCAGGTATAGGCGAGGTAATTCAGCACCAGTGGCTGATCCGGGTTCAGCTCCAACGCTTTCTTGAAATCGGCTTCGGCCAGAGCCCATTGATCGCTGCGCTCCCGCGAGATGCCGCGATAATAGTACAGGGTCCAGTGGTGGTCTTTGATCGTGCCGATGCGGGAGATCATCTTGTCATAGGCGACAGCCGATTCGGCAAAGCGCTCCTTCGATCGCAGCAGATTGCCAAGCGCCAGCGCCGCATCGGCGACATCGGTGCGCTCGTCCGTCATATCCTGCAGGATCTTGAGGGCTTCGTCGCTGCGGCCGGCCTGATCCAGCGCGTCGGCCAACTTCTGCCGCGCATTCCAGGAATAAGGCGAGGCCTTGTCGACCCGGCGATAGGCTTCCACCGCATCTTCAAAGCGAAGAGCAGTCATCAGCAGATCGCCGCGCAGCAGCTGCGCCGCCGGCAGATCCGCCTTGAGGTCGAGAGCCAGCTGGGTGAAGAGCATCGCCGGCTGCTCGGCACCGTCCTGCAGCAGGCCTGCGGCAATTGAGTAAAAGGCCTCTGCCAACCCGTCGCGCTCGTTGCTGATCAACGGCCGCGGCTTCTGCTTCAGTTGCGGCCGCAGCAGGCCGATCAGCGAATTGTCCGGATAGGTCTTGTTAAAATCGTCGAGCAACTTCGTGGCCGCCTTGGCGTCGCCCTTGCGCAGAAAATAGTTCATGGTCAGTTCAACGGTGCGGAACGATAGACTGTCGGGCGTGGCGGCAAGCGCGGTATAGCTCTTCGCTGCGGCCTTGTTGCCGGCTACATCATTGAGAAGCGCGAGAGTTACATCATGTAGCAGCTTCACGCTTGGAGTTTCGCCTAGCGGTGCCAGGGCTAGCTGGGCCTGATCGGGCTTTCCGTTGGCAAGAGTCATCCAGCTCAGGATGAGGGGTTCCGTGAACTTGTTTAGTGAATTGTCCGACAGCTTTTTAATTAGTTCGATCGCCGCGGCATTGTCGCCCTGCTTGAACCGATCCATCGCCAACAACAGTGTGACGCCATCGGTATCAACGCCTTGTTTGTCCAGCCGCTGAGCGATCGGCAGGGCCTCGGCAATGCGGCCCTCATGCACCAGCGCCGCCATCGTGGCCTGCAGCAATTCCTCATTATCGGGATTCTTCGTCAGAACCGCGCTGAGATAATTGGCGGCGGCGGCGTGATCGCTCATTGCCCGTGCATGTTCGCCGGCCAGGAAGTTGCCCGACAGCGAATGCTCGCCCGGCGCCTGTGCCGATGCAGCCGGCGCCGCAACCGCCAGCGCGGCGAGCAGGGCCACGCCCGCCGTGCCGCGCAGCCTATCCAACCCGGTCCGCAGCATGACCTCAGAAATCGCGTGGATGATCTTCACTCTCTATCTCCTCGAACAGACCGTGGAAATGCAGAAGGTCGGTGAATGCAGGCAATCACATATTCGGATAATTGGGACCGCCGCCGCCTTCGGGAACAACCCAATTGATGTTCTGTGTCGGGTCCTTGATGTCGCAGGTCTTGCAGTGCACGCAGTTCTGCGCGTTGATTTGCAGCCGCGGCGTACCCTGCTCGCGGCCGACAATTTCATAAACGCCGGCCGGACAATAGCGCTGTTCGGGCGCTTCGTACTCGGCCAGATTGACGCGGATGGGGATGGACGAGTCCTTAAGGGTCAGATGCGAAGGCTGGTTTTCCTCATGATTGGTGTTGGACAGGAACACCGAGGAGTTGCGGTCGAATGAAACCTTGCCGTCCGGCTTGGGGTATTCGATGGGCTGGGAATCGGCTGCCTTCTTCAGACTGGTATGATCGGGATGATGGCGCAGGGTCCAGGGGGCAAGGCCGCGCAGAATATAGGTGTCCAGGCCGCCATTGATCAGGCCACCCCACATGCCCCAGCGGAATCCCGGGCGCAGATTGCGAACGCGATAGAGTTCGTCCCACAGCCAGGTCTGCTTCAAGCGCTCCGGATAGGCCGTCACTTCCGGCGGCGCATCGGCGCCCAGCGCATCGAACACCGCCTCGGCCGCGGTCATGCCGGACTTCATGGCCGTGTGGGTACCCTTGATCTTCGGCACATTGAGGAAGCCGGCGGTGCAGCCGATCAGCATGCCGCCGGGAAACGTCAACTTGGGGATGGACTGGAAGCCGCCCTCATTGATCGCCCGCGCGCCATAGGCGATTCGCTTGCCGCCTTCGAAGAACGGCCGGATATGCGGGTGCGTCTTGAAGCGCTGGAATTCCTCGAACGGGCTGAGAAAGGGGTTCTGATAGTCGAGGCCGACGACATAGCCGACCGCCACCTGGTTGTTCTCCAGATGATACAGGAAGGACCCGCCATAAGTGCTGCGATCCACGGGCCAACCGATGGTGTGGATGATCGTGCCCTGCTTGTGGCGGGCCGGATCGATCTCCCACAGCTCCTTGATGCCGATGCCGTAGGTCTGGGGATCGACGCCGTCCCGCAACTTGAAGCGCTCGAACAGGGTCTTGGTCAGGGAGCCGCGGCAACCCTCGGCGAACATCGTGTAGCGGCCCCGCAGCTCGACGCCCGGCTGGAAATTGGCGGTGGGCTGGCCGTCCTTGCCGACGCCCATATTTCCGGTAGCGACACCCACGACGCGCCCATCCTCGCCATAGAGCACTTCGGCGGCGGCGAAACCTGGATAGATCTCCACGCCGAGCGCCTCGGCCTGCGTACCCAGCCAGCGGCAGAAGTTGCCGAGGCTGATGATGTAGTTGCCGTGATTGTTCATCTGCGGCGGCGTCGGCAGGCGATAGGCCTTGTTCTTGGTCAGGAAGAGGAAGCGGTCCTCCTGCGCCGGTGTGTTCAGCGGCGCGCCTTTCTCCTTCCAATCGGGGATCAGCTCGTTGAGCGACCGCGGTTCCAGCACCGCGCCCGACAGGATATGAGCGCCGATCTCCGAGCCCTTCTCGATCACGCAGACGGAAACTTCGCGGCCCTTTTCCGCGGCGAGCTGCTTGAGGCGGATCGCGGCCGACAGGCCCGAAGGGCCGCCGCCGACGATCACCACATCATACTCCATCGCCTCCCGATCCATGGTCCTGGCCCTTTTCCTTATAGTCGCCGGGGGTTTAGCACAGATATCGATGATCCTGTAAGTCGCATGCCCGGGGTGTTAGGAGTTGTCGGGTGACGACGAACAACGCACTCCTAGAGGCACTTCGCTGGCAAGTCGAGGGCGGCGCGGACGAAGCCATCGGTCCATTGCCGGTGGACCGCTATGCCGAGGCGGCTGCGCCTGTGGCCACCATAGTTCAGCCTACAGGACGGCAAGACCAGCCGATCCAACGGCCTCCGCAAGCGCCGTCGGCGATGCCAGCACCCGTCCCCACCACTGCGGCCAGCTTGTCGGCCCGCGGCCTCGCCGGCGCAGCCCGGACGGTGACGGAGCTGGCGGAAGCGCTGGCGGCCTTCGACGGTTGCCCGCTGAAGCTGACAGCCACGAATCTGGTCTTTGCCGACGGGAATCCAAGCGCCCGGGTCATGGTCATCGGCGAGGCGCCCGGTGCCGACGAAGACCGGGCCGGGAAGCCCTTCGTCGGCATCAGCGGCCAGCTCTTGGACCGGATGCTGGGCTGGATCGGCCTGGATCGGAACAAAGCCTACATCACCAACGTTCTGTTCTGGCGCCCCCCGGGGAACCGGCAGCCGACACCGGCGGAAATCTCCGCCTGCCTGCCCTTCGTGGAGCGACATATCGAGTTGGTTTCACCCGATGTCCTGTTGCTGGTGGGCGGCGCCTCAGCCAAGACCCTGCTGGCCCGCAGCGAAGGAATCACCAAATTGAGAGGTAGGTGGTTTCAATATGAAAGTGCCGGAATGTCCCGGCCGATTCCCGCCTTGCCTACCTATCATCCGGCCTTCCTGCTGCGCCAGCCGGCGCAGAAGCGGGAGGCTTGGCGGGACCTGCTGCTCCTTAGCGAGCGCCTGGGGCAAGCGAAAAGTTAGCTTGACATCCCACAGGTAGTGGGTCGAACGTTCCGATATACCACCGCTGGTATTAATCCTTGGATTTGAGTCTTGTCATAGTCGATTTTTATCGGCTAGGAGTCCGCATGCGGCTATTTACGGAATATTTACCATATCTATCAAAGGGATGGGCTCCGTCAATCCGGCGGCTCTGCTTACTACTGGTGGCGGGTGCCATGCTCGGCGCACAGCCGGTAAGGGCCGAGGATTTCGGCACCGACGTGACCGCCATCCTGATGCCCCCGATAAAGGACAACGCGGCCCATGTGCCGCGGCCCCTGTCGGCGCCAGATGCCGATCGCTACCGGCGGATCTTTTCGCTGCAGGACGACGGCAACTGGCGGGGCGCGGACCGCCTCGTAAGCCAGCTCGAAGACCTTCGCCTGCTGGGCCACGTCCTGGCCCACCGCTACCTCCACCCGACCAAGTACAAGACCCGCTATATCGAACTGCGCGATTGGCTCGCCAAATATGGCGACCTGCCGGAAGCCCCGCAGATCTATTCCCTGGCCCTCGGCCGCCAGCCCTCTGGCGCAGCGGCCCCGCCAGCGCCGACAGTCACCAAGGTGAAGTTCTACGGCAATCCGGACAGCAGCCAGGAGCCAACCTTCTTCAATTGGCGCGCCGGCCTTGAAGCCTGGCGTGGCGGCCAGATGGCGACGGCCGCCAATCATTTCGAAAAGGTCGCGACCCGCAAAGGCGGCGACGATTGGAGCCGCGCAGCCGGCGCCTTCTGGGCTGCCCGGAGCCACCTGAAGGCCCACCAGCCGGAAGAAGTCACCAAATGGCTGAAAGAAGGGTCCAAGTATCCTCGCACTTTCTATGGCCAGCTATCGCGCCGCGCGTTGGGCATGGACACGGGCCTGCAATGGGACGTGGCGCCGGTTGAGAAGACCGCCGCCCGGCAGATCCTGGAGACCCGCGCCGGCGCCCGCGCCCTGGCGCTGATCCAGATCGGGCAGAACGACCTCGCGGAAAAAGAGATGCATCAGCTCTTGCAGGGCAAGGGCGGCAAGGAGCTCGGGCCGGCAATCCTGGCGGTGGCGCAGGCGGCCAATCTGCCGTCGCTGTGCCTGCGGCTCGGCGTCCAATATGAGAATCGCTCGGGCCAGACTCTCGACCCCGCGATCTATCCGCTGCCCACCTGGGAACCGCAGAATGGCTTCCTGATCGATCCCGCGCTGCTCTTCGCCCTGATGCGGCAGGAGTCCGCTTTCGATCCCGAGGCGACGAGCGCGGCGGGGGCTTCAGGCCTGATGCAGCTAATGCCGGCGACCGCCGCGGCCATGGACGAGGTGGGCGACTTGCTCGGCAAAAAGAAACGCGCCCTTTTGGATCCGGAAACCAATCTCACGCTGGCGCAGCGGTATGTGCGTGAGCTGCTGGGCCTAAAGATGATCAAGGGCGACCTGCTGCAGTTCCTCGTCGCCTACAATGCCGGCCCCGGCAACATGCAGAAGTGGCGCGGCTTGACCGGTGATAACCAGGACCCGCTGCTGTTCGTCGAGAGCATCCCCGTGCGCGAGACGCGCCACTATGTCGAGCGGGTGCTCACCTACTACTGGATCTATCAGGAGCGGCTGGGCCAGCCGACCACCTCGCTGGACGCACTCGCCTCAGGCGCTTGGCCGACTTATACTCCGCCGCCGAAAGCTTTGACGGCGGCCAGCAATGTCACGTATTGACGAAACCCGGCCCTTCCTGCCGGTCAACATCGCCATCCTCACCGTTTCCGATACCCGCGGCCTGGCCGACGACAAATCCGGCCAGACATTGGTCGACCTCGTCACCAAGGATGGTCATCGCGTCGCCGCCCGCACGATCGTGCGCGACGAGATCGCGGCGATCGTCAGCCAGCTCAAGACCTGGATCGCCGATCCCAGCATCGATGTGGTGATCTCCACCGGCGGCACCGGGGTCACAGGCCGCGACGTGACGCCGGAAGCCTTCAAGCAGGTCTATGAGAAGGAGATCGAGGGCTTCGGCGAGCTGTTCCGCTGGCTGAGCTACGAGAAGATCAAGACTTCCACCATCCAGAGCCGCGCCACCGGCGGGGTCTCCGGCGGCACCTACCTGTTCGCTCTGCCAGGATCGCCCGGCGCCTGCCGCGATGGTTGGGAAGGCATCCTGCGCGCTCAGCTCGATAACAGGCACCGGCCCTGCAACCTGGTGGAGCTGATGCCCCGACTGCAGGAGCATCTGAAAAGCGCTTAGCCGCTATAGCTTCGCCGAATCACAACTTCGCCAGGGCGTGGCGGACGACTTTCTTCATCAGGGTGGGCAGCGCGTGGTCGGAGAGGCGGTCCACCTGGCTCCAGACGCCCTTTGATGCAGCGGCACCCGCGGCCTTGCCCGCAATTACCGTCATCTCGATATCAAAATGGGTGAAGCCATGGCGCACCACGCCGTCCAGGGATCGCCAGCGCGCCTTTGCCGGTGCCGAGCCCAGCGCTTCCTCTACGGTCCACCGGTCCTCGCGCCAAGGCGTCGACGGCACTTCCATCAGACCGCCAAGTAACCCCTCCTCCGGCCGGCGTTGGAGCAGAATGGCGCCATCTGGCCGGCACAGCCAGAAAACCACCGCATGCTTCTGCGGCCGGAACGGCTTCGGCGATTTGCGCGGCAGGGTCTCGGCAATGCCCTGGCGCCGCGCGATGCAAGGCCCCTGCCAGGGACAGATCATGCAACGCGGTTTCCGCGGCGTGCAGACGGTGGCGCCCAGATCCATGACCGCCTGGGCATAATCGCCGGGCCGTTCCGCCGGCGTCAGCGCCGCCGCCATCTGGCGCAATTCAGGCTTCGCCACCGGCAGCGGCGTTTCCACCGCATGGAGCCGGGCCATCACCCGCTCCACATTGCCGTCCATCACGGTGGCCGGGCGGTCGAAGGCAATGGCGGCGATTGCGGCCGCCGTGTAGGGGCCGATCCCCGGCAGCTTCAGCAGCTCGTCCTCCCGCTCCGGAAAGCGGCCGCCCAGTTCCTGGCTGACCACCTTGGCGCATTTATGGAGATTCCTGGCCCGGGCGTAGTAGCCCAGGCCCTGCCAGGCATGGAGCACGGCGTCCAGATCCGCCCGCGCCAGGTCATGCACTGTGGGCCAGCGCTCCAGGAAATCGCGGAAATAGGGCCCGACCGTCGCCACAGTGGTCTGCTGCAGCATGATCTCGCTGAGCCACACCCGGTAGGGTTCGGTCCGGCGGCCCGGCGGCGCGCGCCAGGGCAGGCTGCGCCGGTGCCGGTCGTACCAGTCCAATAGCAGGGCCGGCATATTCGCGGTCTTCGGGGCGGTCTTGGCGTGGCGGCGGGACATGATGGCCTTTAGGATAAGAACTCCGGTCGCCACAGGCCAGTTTGCCGGTGACCAAGACCTAATGCCGGATGCCGATGGCGGAGAACGAGACCGACCGTAAGACAAGCGACCGGAGCTACCGCACCCAGAGCCTGGGCAGCCTGCTGCCCAAGGTGGCGCGGCCGGTGCTGGGGCGCCATGGCCTCGCCGCCGGCGGCATCGTCGCCGACTGGCCGTCGATTGTCGGCGTGCAACTGGCGGAATGCTGCGTGCCGATGCGGCTGGCCTTTCCGCCGGGCGAGCGCACGGCGGGCACCCTGCATCTGCGGGTGCAGGGTTCGCTGGCCCTGGAGCTGCAGCACCTGGAGCCGGTGGTGCTTGAACGAATCAATAGCTACTTCGGCTACCGGGCCGTGGTCAGGCTGCGCATCCAGCAGGGTCCGGTGCCGCGCCCGGCGCGGCGGAAAGAACCGGCGGTGGCCAATAGCCGCGAGGATCCCGCCGTCGATGCCCTGGTCGGTTCCATCGGCGATGAGGAGCTGCGGCGCCGTCTTGGTCAATTCGGCCGCGCGCTGAAGGCGCGCAAACCTTTGTGACAATTAAGGTTTACGGCGCGGGGCAGTTTTTGCGCAGCGGCCACGGCATTGCATCGCGTCACGAATCCTGCCACATAGCCGACATCAAATCGGGCCGTGATTGCGGCCTGGGAGGACAGCAGTAATGAACAGGCCCGTCGCGATAATCGTGGCGCTTCTGGTAATCGTCGGCGCGGGTGTTGCCGCCTATGTCGGCTTTGGCGGCCGCGATCCGGCGATCGAGACGGCTGCCGTTCCCGCAACAACAGCGCCAGCCGCCGCGACGACGCCACCGGCGGAACCCGCCGCCACGCCGCCGGCGGCGCCAACGCCGCCGTCGACAGAGAATTCAACGGCGGCTGCCACGGATGTGCCGGCGGCCGCAACGACCGACAACAGCGCTCCGGCCACCGCCGCCAGCAGCGAGACTTCGGCCGCGCCACAGACTGCCGCGAATGAAACGGCGGCCGTAACCGCAGCCGCCCCGCCGCCCCCCGTCATCTCCCCCGAAGATCATTCGCTCGGCAATCCCGAGGCGCCGGTGACCATCGTCGAATATGCATCGATGACCTGTCCGCATTGCGCTGCATTCGCCAAAGACACCATGCCGAAACTGAAATCGGAATTCATCGACAAGGGTCACGTGCGCTATGTCTTCCGTCCCTTCCCCCTGGACCGACTCGCCCTGCGCGCTTCGCTGATGGCGGATTGCGTGGCCGGCGACGGTTACTTCGAGTTGCTCGACAAGCTCTTTGCCACCCAGAAGGATTGGATCCAGGCAACCAATCCGCTCGATGCGCTGCGTGCGCTCGGCAAGGAGGCCGGCATCGAGGAAAGCAAGATCGACGGCTGCATGACCGATGAAAAGGCCATCGACCGGATCGCTGTCGCCTACAAGGAAGCGGTCGATGTCTATGGCGTGAACGCAACGCCGAGTTTTCTGATAAATGGCAAGAAGTTTTCCGGCGCCCTGCCGTTCGACGATCTCACGAGCGAGGGCGCGACGGTGAACGGCTTAAACACGATCATTCGCGAACTGCTGCCGAAGTAGATCGCCGACAGTCCTCAGTCACAGCGCCAGAACGCGCGGAGTCAGAATTGGTCAGCTTCAACAAACTTCGTCTCGTCGGTTTTAAATCCTTCGTCGATTCCACCGAACTGCTGATCGAGCCGGGCCTGACGGGCATCGTCGGACCGAACGGTTGCGGCAAGTCGAACCTGGTGGAAGCGCTGCGTTGGGCCATGGGCGAAACTTCCGCCAAGCAGCTTCGCGGCGGCGAAATGGACGATGTGATCTTCAGCGGCAGCACCACGCGGCCGGGCCGCAATGTCGCGGAGGTCATGCTGCTCCTGGACAACAGCGACCGCAAGATGCCGTCGCAATTCAACGACAACGATCTGCTGGAGATCACCCGCCGCATCGAGCGCGGCGCCGGCTCGTCCTATGTGGTGAACGGCAGTGAAGTGCGCCAGCGCGACGTGCAGCTCTTGTTCGCGGACTCCGCAACCGGTGCACATTCCACTGCGCTGGTCAGCCAGGGTCGCGTCGGCGCCATCATCAATGCCAAACCCACCGACCGGCGCTCATTGCTGGAAGAGGCGGCGGGAATCACCGGCCTGCATTCGCGCCGCCATGAGGCTGAGCTGCGGCTGCGCGCCGCCGAAGCCAATCTCTCGCGTCTCGACGATGTGATCGTCACGCTGGAAAGCCAGTTGCAGACCCTGAAGAAGCAGGCGCGGCAAGCGTCGCGCTATCGCAACATCGCCGATCAGATCCGCCGGGTCGAAGCAACGCTGCTGAACATCCTTTGGCGCGATGTGGTGGCCCGGCGTGCCGCCGCCCAAGCCGAAATGCAGGAGGCCGAAGCTAGCGTGGTTGATCTGACCGGCAAGGCGGCCGCCGCCGCCAGCCGTCAGGGCGAAATCGCCGCCGACCTGCCCGAGCTGCGCGATGCGGAAGCCGCCGCCGCCGCCGAATTGCAGCGGCTGACCATCGCCCGCGAGTCCCTCAATCAGGAAGAGACGCGGGTCAATGCGGCTCGCACCGAGGCCGCCCAGCGGCTGACCCAGGTGCTCGGCGATATCGGCCGTGCCGGCGCGCTGATTGAAGACGCGAAGGCGAACGATGCGCGATTGCAAGTCGAGCATGACGACCTGACCGCCGCGGCCACAGCCGAAGCAGGCGCCGCGTCAACAGCCGGTGAAGAGGTGACGGCCGCCCAGGCTGCCGTCGATGGCAGCGAGACGACGCTCTCTGGCCTGCTCAACGATATCGCGTCAGGCGAGGCCCTGGAGCGCGCAACCCGGCAGCGCATCGCAGAACTGGAAGACCGGCTGGAACTTCTGCACCGCCGAGCCACGGAAATCGCCGAAGAACGGGCGAAGCTGGAAGCCGCATCGAGCGACCACACCGCCCTGGATGTGGCCCGCCGCGCGCTGACCGAGCGCCAGACCGACATGGATGGTTTGCAGAATCAGGCCGCCGATCTGGAACAGACGCGGGCCGCTGCGACACAAAATGAATCAAGCGCCCGCAGCCGCTGGCAGCAACTCGCTGAATCTCGCGCGCAGCTCTCCGCCGAGCAGCGCACGCTGGCGAAACTGCTGACGGCCAATCAATCGGATCTCTGGCCGCCGATCCTCAATGACGTGACCGTCGCCGCCGGATACGAGGCGGCGCTGGGTGTCGCGTTGGGCGACGATCTCACGGCCTCCGCCGCCGCCGGTGCGCTGATCCGCTGGGAAGCGCTGCCGCCGCTGGAAAGTGCGCTGCCGCTGCCCGAGGGCGCGGTGCCGCTGTCGCAATTTGTCCAGGGGCATGGGGCGCTGCAGCGGCGCTTGCGCCAGATCGGCGTAGTGGAAACCGATGCCGAGGGCAATCGCCTTTCGGCCTCCCTGGCCCAGGGCCAGCGGTTGGTGACCCGCCATGGCGCCCTCTGGCGCTGGGATGGATTCCGGGTCGAAGCCGGCGCGACCACCGCCGCCGAGACCCGCCTGAAGCAGCGGGCGCGGCTGACTGAAGTGGAAGCCGAGCTCGCCGGTGTCGAACGCCAGGCGGCCGAGGCCGAGAGCAAGCATCAGGAGGCCCGCCGCGGCGCCGAAGCCGCGGAAATGGCCGCCCGGCAATGGCGCGACGGCCTGCAATCCGCGCTGCGGGCCATCGAGCAGGCGCGCAGCGCCTTTGATACCGCCACCAACGCCGCCGCTGCGACGGTGTCGCGCCTGGCGACCTTGGAGGAAATGGCGGCCGGCGCCGCGCGCGATATCGGCGACTCCGAGACAGCCCTGGCAGCCGTGCGCAAAGATGCTCATGCCATTCCCGACCTCCTGGCCCTGCAGGCTTCCGCCAGCGAGGCGCGCAGCAAGCTGAGCGATCTGCGGACCCGGCTCATCGACCGTCGCAGCACCCATGACCGGCTGGAGCGCGAGGCCGAGGCCCGCCGCCGGCGCCTGACGGCTATCGCCGGCGAGCGGCAGTCCTGGATGGATCGGCTGCAATCCGCCGAGCAGCAGAACAAGCTCCTGGACGAGCGCCGGATTGCCGTCGAGGCGGAGATCGAGGTTCTGACCAAGCGGCCGGCGGAGATCGCCGAGCAGCGGGGCAAGGTGAACGAGCTGATCGACACCGCCACGGTGAAGCGCCGCGAGGCCGCCGACCGTCTCGCGGAAACCGAGACCCGCCTGGCCGAGGCCATCCGCCAGCTTAAGGGCGCCGAGCATGATCTGGCTGTCGCGCGGGAAAACCGCGTGCGGGCCGAGGGCCATGTGGCGCAGGTGGAAGAAGCCGCCCAGGGTCTGGAGGCCCGCATCCGCGACCGCCTGGACTGCACGCCGGAAGAGACCGCCGGGATCGCGGAGCTGGATGAAGGCGAGATGCCCGAGCGGGAGGCAATCGAGGCCAAGCTGCTCCGTCTGACCCGGGAGCGCGACAATATGGGCCCGGTCAATCTGCGGGCCGAGACCGAGGCCACTGAGGTCGAGCAGCAGATCGCCGGCCTGCAGTCGGAGCGGTCGGACCTGGTGAACGCCATCGCGCGCCTGCGCAGCGGCATCCAGAGCCTGAACCGGGAAGGCCGGGAGCGGCTGCTGGCGGCCTTTGAGCTGGTCAACAACAACTTCCAGAAGCTGTTCACCCGCCTCTTCGGCGGCGGCCACGCCCATCTGAAGCTCACCGAGTCCGAAGACCCGCTGGAAGCCGGCCTGGAAATCATGGCCAGCCCGCCGGGCAAGCGGCTGCAGGTCATGTCGCTGCTGTCGGGCGGCGAGCAGGCGCTGACCGCTCTGTCGCTGCTGTTCGCGGTGTTCCTCACCAATCCGGCGCCGATCTGCGTGCTGGACGAGGTGGACGCGCCGCTGGATGACGCCAATGTGGACCGCTTCTGCACCCTGGTGGAGGAGCTGGCTCATTCCACCTCCACCCGCTTCCTGGTCATCACCCATCACCGCATGACCATGGCGCGGATGGACCGGCTGTTCGGCGTCACCATGGCCGAGCGCGGGGTGTCGCAACTGGTGTCTGTCGACCTGCAGCGGGTGACCGAACTGAAGGCCATCGCCTAGCGCGGAAAGACCATAGTTTTCAGGGATTTCGCCGCCTTCGCGCGGCGCCCCGTCGCCTTGACAGCCCTGGGGGTCGCCCCTATGTTGCGCGCCGGTTGCGGCGGGGGCTGCAGGGGTTGTAGCAACGTCGCATCAGGCCAATGACCGAGGGAAATTCCCCTTCGCCCGAGAGTGATTTCGACGCCCGCTTGCGCCGCCTGAAAGAGCAGGTTCGCGAGGAACGTGGCGACGATGGGCAGCGCGATGGCGCGCCGCTCTCCTCAGGCGGATGGGCGATGAAGCTCTCGGTGGAATTGGCGGCGGGTCTCCTGGTCGGGGGCGGGATCGGCTGGTTTCTGGACTATCTCATGGGAACCAAGCCGTTGATGCTGATCCTGTTCTTCATCCTCGGCGGCGCGGCCGGCATGTGGACGGTGTACAAGTCGTCGATGGAGCAGATGAAGCAATCTGCGCTCGACGACGACAGGAAGCAGAAATAGCGGAGCGCTTCGCCGGCGCGGCCGCAAAACTCGGGGATCGATCGTGGCGGAAGGTCATAGCCCACTAGAACAATTTCTCGTCAAGCGCATCGTCGATATCTGCATCGGCGGCGATTGGGAGCACAGCACTCCGGACGCTCCGCTTACCTGCACCGGCTATGATGCCTCCTTCACCAACGCTTCGCTGTTCATGCTGATCGCCGTGGCGCTGATCACCATCTTCCTGGTGTTCAGCATGCAGGGCCGGTCGCTGATACCGACGCGATGGCAGTCGATGGCGGAACTCAGTTACGAGTTCATCGCCAACATGATCCGCGACAATGTGGGTTCCGAGGGCAAGAAGTACTTTCCCTTCATCTTCTCGCTCTTCATGTTCATCCTCTTCTGCAATCTGATCGGGATGATCCCCTATACCTTCACGGTCACCAGCCACATCATCGTCACCTTCGCGCTGGCCTTCGTCGTTTTCATCGGCGTGACCATCATCGGCTTCGTGCGCCACGGTACCCATTATCTCCGGCTGTTCGTGCCCTCGGGCGTGCCGCTGCCGCTCTTGTTCCTGCTGGTGCCGATCGAAGTGCTGTCCTACCTGATCCGCCCCGTCAGCCTGTCGGTCCGACTTTTTGCCAATATGACTGCCGGCCACACCATGCTGAAGGTGTTCGGCGGCTTCGTGGTCACGCTGCTGGGGCTGCTCGGCGGCACCGCCGGCCTTGTGGGCATCGGCGTCGTCGGCAGCATCGCCGCGCTGGCCTTCACGGTCGCGCTGACCGGCCTGGAAGTCGGTATCGCGCTGCTGCAGGCCTATGTGTTCACCATCCTCACCTGCATCTATCTCAATGATGCAGTGCATATGCATCACTGAAACCAACCTCGGACGAAACGAAAGGACTACAATCATGGAAGCAGATGCCGCAAAGCTGATCGGCGCCGGCCTCGCCACCATCGCCCTGGCGGGCGTGGGCGTGGGTATCGGAAACATCTTCGGCAGCTTCGTCTCCGGCGCGCTGCGCAATCCGGCGGCCGCGCCGAAAGTGTTCGGCAACGTGCTGCTGGGCTTCGCGCTCACGGAAGCCATCGCGCTGTTCGCGCTGCTGATCGCGCTACTGCTGCTGTTCGTGTTCTAAGGTTCCCTGCCGGCGGCTTTCGGCGCTGCCGGCGCGGGCTCATCGGACAAGGACAGCGGTGAATGCCGGCCCCTCTAGCGGCGCCGGCATTCCCGCCCACGGAGTATCGAGATGCTGCAGTTCAGATTGGATGACGCGACCTTGCAAGGCCTGACCGATACCGGTCAGGGGCAGGACGTGCCGTCCATCATCCTGGTGCAGGAATCCAGCACCACGACGACGGAAGGCGCCGCCGGCGCGGAAGCGACTGCCGGTACGGAAGCCGCCGGCGCGACGACAACGGAGACTGCGGCCGGCGATCATGGGGATAAAGCCAAGGGCGGCATGCCACAGCTCAATCCGTCCGATTTCTCGCCGCAGCTCATCTGGCTGGCCGTCAGCTTCATCCTGCTGTTGGTTCTCATGTGGAAGGTGGCGCTGCCGCGGGTGAGTTCGGTCATCGAGGATCGCGAGAAGCGCATCCAGGCCGACCTGGAGAAGGCCGACCGCGTGAAGGCCGACGCCGACAAGGCCAAAGCCGCCTATGAGAAGACGCTGGCCGACGCCCGCGCCAGGGCGCAGGCGGAGCTGGCTGTCGCCACCCAAGCCATCCAGGCCGACACCGGCAAGCGCGACGCCGCCTTCATGTCGCAATTGACCCAGCGCACGAGAGCGGCCGAGGACGCCATCGGAGCGGCGAAGAACAAGGCCATGGGCGATGTGCGCTCCGTCGCCGCCGAGGTCGCTGCCGCCGTCATCGGCAAGGTCGCGGGCGCCGATGCAAGCGCGGCGGAGATCAGCAGCGCCGTGGATGCTGTTGCCGGAAGGCGGGCATAGGAAATGGAACATATCAGCCTCAGCAATCCCGAGACCTGGGTTGCCATTGCCTTCATCATCTTCGTGGTGCTGGCGGGCAGGCCGCTGGTCCGCGGCATCGGCAAGACGCTGGATGCCCGCGCCGCGCGGATCAAGGCCGAGCTCGACGAGGCGCGGGCGCTGCGCGACGAGGCGCAGAAGTTGCTGGCCGACTACCAGAAGAAGCAGCAGGAAGCGATGCGCGACGCCGAGGCCATCGTGCGCCAGGCGCGCAGCGAGGCCGAGCGGCTGAAATCCGAAGCGGCCGCCAACCTGGACGCAGCCTTCGCCCGCCGTGAAAAGATGTCGATGGACAAGATCGCCCAGGCGGAGGCCCAGGCCGTCGCCGATGTGCGCAACCACGCCATCGACGTGGCGGTCGCCGCCGCCGAGCAGCTTCTCAAGAGCAAGACCGATGCGCTACGCGGCGAACGGCTGATCGACTCCGCCATCGCCGAGCTGGAGCGGAAGCTGAACTAGCGGCTTCGCGGTTTCGGATCAAGGAAAAGGCGGCCCGACGGCCGCCTTTCTTACTTCTAGCTCAGAGCTTGATTCCTCCAATGCAAGCACCTCCTATTGTCATCCCCGCGAAAGCGCTAGGGCATTCGAATATCCGCCGCGACACAAGACAGTCCCCTCGCCCCGCTTGCGGGGAGAGGGTTAGGGTGAGGGGTCTCGCCATTTGCTCGAGCGCCGGGCAAGTCTTCTGACTAAATCGCAAATGTTGTCGACACCCCCTCACCCTACCCTCTCCCCCACTTCGTGGTGGCGAGGGGTCAATGTTTTACGCTTGGGTTTTGTATGAGCGCCCTAACTCGAACGCGAGGATGACAATCTTTGGTAGTTGCGCCTGAAGTGTCGGAGACCGCCACTACAGCCAGCGCCGCACTCGGCGTTTATAGGCGAGATAGCCGTCGCCGAATTTGGCCTCGAGATAGCGCTCTTCCCGCGCGATCACGCCGTACTGCATGATGAAGTATAGCGGCACAGCCAGCGGCAACAGCCAGCCATTGCCGGTCAGCAAGGCGATGCCGAGATAAAGCACGAACATGCAGAGATAGAGCGGATTGCGGGAGTAGCCGAACGGGCCCTTGTCGACGATGACCGTCGTCGGCTTGTAAGGCTCCACATTCGTGCCGGCGCGAATGAAAAGGTTCCGTGCCCAGATCGCGATCGCGATCGGCACAATGATCAAGATCACACCAAGGATGTCGTAGCCGATGCCGATGGCGAAGGGCAGCGGCCAGAGCCAGTAGAGCAGAAATCCCACCACCACGAATGCCAGCACGATCAGCGGCGGCGGTGCGATGACTTGCGGCGTGTCCTTCCCTCCGATGGCCATCGAAATCTCCCGTCTTTGTTTGCCTAGGACGCCACGCCCTCCGCCTCGTCGGCAAGCTTGTCCAGCTCTGCACCGGCCAGGCGGTAATCATGCCATTTGGTCTGCGGCTCGAAGCCGAGGCGCTCATAGAAGCCCCGCGCCGGATTCCAGGATAGCACCGAGAGATCCAGCTTGGTCGATCCCCGCTCCCGGGCGAGCCGCGCCATCTCCGCCATCAGCCGCCGGCCGACGCCATAGCCCCTCGCCCATTCCCTGACATAGACATCCAGCAGATAGATGCCGGGCCGCCCGGCCCAGGTGGAATAGTTGTGATAGAAGACGACGAAGCCGGCCGTCTTGCCGTCAGCTTCCGCCAGGATGGTCTCGATGCGCGGCGCGGCGCCAAATGAATCGCGGATGATATCCGCTTCCGTCAGCTTCACGTTATCCAGCGGCTCCTGCTGATACTCGGTCAGTTCGCGCACGAGCTTGACGACCAGCGCCGCATCTTCGGCGGTGGCGAAGCGTATTCGCACCTTGCCCGCTGACCGTTGCTGCGCCTTTTCGGCCATGATGCTGCTGGGAGCGCCTATTCCGCCGCCTGCCCGGTGACGTTCGACGGCCGCCAGCGCAGTACCGGCTTGCGAGCCGCCGCCGTCTCATCCAGCCGCCGGCGCGGGCTGAGCCGCGGCGCGCCGTGGAAATAGGCGCTGTCGCCGCTCTTCGCCCGCCGCGCCAAGCCCTTCATCACTTCGATGAACTGGTCGAGGGTCTCCTTGCTCTCAGTCTCCGTCGGCTCGATCAGCAGCGCGCCATGGACCACCAGCGGGAAATACATGGTCATGGGATGATAGCCCTCGTCGATCATCGCCTTGGCGATGTCGAGGGTGGAAATGTCCGTGTCGTTGAGGAACGCATCATCGAACAGCGCTTCATGCATGCAGGGCCCGTCGAAGGCCGGCGACATGTCGTCCTTCAGGCTGGCAAGGATATAGTTGGCGTTCAGCACCGCATCCGCCGCCACTTGGCGCAGGCCATCGGCGCCATGGCTCATCATGTAGGCCAGCGCGCGCACGAACATGCCCATCTGGCCGTGGAAGCCCTTGAGCCGGCCCAGAGCCTTGCCGGTCGCCTGGCGATCGTCGTCATGCTCCACCAGCGCGAAGCCCTTCGGGCCATGCACCACATAGGGCAGCGGCGCGAAGGGCGCCAAGGCCTCCGACAGCACCACCGGGCCGGCGCCCGGCCCACCGCCGCCATGGGGCGTGGAGAAGGTCTTGTGCAGGTTGATATGCATGCAATCGACGCCGAGATCGCCCGGCCGCACCCGGCCGACAATGGCGTTGAAGTTGGCGCCGTCGCCATAGAAATAACCGCCGGCGCCATGGATCGCCTCGGAGATCTCCAGGATCTCGCTTTCGAACAGGCCGCAGGTGTTGGGGTTGGTGATCATGATGCCGGCGACGTCGGCGCCAAGCTTGGCCTTGAAGGCGGCGAGGTCGACGCGGCCGCGATCGTTGGCAGGTATGGGATCGACGCTGTAACCGACGCCGGCCGCCGTGGCGGGATTGGTCCCGTGGGCTGATTCCGGGACCAGGATGCGCTTGCGGTGGCCTTCGCCCTTGGCTTCATGAGCGGCGCGGATCGCCATGATGCCGCAGAGTTCGCCATGGGCGCCGGCGCCCGGCGACAGCGCCACAGCAGGCATGCCGGTCAAAGTCTTCAGCCAGTGCGCCAGCCGGTCGATCAGCTCCAGCGCGCCCTGCGCCGTCTTCGCCGGCTGCATCGGATGCAGATCGCCGAGGCCCGGCAACCGCACCATCTTCTCGTTCAGCCGCGGGTTGTGCTTCATGGTGCAGGAGCCCAGGGGATAGAGCCCCATGTCGATGGCGTAGTTCTTCTGGCTGAGGCGCGTGTAGTGGCGGATCGCCTGGGGTTCCGAGAGTCCCGGCAGGCCGATTTCGCCTTTGCGGTTCAACCCGCCGAGGCGATCCTTGACCGCCGGTGGCGCCGGCAAATCGACGCCGGTGCGCCCCGCCTGACCTTGCTCGAAGATCAGCGGTTCTTCGATTTGCAGCGCGCGATTGCCGCTGAAGGTTCCTGTGATCGTGTCGGGAGTCATTTCAGAATCTCCTGCAGCGCGGCGGCAAGCGAGTCGGCATCGGCATCGGTGTTGGTTTCCGTGGCGGCGAGAATCAGCAGATTCGCCGCCGTTGCCTCATGCGGATATAGCCGCGACGCCGGTACGCCGCCGAGGATGCCGCGATCGGCCAGCGCATCGACAACGGGCGCGGCCGGTTTCGGCAGCGCCAGGGTGAATTCATTGAAGAACGCATCGGTCATCAGCTTGACGCCGGGCAGCGCCGCCAACTTGTCGGCGAGCTGTACCGCCTTGCCATGATTGATCGCCGCGAGGCGCGTGAGGCCCGCCTCGCCCAACAGAGTCAGATGAATCGTGAAGGCCAGCGCGCAGAGGCCGGAGTTGGTGCAGATGTTGCTGGTCGCCTTCTCGCGCCGGATATGTTGTTCCCGGGTGGACAGCGTGAGCACCCAGCCGCGGCGGCCATCGGCGTCGACCGTCTCGCCCACCAGGCGTCCCGGCATCTGCCGCAGGAATTTCTCCCGCGTGGCGAACAGCCCGACATAGGGACCGCCGAAGCCCAGGGAATTGCCCAGCGACTGCCCTTCGGCGGTGACGATATCGGCGCCCATGCGGCCCGGCGCCGTCACGGCGCCCAGCGAGATGATTTCCGTCACCGCGACGATCAGCAGCGCGCCGGCCTTGTGGCAGGCCTCGGCCAGCGCCGTGTGGTCGCGGAGGTGACCGAAGAAACCGGGATTCTGCACGACGACACAGGAGGTCGTGTTGTCGATCTGCGAGATCAGATCCTCGCGGCCCTCGGGATCGGGCTTGTTCGCGACCGCCGTGAAGCCGGCGAATTGCGCGTGGGTCGCCACGACCTCGCGGTAATGGGGATGCAGATTGCCCGAGAGGATCGCCTTGCTGCGCCGGGTGACGCGGTTGGCCATCATCACGGCTTCAGCCGTCGAGGTGGCGCCGTCATACATGGAGGCGTTGGCGACATCCATCTCCGTGAGCAGCGCGATCTGGGTCTGGAACTCGAACAGGTATTCCAGCGTACCCTGGGTCACTTCCGGCTGATAGGGCGTGTAGGACGTCAGGAACTCGCCGCGCTGGATCAGATGATCCACCGCCGCCGGCACATGATGGCGATAGGCGCCGGCGCCGAGAAAGCTGGGCGCCCGGCCGGTGCCCAGATTCTTCGCCGCCATCGCGGAGATCGCCCGCTCCACCTCGAGCTCGCCCATATGCATCGGCAGATCGACCGGTTTCGACAGGCGGACCTTCTCCGGCACATCGCGGTAGAGGCTGTCGATCGAGGGCACGCCGATCCGCGCCAGCATGGCGCGGCGATCGGTTTCGGTCAGCGGCAGATAACGCATCAGCCCAGCCCCTCGACGTATTTCTTGTAGGCGGCTTCGTCCATCAGCTTGTCCAGCTCCGACGGATTGCTCAGCTTGATCTTGACGAACCAGCCATCGCCCATGGCGGCGGAATTCACCGTCGCCGGCTCCGCTGTCAGCTTGTCATTGATGGCGGTCACCGAGCCGGACACCGGCGCATAGACTTCGCTCGCCGCCTTCACGGATTCGACCACGGCCATGTCCTTGCCCTTCTCGACCTTGCGGCCGACATCGGGCAGTTCGACATAGACCACATCCCCGAGCTGCTCCTGCGCATAGTCGGTGATGCCGATGGTTCCGATGTCGCCCTCGATGCGGATCCATTCGTGATCTTCGGTAAACTTCACATTGCTCATGAAAATCCCCTCAGCCTCGGTAATAGCGGTGTTTGACGAAAGGCAACGGCACGACAGCGCAATCCAGCGGCTTGTCGCGGACGATGACCTGCAGCGGCGTACCGGGCGCCGTATGCGCCTTGGTGACATAGCCCATGGCGACCGGTGCATTCGCGGTCGGGCCGAAGCCGCCGCTGGTGACCATGCCGATGGGCTCGCCCGCACGGTTGCGGATTTCCGCATGGGCGCGCACCGGCGCGCGGCCTTCGGGCTTGATGCCCACCAGCTTGCGCGGCGCGCCTTCGCGGAATTGCTGTTGAATGACATTGGCGCCGGTGAAGCCGCCTTCTTCCCGCCGGCGCTTGGCGATCGACCAGTTCAGGCCGGCTTCCACCGGAGTCGTGGTCTCGTCGATATCGTTGCCGTAGAGACAGAGTCCGGCCTCCAGCCGCAGGGAATCCCGCGCGCCAAGCCCAATGCATTTGACTTCGGGATAGCGCATGAGCTCGCGGGCAATCGCCACCGCAGCCTGGCCGGGCATCGAGATCTCATAGCCGTCCTCGCCCGTGTAGCCGGAGCGCGTGACATAGCAGGTGATGCCGTCGATGGTGAGGAACGCCGCGGTCATGAACTGCATGCCGCGGCAGTCGGGCGCGAAGTGGCCCAGCACGTCCGCCGCCTGTGGTCCTTGCAGCGCAACAAGGGCGCGGCTGCTCAGTTCCTCGATTTCGACCTTGTCGGACAGACGCTGCTGCAGCAGAGCCGCGTCTTCGTGCTTGCGGCTGGCGTTCACCACCAGCATCAGGTGATCGCCGGTGTTCGCGACCATGAGATCGTCGAGGATGCCGCCCTTGTCATTGGTGAACTGGGTGTAGCGCATCTTCCCGGGCGTCAGGCCCTGGATATCGCCCGGCACCAAGGTTTCCAGCGCCGCGGCCGCGCTGTGCCCGCTCTTCGCCGTCAGACGGATCTGACCCATATGGGAGACATCGAACAGCCCGGCGGCATTTCGCGTGTGCTGATGTTCGGCGACGATGCCGCTGGGATACTGCACCGGCATCTCGTAGCCCGCGAACGGCACGAGGCGGGCGCCGAGTTCCACATGAAGCGGGTGCAGGGGCGTTTTGGCCAGGGGCCCCGTGGGTTCACTCATTGCTCCGGTCCTCCGACAGATTGACCGCCATCGCGCCCAACGGCGAGACGGGGACCCCCTCTGTCTTCGGACCTGAAAGATTCGCCTGGCGGCGCGAATGGCCGTTCAGACTTACATCTTCGGTGAGGCAGCGGACACGGACCCTGCCGCGCCGGATGCCTTCTTTCCAGAGTGCCGCTATGACCCGCGGTCCTTTTGCCTGAGAGTTTCCGGGGCGGTTGCTCCTTCGGCGCCGGCCTCAAATCGGCCGATCTCTCCCGCGTGACCAAGCCAGAATCCTCCTTCACCAGGAGTCGGTCAAGGGCTTCCTGGGCCGAAAATCAAAGAGTTATCGAATGAAGAATCGGCGACGTCCGCAACTGATCTTGGCGCTGCGGCGATTCCCGCCGGCACCCATATGCAGCGGCGGTCCAATCGCAGGAAAATAGTCAGCGCGCCCGGCTATTCCGGTACCTTGATGTCGCCTTCCGGCACCGGACGGCCGAGGATCTTCGGCGTACGGGCATAGTCGAGTTCTTCTTCTGTCAGGATGAGGCCGACGATGATCACGAAATTGTTGCCGTTCTCGCCGGGCTCGATCGGAATCGTTTGGTCGAATTCCTCGACGATGTGTGCGACCTCGCCGAGCCTCATCTCCGTGCCGATCGGGTAGGCCTGGCGGTCGACGATCGTCTTGTCGGTGCGGGCAATCGCGACGAAGTACTCGAAGTTGATCTCACGATCATCCATTGCCGGACCGCGCTCGACATAGATCGGTACGCTCATTTCCACATCGATCGAGTTTTCGTTGAGGAAACAAATGCCGTTCGGCACATCCATCTTCACCGCATAGCGGAGATTTGCCCGCTTGCTGCCGTTGCCGTCGAAGCGCGCGACATAGCCGACATCGTCGCCGATCGCGACTCGCGGGCAAGAAGGCCCGAGTTCGAGCGTATTGTCGTCTTCAAATCCGAGCCAACCGCCGACGGTATCGCAACCGCTCAAGGCCAGCACCGCCGCCAATAGGGCGGTCCGGCCGATTCCACTCCAACCCACG
>DATKFM010000247.1:0-2036 GCA_035544395.1 Verrucomicrobiia bacterium
AGTTCCACGTTCGGGGCAGACCGCACCGAACAGATAGGCCGATTGGGTGCGTTGATCGTGATCGGAGGAGAAGCTCATGAGGGACAACAAGGTTGCCGCCTTCGCGGGAACGTTGGCAGAATTCTATGATCGCTACCTCGTGCCTCTTCACCCCGTACGCGGAGGTCGTGGCCAATCGTGCAAAGGCTCTTCGCCCGCATCGCGTTCTGGAGACGGCGGCGGCACCGGTGTAGTAACTGAGGCCCTGCTGCGGACGCTTCCGTCGAACGTGACCATCACGACGACGGACCTCAACCAGCAGAGGATCGAGCGCGGCAAGGCGAGGTGAGTTGCCACCTGAGGGACAATGCATGAGCCGATCACTGCCCCCTGTCGAGCAGCGCGCTGCCGTGACCCGCCGTTTTCCGCCCCTGTCGGTGCTGCACTTCCGATAGGATGGGCGGACGTGGTTGGCAGCTTATCTTATTGGCGGGGCGTACTGGATGCCGCCATTGCTCCAGAGCGAGTTCAGCCCGCGCGGAATCTTCAGTTTCGATTCGGCGCCGACATTGCGCTCGTAAATCTCGCCGTAGTTGCCGACATGGCGGATGATGCGGGCGGCCCAATCCCCGGGCAGGCCGAGATCCTCGCCGTAGGTGCCTTCGGTGCCGACCAGCCGCATCACGTCCGGCTTCTTCGACTTCAGCGCCTCGTCGATGTTCTTCGAGGTGATGCCGAGCTCCTCGGCGTTGATCATCGCATACAGCGTCCACTTCACGATCATCATCCAGTCGTCGTCGCGCTGCCGCACCACGGGCGCCAGCGGCTCCTTCGAGATGACGTCGGGTAGGATGACGTGGTCGTTCGGATGGGTAAGATTCTGCCGGAGCCCGTAGAGCTGGGAGACGTCGGAGGTAAAGGTGTCGCACTTGCCGGACTCGTAGGCTTTGACCACCTCTTCCAGCCTGGGAAACTTCATCTCCGTATATTTCATATTGTTGGCGCGGAAATAATCCGCGAGATTGAGCAGCGTCGTTGTTCCCTCCTGAACGCAAACCTTGCTGCCGTTCAAGTCCAGCGCAGAATCGATCTTGCGAGACTGTGGCAGCATGAATCCCTGACCATCATAATAGGCGACCGCCGGGAAATAGAGGTCGTAATTGGTTTCGCGCGACATGTTCCAGGTCGAATTGCGCGATAGGATGTCGACCTTGCGGTTCTGCAGCTCCTTGAAGCGCTCGCTGGCCTCGAGCGGGATGAATTTCGCCTTCTTCGGATCGTCGAAGATCGCGGCCGCCACCGCGCGGCAGAAATCGACGTCGAAGCCGGTCCAGTCGCCCTTGTCGTCGGGGATCGAGAAGCCGGGCAGGCCCTTGTTGACGCCGCACAGCACTTCGCCGCGCTTGACCGTCCGCTTCAGGGTTCTGGTGTCATAGCGCTCATAGGCGAACGCGCCAGCCGCGACCGCGACTGCGACCGTCAGCCCAATCAGGAGGCCGCCTCGAAATGTCCGTAGCATTTTTCAGCTCACCAATTTCAGGGAAATGGATCGGCTTGAAGAGACGGCGTAGCGGTTACAGTTCCGGCTTCTGCCGGATAATCACCTTGGTGCCAACCGGGACGCGCTCATAGAGGTCGGTGACATCGGCATTGACAAGCCGGAAGCAGCCCGAGGAAACGGCGGTGCCGATCGTGTCGGGCCGGTTGGTGCCGTGGATGCGGTAGACGGTGGTGCCGAGATACATCGCCCGCGCGCCGAGCGGATTGCCGGGACCGCCGGCCATGAAGCGCGGCAGATAGGGCTGGCGCGCGATCATCTCCGGCGGCGGCGTCCAATCCGGCCATTCCGCCTTGCGCGTAATGTTCACCAGCCCCTGCCACTGGAAACCTTCGCGGCCGACGCCGATGCCATAGCGAATCGCACGGCCGTTGCCCTGGACCAGATAGAGGTGGCGCTCGGCGGTGGCGACGATGATGGTGCCCGGCGCCTCATTGGTGCGGTAGAGCACCGCCGTCTTCCTGAAGACCGGATCCAGCTCCACGGAATCATCGGCGAT
>DATKFM010000248.1:0-4257 GCA_035544395.1 Verrucomicrobiia bacterium
AGTGCCGACGCTTTTCTGAATCCGCACCAGTTCTTCTTGCATCTGGCGGCGTAGCGCCAGATCAAGCGCGCCCAGGGGCTCATCCAGCAACAGCACCTTCGGCTCGACGGCGATGGCGCGAGCCAGAGCCACCCTCTGCCGCTGGCCGCCGGAAAGTTGATGGATGCCGCGGCCGCCATAGCCTTCCAGGCCCACCAGCCGCAGCACCTCGTCGGCGCGGCGGCTACGTTCAGGTTTCGGCACCTTGCGCATCGCCAGGCCGAAGCCGACATTGGCCCGCACACTCATATGGGGGAACAGCGCATAATCCTGGAAAACCGTCGCCGTCGGGCGCCGCGCCGGGGGCGTATCCGTGACATCGATGCCGTCGATGAAGAGGTTGCCGGTGGTCGGCGCGGTGAAGCCACCGATCATCGACAACACCGTTGTCTTGCCGCTGCCGGATGGCCCCAGGAGCACGACGAACTCGCCGGCTGAAATGTCCAGGTCGATCTGCGAGACAGCAACAGATGTCTCGTAGCTCTTGGAGATTCCCCGCAGGCTGACCAAAGCTTCAGCCATCGCGCCGCCTCCGCGCCAGCAGCAGCTCCACCAGAACAACAAGTCCAATGGAGACCGCAAAAACAAAGGTCCCGACCGCATTGGTTACCGGATTAAGGCCCGTGCGCAGCAGGCTGAAGATGACCACAGGCATGGTGACGTCGAACTTGCTCAGAAGCTGGGCGATGACGAATTCATCCCAGGACAAGGTGAAGGCAATGAAGAACGCCGCCAGCAGCGCCGGCCAGAGCATGGGAATGGTGACGTAGATCAGGGCCTTGAACTCGCTGGCGCCGAGATCGAGGGCGGCACGTTCCACATTCGCCTGATGCTCACCCATTTGGGAGTAAATCACGGCGAAGCAAAGCGGCAAGTTGATGACGACATGACCGAGGCCGACGGCAAACAGCGACTTGCCGATGCCAAGCCCGTTGAAGACGATCAGCAAGCCCAGCGCGATGATGATGTAGGAAACGGTGATCGGCGCCATCAGCAGGAATTGCATCTGCGCCGCCGCGCGACCTGGACGACGGGCCAGCTTGAAGGCGGCAAGGAAACCAAGCCCAGTCGCCGCCAGCGAACTCAGGCCGCCGACGAGTACGGAATTGCCGAGCGCCTCCATCAGCTTGCGATCGGCGAACATCTTGTCGTACCAGCGCAGGGAGAAACCTTTGAACGGCGGCACGGGGGCCAAACCGTCCTGGAACGAGAACTGCACCAGCACGATTACCGGCAGGAAGATGAAGATCACGGCGGCGATGACATAGATCACTGCCGGGATGTCGCGCGCCTTCATCACACCCGCTCCATCCGCAGATAGCGCGAGAACAGCAGATAGGCAGCGGTGACCACGAGCATCAGGATCATGCTGAGCGCCGAGGCCATCGGGAAATCGGCGGCGCGGCCGATCTGCAGCATGATCGCTTGGGGAAGCAACAACTCCTTCCCGCCACCGAGGATCTGCGGCGTGATGTAGTCGCCGACCGCGAGGACAAAGGTGAGGAAGGCGCCGACCGCAACGCCGGGCATGCTCAGCGGCAATGTCACATGCAGGAATGTCTGGAGTCCGCTGGCGCCAAGGTCAGCAGCTGCTTTCCGGTAGGAGTCTTTGATCTGCGAGAGATTGGCATAAATGGTCAGCGTCAACAGCATGACGAAGAAATGAACGAACCCGAGCACGGTGGCGCTGCGCGTATTGCCCAGGCCGACGGGTCCGTCGGTGATGCCAAGGTCCAGCAGGGTCTGGCTGATGATGCCATTCTCCGACAGCACCAACAGCCAGCTATAGGAGCGGATTACATAGGAGGTCCAGAACGGCAGCACGATGGCCACGAGCGCCACACGCTGCCATTGCTTGGGCACGCGATAGGCCAGGATATAGGCCAAGGGATAGGCGGCGAGAACGCTGAGGATTGTGACAGTGACCGTGACCTGGATGGAGTTGATGAGGGCGCTGACGAAAGCGCCGTCGCTACGGCTGACAAAGCCACGATAATTGTCCAGCGTCCAAGTGAGGACAGTGCGGCCGCCGCTGCGCTCCGACAAACTGACCAGCGCCATGGCGACGAGCGGCGCCACGAAGCAAGCGGCAGTGAACAGGAGCGCCGGTGCTGCGCCCCATCTGTTGACCGACAGCCAGTTCTTGCTGGAGGCCATGTGCCTTTGCCCGTTGCTTACGCGGCGCTGCGGCCGGCGGCCCGGATCATGGCCTGTACGCTCCGGTCCACGTCGGCCTCGGTCGTGGCCCAGGACGACACGCTGATCCGCATCGCCGTCCGTCCCTGCCATTCGGTGCCGCCACAGAAACAGGTGCCATCCGCCTGCAGTGCCGCGATGGCGCGTCGGGTTTTTTCAGGTTCGCCGAAGGAAACCAGCACCTGGTTCAGCACCACGTCGTTCAGCACTTCGAAGCCGGCTTTCCTCAGTGCCACGGCAAATCGATCGGCATGTCGGCAGCAGCGCTCCACCATCTCGGCAAGACCGGAGCGGCCGAGGGATTTCAACGCGGCCCAGGCATCGACACCCCGCGCCCGCCGAGATAGTTCGGGCGTGTAGTCGCTGGGTTTGCGATCGCCGGCGTCCGACAGATAAGCCGCGGTGACCGCCATCGCACGCTTCAGAGCCGCGCCATCGCGCACAATCGCCAAGCCGCTGTCATAGGGTACGTTGAGCCACTTGTGCAGATCGGTCGCCCAGGAATCGGCCTGTTCGATGCCGGTGACCAGATGCCGCCGCGCAGGTGTGGCCGCGGCCCAAAGTCCGAACGCTCCGTCCACATGCACCCAGGCATCTGCGCGGCGTGCAGCCGCCAGCACATCGGCGATAGGATCGAAGGCGCCGCTATTCACATTGCCGGCCTGCAGGCAGACGATCGCCGGACCGATGAGTTCTGGGAAACGGTCGGCGCGCATGCGGCCCTGGTTGTCCACGGGAATGCGAACGGATCGATTGCGACCGAAGCCCAGCAACCCAAGGGCTTTCAGCACGCTGACATGTACCTCCTCGCCCACTACCACAGTGACGGGCGGGGCGCCGAATAGACCATCGGCCTCCACGTCCCAGCCGGCCTTTTTCAGCACCACTTGCCGTGCCGCTGCCAGGCAGGTGAAGTTGGCCATCGTCGCGCCGGTGACAAATCCGGCGGCGCAATCCGGCGGCAGATTCACGGCCTCCAGGATCCAACGCAGGGCGACTTTCTCGAACGCCGCCGCGCCCGGCGAAGCTGCAGCTCCGGCGGCATTCTGATCCCAGGCGGTTGCCAGCCAATTGGCGGCCAGCGCAGCGGGCAAGGACCCGCCGATCACCCAGCCGAAAAAACGGCGACCCGCCATCGCCATGCTGGCGGGCGAGCCGATTTCGTCGAGGCGCGCAAGTATCGCCGCCGGATCACTCGGCTTATCCGGCAGCGGCTCGTCGAGTTGCGAAAGCGCCGCGACCGCTTGGGGCGTCGGCGAAACAGGGCGTGCGTCAAGAGTCTCCAGATAGCGGACCGCCCGGTCGGCGGCCGCGGTCAGCAATTCCCGCACAGTTTCCCCTTCGACGCCAACGGCTCAGGCGTTCAGCATTTCCGTCCAGACATCGTTCAACGCCGTATCCAGGTCCGCGTCAACCTGGAGATAGTGGTACGACTTCGCGAGGAAGGTCGGCTGCTCGTCCCAGCGCAGGCGCTTCTTCTGGGTGTCATCGAGGCTGGCGTTCTTGTTGGCCGGCATCGCCCAGTAGCAGGCCGAAGTCGCCAGCCGCGCCTGGCCGTCGGGGCTCAGGATGTACTGCACGAACTTGGTCGCATTTTCGACCCGCGCCGAGTCCTTGAAGATCGCCAGCGACTGCATCCAGCGCACGCCGCCTTCGTCAGGCAGCACCCAGTCAAGCGCCGGGTTTTCGCCCATCAAGCCGGCCACGGCGTATTCGCCGCCGCCGGTAATAATGTCGGCGGAGCCGCTGATCAGCGCATTCTGCACGGTCACCACGTCGCCCACGAGAGCCGCCTGTTTCTTCATCTCCAGCAGCTTCTCGCGAATCGGTGGGATGTGATCCTTGCTCAGCTCATTCGGCTTGATGCCCAGGCCGATCGCCACCATGGCAATGACCGGATTGTAATAGTCATAGATCGCGACGCGGCCGGCATATTTGCCATTCCACATCACCTCCGACTTGCGCATATCGGCGGGATCGACCTTGGTGTTGTCGTAGGAGAAGCAGTTGTAGCCGAACTTC
>DATKFM010000249.1:0-2036 GCA_035544395.1 Verrucomicrobiia bacterium
TCCGTCCCCACGCCATGCGAAAATGCCGTTCATACCGGTCCCCGCTGCACGCTACGGCGTGGACTTTAAGGGCCGGTTAGCGAGAGGTTAATGCGGGATTAGGAGCTAAGGCGGGCCGTGCTAGAAAGCCTCCGCAATTCAGGGAGAACGGCATGGGCCATATCGATCCGACCAAGGAAGTTTTCGCGCAATTCCGCGACAATAATCGGCCCGGCCCGATCCACATGCTCAATCTGGTCCGGTTGCGCGCGCAGGCCGCCTATCCCGACGGACGCAGAGCAACGGGCGCGGAGGCCTATGCGGCGTATGGCCGTGAGAGCGGGCCTGTGTTCGAGCGGCTCGGCGGACGGATCGTCTGGCAGGGCAAATTCGAGCTGATGCTGATCGGCCCCGAGGCCGAGCGCTGGGACCATTGCTTCATCGCGGAGTATCCGTCGGTCGCGGCTTTCGTCGAGATGATCCGCGACCCCGTTTATCGCGAGGCCGTGAAGCATCGCCAGGCAGGCGTGGAGGATTCCCGTCTGATCCGCCATGTGGTGCTGCCGGTCGGCAAGACGTTCGGGGAGATACCGTAGTAGCGCCTCAAACAAATCGGCGGCCCGGAGAGGCCGCCGATCGCATTCCGATTGGGTCGAACTAACCGGACGGGCCCGCATCCTCCAGGATCGGGCCGAACAGTTCCCAGCGCTCGCCGTTGAACTTCATCATCTGCAGCTGCTTGTTGACGCGGTAATCGTTGGGGCCGGTGTTGATCTTCAGGCCGGGCAGGCCGAGGTCGAGTTCGACATCCTTCATCGAAGCAGCCTGCTTCATCACGTTCTCACGCGTGAGGTCGTCGCCGCATTGCTTGAGCACGTGCACCAGAAGCTGCGCGGTCGAATAGCCGTAGGTATTGACCGTGTTCATCTTGTCGCCTTCCGGGAAATACTTCGACATGAAGTCGAGATACTTCTTCAGGCCCGGATCATCCTTCCAGGTCGGGTCGGCCGGATCCTTGCCGTACTGGACGCTGATCACGCCCTTCGACGCTTCGAGGCCGGCCGGCTGCAGCGTGGCGCTCACCGGGCTCGCATTGATGTCGAGGATGTGCACCGGCTTCCAGTTCAGCTCGTGGATCTTGCGAATCGCCTGCGCCGCCTGTTTCGGCGTCGAGGCGCTGTAGAACAGGTCCGCGCCGGAATCCTTGATCTTCAGCACCTGGGAATCGATGGTGGGATCGGACACCTCATAGGAAACTTCCGACACGATCATCTTCGCCGCCTTGTCGCCAAGTCCGGCCTTCAGGCCGTTGACGTAGTCCTTACCGAGATCGTCGTTCTGATAGAGGATGCCGATCTTGGCGTTCGGATACTCTTTCAGAATGTAGTTGCCGTAGATGCGGCCCTCGACGAAATAGTTCGGGTTGTAGCCCATGGTCCAGGGGAAGTTCTTCGGGTCCGTGAACTTCGAGGCGCCGGTGGCGGCGAACAGCTGCGGCACCTTCTTGCCGTTGAGATATTTCTGCACGGCGGCGTTGGCCGCGGTGCCGATGACCTGGAAGGTGAGAAGAACTTCGTCGCCTTCCACCAGCTTGCGGATCTGCTCGACCGTCTTCGGCGGCGAATAGGCGTCGTCATACTGGATCAGGTTGATCTTGCGGCCGTTGACGCCGCCCTGCTCGTTGATCATCTTCATGTAGGCGGCCTGCGTCTTGCCGATAGTGGCATAGACGGAATAGGCGCCGGAGAATGGCACGGTCTGGCCGATCTTGATCTCGGTGTCGGACGCGCCGGTGTCGTATTTCTTCTGCGCGTAGGCCGACGAAGCCGACAGCGCAATCGCGGTCGCCGTCGCCGTGACCAGATGGAAAATCCCGTTCCTCATCGTGCTGGTTTCCTCAATGATATTGGTGAAGCCGATGGTCATCCCCGCCAAATGAAGCGGCCGCCATCGCTGGCGGCGATACTGGCGGAAGCTATGGTGCAATGCAAGACGAGGCGCTGGGCAGCCGGGTTAAATCAGCTTAACCAAAGGAAGATTAAGGCGAGGGCAGCGGG
>DATKFM010000250.1:0-7386 GCA_035544395.1 Verrucomicrobiia bacterium
CTTCGTCTATTCAACGAACCACAAGGACATCGGCACGATGTACTTGGTGTTCGCCATCTGCGCCGGCCTGCTCGGTACCTTGTTCTCCGTGCTGATGCGCTATGAACTCGGCCATCCGGGCATCGACCTGTTCGGCACGCCCGACGCGCCCGACGGCCAGTGGTGGAACGTGGTGATCAGCGCCCACGCCCTGCTGATGATCTTCTTCATGGTCATGCCGGCGATGATCGGCGGATTCGGCAACTGGTTCGTGCCGCTGATGATCGGCGCGCCGGACATGGCCTTTCCGCGCATGAACAATATCAGCTTTTGGCTTCTGGTCCCCTCGATCATCTTGCTGCTGCTGTCGGCTTTCGTCGATACGGGTGCGGGCACCGGATGGACGATCTATCCGCCCTTATCCTCGGCGCTGGGACAACCGGGATTGTCGGTGGATTTCCTGATCTTCTCGCTGCATCTGGCGGGCGCCTCCTCGATCATGGGTGCGATCAACTTCATCACCACCATCTTCAACATGCGCGCACCCGGCATGACGCTGCACCGCATGCCGCTGTTCGTCTGGTCGGTGCTGGTGACCGCGTTCCTGCTGCTGCTGGCTTTGCCGGTGCTGGCGGGCGCCATCACCATGCTGCTGACCGACCGCAATTTCGGCACGCATTTCTTCGAGCCCTCCGGCGGCGGCGACCCGATCCTGTTCCAGCACCTGTTCTGGTTCTTCGGCCATCCGGAAGTGTACATCCTGATCCTGCCGGGCTTCGGCATGGTCAGCCAGATCATCGCCACCTTCTCCCGCAAGCCGGTGTTCGGCTATCTGGGCATGGCCTATGCGATGGTCGCCATCGGCGTGGTCGGCTTCGTCGTCTGGGCGCACCATATGTTTACCGTCGGCATGGACGTGGACACGCGCGCCTACTTCACCGCGGCGACCATGGTGATCGCGGTGCCCACCGGCATCAAGATTTTCTCCTGGATCGCCACCATGTGGGGCGGCTCGCTGCGCTTCGACACGCCGATGCTCTGGGCGATCGGCTTCATCTTCCTGTTCACCATCGGCGGCGTCACCGGCGTGGTGCTGGCCAATGCCGGCGTCGACAACGCCATGCACGACACCTACTACGTGGTCGCGCATTTCCACTATGTGCTGTCGCTCGGCGCCGTGTTCTCGATCTTCGGCGGATTCTATTACTGGCTCGGCAAGATGTCCGGCCGGCAATATCCGGAATGGGCGGGCCGGGTGCATTTCTGGCTGTCCTTCGTCGGCGCCAACCTGACCTTCTTCCCGCAGCATTTCCTCGGTCTGGCGGGGATGCCCCGGCGCTATCCGGACTATCCCGATGCCTTTGCCGGCTGGAACCATGTGTCGACCATCGGCGCCTACATTGGCGCGATCGGCGCGGTCTGGTTCGTCGGCGTGGTGATCTACACCCTGACCTCCGGCCGCCGCGTGGGCGAGAACTACTGGGGCGCGGGCGCCACGACGCTGGAATGGACCCTGCCGTCACCCCCGGCCTTCCACTCCTACGAGGAACTGCCGGTGATCAAGGGCTCCGGCCATTGAGGGCCGCTGTCCTGGCACGCCGCTACTGATGAGACGCTGATTGACCGACATCTCCCCGTCATTTGTCGCCGTAGACGCCGTTGTTCCTGACCGGGCAGCGGCTTCGGTGCGCGACTATCTGCAGCTGATGAAGCCGCGGGTGATGTCGCTGGTGGTGTTCAGCGGCTTTGCCGCGCTGGTGGTGGCGCCGGTGCAGCCCCATCCGCTGCTCTCGGCGGTGGCCATTCTCTGCATTGCCATTGCTTCCGGCGCTTCGGGCGCCATCAACATGTGGTACGACCGCGATATCGACGCGGTCATGCCCCGCACCTGCAAGCGGCCGATCCCGGAAGGCCGCGTCGATCCGGCGGAAGCGCTGGCCTTCGGCATCGTGCTGGCCATCGGCTCCGTGGTCATCATGGGTGTGGCGTTGAACTGGCTGGCGGCCGGGCTGCTGGCAAGCGCGATCCTTTTCTATGTTTTCATCTACACGATCTGGCTGAAGCGCCGCACGCCGCAGAACATCGTCATCGGCGGCGCCGCCGGTGCCTTCCCGCCGATGATCGGCTGGGCCGCCGCGACCGGCACGGTCAGCGTCGAATCCATCGCCCTGTTCCTGCTGATCTTCATGTGGACGCCGCCGCACTTCTGGGCGCTCGCGCTCTATCGCGCCGGCGATTACGAGAAGGCGGGCGTGCCGATGCTGCCTGTCGTTGCCGGCGCGCGGGCGACCAAGATCCAGATGCTGATCTATACGGTCCTGCTGTTCCCGATCGCTCTGGCGCCCTGGTATCTGGGCATGACTGGCGCACTCTATGGCGCCGCCGCTGTGCTGCTGGGCGGCCTGTTCATCCTCGCCGCGGTGCGCGTCCTCAATGATGAGTCCGATCGCAGCGCCCGCAAGATGTTCGCCTATTCGCTGTTTTATCTATTTGCCCTGTTCGCGCTATTGATTCTCGACCGCGCGCCCGGCCTGTTCGCCGGCGGTTACATGGCGGGGGTTGCCATATGAAGACCGATCAGGTTAACCCCGTCCGCACGGGCGAGGCGCTGCGCCAGCGCCAGCGGGCAAAGAACTGGGCCATGTTCGCGGCCCTGGCCGCTTTTGCGCTCCTTGTCTATCTCATCGCCATCGTGCGCATGGGCGGGGGCTAGGGTTGGCGATGGAAAAGCATCAGCAGCGCATGCGGCGCAACCGCCTGGTCGTCACTGGTCTCGTGGGGTTGGTGATTGCCATGGGCGGCCTCGCCTTCGCGTCGGTGCCGCTCTATCGCATGTTCTGCCAGGTCACCGGCTATGGCGGCGCGACACAGCGCGCCGAAGCGGCGCCGGAGGCGGTGCCCGGCAAGACCATCACCGTGCGGTTCAACGCCGATATCGCGCCGGACCTGCCCTGGACCTTCCAGCCGATGCAGCAGGAGGTGACTCTGGAGATCGGCGCCACCGGCCTCGCCTTCTATCGCGTGCACAACAATTCCAATACGCGCCTCGTCGGCAACGCCACCTTCAACGTGACGCCGTACGATGTGGGCTTCTACTTCAACAAGCTGGAATGCTTCTGCTTCACCGAGCAGGTGCTGGAGCCCGGCCAGAGCGCCGAGCTGCCGGTCACCTTCTTCGTCGATCCCGAGATGCTCAAGGATGCGGAAGCGAAGGATGTCCACACGGTGACTCTGTCATACACCTTCTTCCGCGCACCCGATCAGGACGGCACGCAGAAAATCAGCAACGCCGCCGACGGCGCCGAAACAGTGAATTGAACCGCGAATACGTGAATCTCGAGTACTGGGCACGCACCCGCAGGGAACAAGAGGCATAAGGGAACAGGCCATGAGCGACGCACACGGAAGCCACCCCGCGAAACACCCCTATCATCTGGTCGATCCCAGCCCCTGGCCGATCGTCGGCGCGATTGCGGCCCTGGTGCTCACGGTCGGCACCGTGTTGTACATGCATGGCAAGAGCGGCGGCATGATCGTCATGCCGCTCGGCATCCTGGGCATCCTCGCCACCATGTTCCTGTGGTGGCGCGATGTCGTGCGCGAAGGCGAGTTCCTCGGCTATCACAGCCCGGTGGTGCAGATCGGCCTGCGCTACGGCATGGCGCTGTTCATCGCCTCGGAAGTGATGTTCTTCGTCGCCTGGTTCTGGGCGTATTTCAATGCCAGCCTGTTTCCGACCGAGGCGATCGGCCATGTCTGGCCGCCGGAGGGCATCCATACCTTCGATCCCTTCGAGCTGCCGCTGCTGAACACGCTGATCCTCTTGCTGTCGGGCGTGACCGTCACCTGGGCGCACCATGCATTGCGGGAAGGCGACCGCGCCGGCCTGATCCAGGGATTGTCGCTGACGATCCTGCTGGGCCTGACCTTCACCGGCGTGCAGGCCTATGAGTACAGCCATGCCGCCTTCGGCTTTAAGGACGGCATCTATCCCTCGACCTTCTTCATGGCCACCGGCTTCCATGGCGCCCATGTGATCATCGGCACGATCTTCCTGATCGTCTGCTGGTTCCGCGCCACCGCCGGCCATTTCAAGCCGGATCATCATTTCGGCTTCGAGGCCGCCGCCTGGTACTGGCACTTCGTCGACGTGGTCTGGCTGTTCCTGTTCATCTGCATCTATGTCGCCGGTGCAGGCGTTCCCGCCGAGCACTGACGCCGGACTGGATTGATTGCCAAGGACGGGACGGCCTCGCCGTCCCGTCTTGCTTTTTCAGGGCATTTCCGCCGCCATTGGCCTAGAGTCCCGTGATGTCCGATCGCTCCTATCCCGTGCTGTCGCCGGTAAGGACCGGCCTTGCCTGCCGCTGCCCGCGCTGCGGCCGGGGTAAGCTCTATAGCGGCTTCCTGAAAGTGGCCGATAGCTGCACGGTCTGCCATCTCAACCTGGCCGAAGCGGACTCAGGCGACGGCCCCGCCGTGTTCCTGATCTTCATCCTGGGCGCCATCGCCGTGCCGCTGGCCTTCGTGCTGCAGTTCAAGCTGGCGCTGCCGGAATGGCTCACCATGTCCATCCTTACCGCCGTGGTGCTCGGCGGCGCGTTGCTGCTGCTGCGGCCGGCCAAGGGCATCATGGTGGCGCTGCAATACCGCAACCGCGCCGGCGAAGGCCGCGGCAGCTTCGAGTCCTAGCGGGCCGCGCGAATTTTCCGGGGATCATCGATGCATTTCCGTCCCACCCTCTGGCCGACGATGTTCACGATTCCCGCGCTGATCCTGTTGCTGGGCCTCGGCACCTGGCAGGTGCAGCGCCTGTTCGAGAAAGAGGCCATGATCGCCGAGCGCGAGGCGCGCATCAACGCATCGCCGGTGGATCTGCCGGCGCCGGGCACGGAGACTCTCGAAGCGCTGGCGCCGCTGGAATTCCGCCGCGCGGTCGCGACCGGCGAGTTCCTCCACGACAAGGAACTCTTCCTCGCCGCCCGCACCATGCGCGGCAATGTCGGCTATCAGATCGTGACGCCGCTACGGCTGGCGTCCGGCGGAACGTTGCTGGTCAATCGTGGCTGGGTGCCGGAGGCACAGAAAGATCCGGCCAAGCGCGCCGAGGGCCAGGTGGCGGGAACGGTGACTATCGATGGCGCGATCCGGCTGCCGGGCCATCAGAACTGGCTGCAGCCCGACAACGAGCCGCAGCATAACATGTGGTTCTGGCTCGATCTGCCGGCCATGGCGGACGAGGCCGGCATTCCCGCCGCCGAACTCGTGCCGGTTTTTCTCGAGGCCGGCCCAGCGCCCAATCCGGGCGGCATCCCCATCGGCGGCCAGACCAAGGTGACCCTGCCCAACGACCATCTGCAATACGCCATCACCTGGTACATCCTCGCGGTGGCGCTGGCGGTGATCTACGTCGTCTATCACCGCCAGCCGAAGGCGGCAAAACCATGAGGGTCGAAGAGATCGCCGATGGAAAGTCAGCTCTCTGCCGATCAATTCTGGAGAGCCTGCCCGACTGGTTCGCCATCCCCGAGTCTGTCGATCGCTATGTTGCCGAGGCGGCTCATTTGCCGATGTTCGCCGTCCGGCGGGATGGCCAGGTTGCCGGCTTCATCACCATCGAGACGCTCAATCCTCATGTCGCGGAAATCCATGTGATGGCCGTGCGGCAGCCTTATCATCGGAGCGGGATCGGGCGCGTTTTGATCGGCGCTTGCGAGGACTATTGTCGCGCCGCGGATGTGGAGATCCTGCTGGTCAAGACATTGGCGGCAAGCAGCGACTATCCATTCTATGCCGCCACGCGCCGGTTCTACACGGATATGGGTTTCCGCCCCTTGTTGGAATCGGCCACGTTCTGGGGCGAAGAGGACCCCTGTCTGCTGATGGGAAAAGTGATTGGCCGGTAGGTACCTTCGGGGCAATCGTGCCGGACCTCGTGTTTCTTTTGCGAACAAGCTAATGTTCGCCCAATAACAAACTCCCGCCCGCGGGATCGGCTAGGCTGCAACTCCCCCTCAATCACCGCCCGAGTTCCCCATGTCCCCTTACACCGATCTCGAAGCCCGCTTTCACCGCCTGCAGGCGCTGCGCAACGCGCTGGGCGTGCTGCATTGGGACATGGCGACGATGATGCCATCGGGCGGTGCGGAGGCGCGGGCAGAGCAGCTCGCCGCCCTCAACGTCGTCTGCCACGGCATGCTGACCGAGCCGGTCGTGGGCGATCTGCTGGATCATGCCGAGGGCGGCGGCGCCAATCTCGACGAGTGGCAGCGCGCGAATTTGCGCGAGATGCGCCGGCAATGGGTCCACGCCACGGCCCTGGACGGCAAGCTGGTGGAGGCGCTGTCCAAGGCTTGCTCCGCCAGCGAGCAGGTCTGGCGCGAGGCGCGGCCGAAGGGCGATTTTGCCATGCAGCTACCGGCGCTGACCGAAGTGCTGCGCCTGACCCGCGAGGCCGCGGCGGCAAAATCGGACCGCCTGGGTGTCGGCGCCTATGACGCGTTGCTGGACGAATATGAGCCCGGCGGCCGCTCCGCCGATATCGACCTCGTGTTCGACGACCTCGCCGCCTTCCTGCCGGGCCTTCTGGCGCGAGTGCTGGAGCATCAGGAGCGTCAAGCCGCGCCGTTGGATCTGCCCGGACCCTTTCCGGTGGCCAGGCAGCGGCAGCTCGGCGAGCGGATCATGCGCACCATGGGTTTTGATTTCGAGCATGGCCGCCTCGATACCAGCCTGCATCCCTTCTGCGGTGGCATGCCCGACGACGTGCGCATCACCACCCGCTACGCCGAGGACGATTTTGCCTCATCCGTCATGGGCGTGATCCACGAAACCGGCCATGCGCTCTATGAACGCGGCCTGCCGCAGCAATGGCGCCACCAGCCGGTGGGCCTGGCGCGCGGCATGAGCATCCATGAAAGCCAGTCGCTGCTGATGGAGATGCAGGCCTGCCGCTCGGCCGCCTTCATCGGCTTCCTGGCGCCCCTGGCGCGCGAGGCCTTCGGCGGCAGCGGCCCGGCCTGGGACGCCGCCAATTTTCACCGGCTCTATACCCGGGTGACGCCCGACTTCATCCGCGTCGAGGCCGACGAGGTGACCTATCCCGCCCATGTCATCCTGCGCTATCGGTTGGAAAAGGCGCTGATCGGCGGCGACATGAAGCTCGCCGATCTGCCCGCGGCCTGGAACGAAGGGATGAAAAAGCTGCTGGGCATCGTGCCCCCCTCGGACCGCGAGGGCTGCCTGCAGGACATCCACTGGTATGACGGCGCCTGGGGCTATTTTCCCACCTACACGCTCGGCGCCATGACGGCGGCACAGCTCTTCGACGCAGCCTGCCGCGCCCAGCCCTCGATCCCCATCGCGATCGGCAAAGGCGATTTCGCGCCGCTGCTGACCTGGCTGCGC
>DATKFM010000251.1:0-13661 GCA_035544395.1 Verrucomicrobiia bacterium
GTGATCGCCGAGCCGGTTTCGACCTGGGTCCAGGAAATCGTCGAGTTCTTGCCGCGGCAGGCGCCGCGCTTGGTGACGAAGTTATAGATGCCGCCCTTGCCGTTCTCGTCGCCGGGGTACCAGTTCTGCACGGTCGAGTACTTGATTTCCGCGTCATCGAGCGCGACCAGCTCGACCACAGCGGCGTGCAGCTGGTTCTCGTCGCGCATCGGCGCGGTGCAGCCTTCGAGGTAGCTCACATAGCTGCCGCGATCGGCGATGATCAGGGTGCGTTCGAACTGGCCGGTCTGCGCCGCATTGATGCGGAAATAGGTCGACAGTTCCATCGGGCAGCGCACGCCCGCGGGCACATAGACGAAAGACCCATCAGTGAAGACGGCGGAGTTGAGCGTGGCGTAGAAATTGTCGGAATAGGGGACGACGCTGCCCAGATACTTGCGCACCAGCTCCGGGTGATTTTTCACCGCATCCGATATCGAGCAGAAGATGACGCCGACTTCCTCCAGCTTCTTCTTGAAGGTGGTGGCGACGGACACGCTGTCGAACACGGCGTCGACGGCAACGCCGGCCAGCCGCTCCTGCTCGCGCAGGGGAATGCCGAGTTTCTCGTAGGTCTTCAGCAGCTCGGGATCGATCTCGTCCAGGCTCTTCGGCGTGATCTTCTGTTTCGGCGCGGCGTAGTAATAGGCGTCCTGGTAGTCGATGGCCGGAAAGCCGATCTTGGCCCATTTGGGATCTTCCATCTGGGTCCAGGTGCGGTAGGACTTGAGGCGCCAATCCAGCAGCCACTGCGGCTCGCCCTTCTTATCGGAGATGAAGCGGACCGTATCCTCGCTCAGCCCCTTGGGCGCCATGTCCGACTCGATGTCGGTGACGAAGCCGTACTTGTACTTCTCGCCGGCGAGCGAGTGGACTTTCTCGGCCGTTTCAGCCGTGCTGGCCATGAGTGTCCTTCCGGTCGGTTATGATTTTGCCAGGCTTGGCGCCGTTGCCGGGGTCGTCACGGCTTCGGCAGCGGGCCAGGGCAGGGGAGCGCGCACGGGCATGGCCGGCGCCAACTCAGAGATGGGAACGCTGGCCAAAGCGGCGCGGATCGCCTCGTTCAGGCGGTGCCAGCCATGGCGGGTTGGGCACAACGATTCGACGTCGCAGGCCCCGACATTGCCTTCCTCCAGGCAGATGGTCAGGGCGATTGGCCCGTCCACAGCAGTAACAATGTCCGCAGCGGTAATCTGGCCGGGGTCGCGGGCGAGGCGATAACCGCCCTTGGCGCCTCGGATCGAGGTCAAAATTCCTGTTTTTGCCAATGCAGCCAATAGCTTACTGACTGTCGGCGCGGGCAGTCCGGTGACCTCCGCGAGGTCATATGCATTATGGCATTGGCCAGGGTGTCCGGCGATATGACACGCCAGCACCACCCCATAGTCCGCCAGCCTGCTGACTCTGATCATCGCCGCCGCCTGTTCCGAAATACGACTAAATTAGTCGTATTTCAAAGATAGGCAGAATACCAGGAGTGTCAAGCGGGATAGGGCTGTGGAAACAGGGGCTTCCCGGAGCGCCGGAGCTCCTATGCAAGCTGCCGGGATTCGCCTACGGGGTCGCCGCTGCGGGCGCGGCTGGGCGGGAAGTATAGGGTAACGGTCGTGCCGTCGCCCGGCCGGCTGACGATGCCGAGGCTGCCGCCATGGAGCTCGATGTAGGATTTCACGATCGGCAGGCCAAGGCCGGTGCCCTGATATTTGCGGCTGAGCGAGCTGTCGATCTGGCCAAAGGGCTCCAGCGCGACGGCGATGTCCTGCGGCGCGATGCCGATGCCGGTGTCGCGAACCCCGATGCTGATGCCGCCGTCGAAGGTGCGGTCGATCAGCACGCTGATGCCGCCGCCGGTGGGCGTGAACTTCAGTGCATTGGACAGCAGATTGCTGAGGCATTGGCGCACCAGGCGGTCGTCGGCGAACAGCCGCGCCGGCGTGCCCTCGGCGAGGCTGTGGGCGAGGGTGACGCCGGCATTGGAGGCGCGCTCACGGAACAGCCGCTCGAGGCGCTGGATCATGTCCAGGATGGAAATTTCCGACTCATTGAGGCGGACGGCACCCGCTTCCACCTTCGACAGGTCGAGGATCGTATTGATGATATCCAGCAGGTGCGTGCCGCTGTCATGGATGTCCTGGGCGTATTCCTGGTATTGCCGGTTAGGCAGGGGGCCGAAGAGCTGGCGCGCCATCATCTCGGAGAAGCCGATGATGGCATTGAGCGGCGTGCGCAGCTCGTGGCTCATATTGGCGAGGAACGAGGTCTTGGCGCGGTTCGCCAGCTCGGCCTGCTGCCGGGCGACCGACAGGCTTTTCTCCCGCTGCTCGATTTCCGCCAGCATCTCGTGGAAGCGATCGACGAGTTCGCCAAGTTCGTCATTGCCGTGCTTTTCCAGTCGAACGGAGTAGTTGCGGGTTTCCGAGACATGCTTCATCGACTGCGTCAGCTTGTCGATCGGCACCGAGACCACGCGCTGCATCCAGGCGGAAAAGATCATGGCGATGACCATGGAGATGCCGAAGATTGCCGCGGCGACACCGAACATCACGGCGAGCTGGTTGTAGAAATTGATCAAACTCGCGTTGACGACGATGAATCCGATCGTGTTGTCTTCGCCCTTGATTACCTTGATTACGCGCAGATGGTCGCCGACCTGGATCGGCGTATCCACCGGGAAGATCTCAGGCAATGTCGTCATGGCGCCGGCCGGATAGGCCGCGAACTGCTCGCGCGTAGTCTTGAAGATGAAGGCCGATTCGATTTCGCTCTTCGCACTGAGCGATTCCAGCATTGCTTGGGCTCTCGGGGCATCCTCGAACAGGATCGCCGCGTCGCTGTTGCGCCCGACGATCTCGGCCAGGGTAGAAATTTCCTGGATCAGGTTGGCGCGGCGTTCCCGGTACTCATGGACGATATTGATCAGCGTGGAGACCAGCAACACCACGGCACTGACGGAAATGATGATCAGCGTCAGCTTGCGCCGGATGGAGAGATTGCGGAACCAGTTCACTGCGCATTCCCGTCCGAATTGCCGTCAACGGAATCGGCCAGCTCACGGATTTCCGCGCCGATCAAGAGGCCGCTGCGCTCCGCCTGCGGCAGATCGAGATCGAAGTGGAGGCGATTATCGACCGACTTCAGCCGCAGGATCGCCTCGACGTTTGCCGGCGTCGCGTCATCGGCCACAGTCAGGATGGGGGATTCATCGATCGCCTGCGCCAGCGTGTTGGCTTCGTCTTCGGAGAGGTCGCCGATCGACAGGATCATGCATTCGCCAATTCTTTCCTTCGGCACATTCCGCTCGATCTGCAGCGGCCGACCCTGGATGCGCTGATTGCGGATCTCGCCCCACGCATCGCCGAAGGGGTCGGCACCTATGGTGCATAGCCGGGCCACGGGACCGACCGGATTGGGCCATCGGACCTGGCGGGCCACGTCGAGAATAAATGCCGCCTTGATCTTGTAGGCGCGCACCGGGGCTTCGGCGCGCGCAGTCGTTTCGACTGGGCCGAGGATGGCAAATCCGGCAACGAGCAATGACAGCAAGAGCGCGCGCATTGGTCTGGACGTTCGGGTACCGGTAAACAACAGGAGGCAAATATGGCGGCGGCGCCTCCTATCCGCCTGAACTCACGCGGAAAATCCGCAGCCAATCATTTCACAATAATGGTTAATATTGAGTTTCAGCAAAATTTGCGGATTCGGGAAGAGGCGTTAAGTGCCCGTTACCGGAATAGCCCGTAAACGGTTGAATTGTTTACGATTAGACGAAGGTGACGTCTTGGTCGACGATCAGCGTCGCGGTGTTTGCGCCCACGAGCTGGGTGTAGATGTTGTTGCCGTTTCCGTCCGAGACGGGGCCTGACCATCCGCCGCCACTCATGACCGTGTCGCCCGACTCCCCGGCGATCGTCATCGTGCCGGTTTCGGAAATTGCGAGCACATCAAGGGCCGTCAGGGTTACGACGTTCGCCTTTCCGTCGACCATGTTGATGACTTCGATGCTCGATATCGGCGCCAAGTTGAAGTCGATATCGGCGCCATTCAACACCGCCAGCGTGTCTATCCCGTTGCCGCCGTTGATACCGCTGATATCTGCGGGATCAAAGATAATCAGGTCATTTCCGTCGCCGCCTGAAATGCCATCATTTCCGGCGCCGCCATCGAGCGTATCACTGCCGGCGCCGCCATCCAGAATGTCGATGTCATCGCCGCCATCGAGACTGTCGCTGCCGGCGCCGCCATCCAGAATGTCAGCGTCCTTGCCGCCGCTGAGCGTGTCATCCTGGTCACCGCCGGTCAGGGTGTCGGCGCCATCAGTTCCGCTGTCGCTGATGCCGGCCGTATCATTCACCACGACGACAAACGACTCGGTATGCGTAAGGCCTCCGGTATCCTTCGCCGTCACCTGAATTGTGACCGTCGGCTCTGATTCGAAGTCCAGGCTCACGCCCGACGCGAGCTGCAATGTCCCGGCGATAACCACAAAACGCGCGTCATCGACGGTAAAGGTATGCGTATCACCGATGTCAGGATCAGCAACATTGAGGTTGCCAATGATTTCGCCAGGCGTCTCCTCGTCAACGTCGTTGGAGTCGAGAGTAATGGCGGTCGGCGCGTCATTGACCGGTGTGACATTGATGGTGGCCGTGGCGGTGTCCGTCCCGCCCTTGCCGTCGTCGACCTGATAGTCGAACGTGACCACACCGTTGGAGTTCAGCGGCGGCACGTAGCTGAAGGTGCCGTCGGGATTGAAGGTCAGGCCCGCAATTGGGCTACCTACGAGCGCGTAGGTCAGCGTATCGCCATCCACGTCGGAATCGTTTGTCGACACCTTGCTGTTGAGGGCCGTGTCTTCCTTGGTGGTGAAGCTGTCGTCGCCGGCGACCGGCGCATCATTGACCGCGGTCACATTGATCGTCGCCGTCGCGGTGTCGGTGCCGCCTTTGCCGTCGGAAACTAGATAGGTGAACGTAACCGGCCCGTTGCTGTTCAACGGCGGCGCATAGTTGAAGCTGCCATCGGCATTCAAGGTGAGGCCGGCGACTGGGCCACCGACCAGACTGTAGGTCAGGGTGCCGCCATCGACGTCGCTGTCGTTTGCCGCCACCGTGTTGCCGAAAGGCGTGTCTTCATTGGTCGTGAAGGTATCATCGCCGGCCACCGGCGCATCATTGACCGGCGTGACGATCAAGGTGACGGATTCAGAATCAGTCTGCGCGCCACCCGCACCGGAGTTTCCCTGATCATTGATACTTACGGTCAGTGTCGCGTTGGTGTTGCTGTCGAGTGGCGTCGTGAAATCGACACTGCCGCTGGCAATATAGCTGTTGATTGCCGAGATGGGGCCGGTGAGGGTGATAGTGTTTGTGCCAGATCCTCCGACTATAACGAACCCGCCTGTCAGCGCCGTAAGCGTGCCTGCCGAGACCGACAGAGTGACGACCACGTCGTTCGCGCCAGCATCCACATCATTGAAGCTGATGCCGATGATGTCGGAGGGGACGTCCTCGATGACGGAGATACTCGGGGGCACGACAGCGACGGGTGCGTCGTTGACCGGGTCGACAGTGATGGTCGCTGTGCCGGTATCGGTGCCGCCTTTCCCGTCGGCCACCTGATAGGTGAAGATAACCGATCCGTTGCTGTTCAACGGCGGCGTATAGTCGAAGCTGCCATCGGCATGCAAGGTGAGGCCGGCGACCGGACCACCGACCAGCGTGTAGGTCAGGCTATCGCCGTCAACGTCACTGTCGTTTGTCGCCACCGTGCTGGAGAAGGGGGTGTCCTCAGTGGTAGTGAAGACATCATCGCCAGCCACAGGCGCGTCCTTGACCGGCGTGACGGTGATGGTGGCCGTGGCGGTGTCCGTCCCGCCCTTGCCGTCGTCGACCTGATAGTCGAACGTGACTATGCCGTTGGAGTTCAACGGCGGAGCGTAGCTGAAGGTGCCGTCGGGGTTGAAGGTCAGGCCCGCAATTGGCGCACCTACCAGCGAGTAGGTCAGCGTATCGCCATCCACATCGATGTCGTTTGTCGACACCTTGCTGTTGAGGGTCGTGTCTTCCTTGGTGGTGAAGCTGTCGTCACCGGCGACCGGCGGATCGTTGACCGGGGTCACGTTGATCGTGACCGTCGCAGTGTCCGAGCCGCCTTTGCCGTCGGAAACCAGATAGGTGAAGTTGACAGTGCCGTTGCTGTTCAACGGCGGCGCGTAGCTGAAAGTACCGTCGCTATTGAACGTGAGGCCGGCGACCGGGCCACCGACAAGGCTGTAGGTCAGGGAATCGCCGTCGACATCGCTGTCGTTTGCCGCCACCGTGTCCGAAAAGGGGGTGTCTTCAATCGTGGTGAAGGTATCATCTCCGGCTACCGGCGCGTCATTGACCGGCGTGACGTTGATGGTGACCGTGGCGGTGTCAGTCCCGCCCTTGCCGTCGTCGACCTGATAGTCGAACGTGACGGGGCCGTTTGAGTTCAACGGCGGCGTATAGCTGAAGGTGCCGTCGGGGTTGAAGGTCAGGCCGACAATCGGTCCACCAACGAGTGAATACACCAGCGCACCACCATCGACATCACTGTCGTTCGCCGTCACAGTTCCGCTGAGGAACGTGTCTTCCTTGGTGGTGAAGGTGTCGTCGCCGGCCACCGGCGCGTCGTTTACGGGTTGAAGATCCAGATTTACAACCGAGCTGTCCGCCTTGGCGCCGCCGGCCCCGGTATTGCCCTTGTCGTTGACCGTAACGGTCAGATTGACATCGGCTTCGTTGTTGAGCGCCGGCGTGTAGGTGACGTTGCTGCCACCGAGGAAGGCATTGATGTCGGCAAGCGTGCCGCTGAGCGTGAGGCTGGCGGCCGAGCCGGTGACCGTTACGCCGCCGCCGGTCGTTGCGCTGAGCCCGCCGGAGGGTACCGCGAGCGTGACGGTCATTACTCCCGTGCCGACGTCGACATCGGTGACGGATATGCCTGATATCGTCACTGCCGTATCTTCGGTCACTGCAATAGATGCCGGCGCGGTGAGCACCGGTGCGTCATTCACTGCCGTGACGGTCAGCGTAACAGATGCCACGTCAAAGCCGCCATTGCCGTCGGAAACCTGGTAAGTGAACGAATCCTTCCCGTTGAAGTTCGCGTTGGGCACATATGTGAAGCGGCCATTCGGATTGAGCGTCAATGTGCCGTTGCTGGGACCGGTGGCGAGAGATACCGAAAGCAGATCGCCATTGCCGTCGGTGTCGTTTTTCAGGACGCCGCTGCCGACGACGCTGAGCGTGCCATCTTCGCCAATGGCGTATTTGTCGTTTCCGGCAATCGGCGAAACGTTGAACGGCGGTAGCGGGTCCACCGGATCGGGGACTGGCGGGAAGAAGGTGTCTTCGTTGGTATCTTCGTTCAGGTTCTCGCGGTTGTTGTTTTCTGTGTCATCCGCCCGGTCGAACAGAGTATCGAGATCGACGGGCTGCAGTTGCGGCAGGACCGGCGTCGGCTCGGCTGCAACGCGAACGCTCATCAGTTCGAGCAGACTCAATTCTGTCAGATCGCCGACGCATGCATCGGATGAGTCGGGATTTTCCTGACCCTGGCCCTGAAACTGCTGGATCTCGTCGATCGGCGCGTTGGGATCTGCCGCGGCAACAATCGAGGCCCCTTCCTCGGCTGAGGGCTCGAGAGCGCCGAAGATCGACGTATCCTGCACGCCTTCCGGGCAAACGGATTCGCCGCCGCTGGATTCCGGCTCGGTCGGAGCGCCAGATTGCGGCGTTGCCGGCGTTTCTCCACCCGGGACGAAATAGAGGTCGAGCTGCATCAACTGCTCGGCCGTCATGCCGACAAACTCGTTCTGCTGTTCGGGCGAGACAGCGGCCACGAGCACGACGTCGTTCTCGGTCTGGACAGCATTCTGCGCCACGGTCGCCGAGAGAAGCGACGTGCTATGCCCGCCAGCGAGATTCGCTGCGGGCGCGTTTTGCTGCGTTGGACTCACTCCCAAGACCTTAGACTCCGTCCTCTATCGCTGACGGTTAACGCGGGCCTAACCCTGCGCTTATAACAAGCCACGGAACCCCTAAACGCTTCGTTAAGAAACGGGGCCGATTGGCAAAAAACGCGTCAACCTTTCGGGATTTTCACCATGTTAATGCAACGCATCAATTCGCGTATAAAATATATGAATCAATTACTTACTATGTACCTTTACAGTAACAGATTATAATTAACAAAGATTACCAGGGCGAAGATTTCGCCCGGTTTGTGCCACAAATGTAAATAATACAGCAGACAATCTATAGAAACGGACGCTGCCCGGAAGCCGATTTTCCCCTCCCTCACGCGCCGGATTTGACCCCATTTCGGCCATGCCACTTGGCGAAACGCCAGAGCCAAGGCAGGTTTCGAATCTCAGCCGGTTTCCGGCTGTCATTTGTCCGTCTGCCGCCTCCAAGGGAAAGCGCCTTTTGTGATCGTCATCTTCGGCTCGCTCAGTATCGATCTCGTCGTGTCGGTGACCGCGTTGCCGCGTCCTGGCGAAACAGTCCTTGGCCCGGGCTATCGTGCCGTGCCGGGCGGCAAGGGCGCCAATCAGGCGGTGGCTGCACGCCGCGCGGGCGCCGAAGTCCGCATGGTTGGCGCGGTCGGCAGCGATGGTTTTGCCGACGGCGCGCTGGCGATGCTGCGGGAGGCTGCTGTCGACTTGAATCAGTTGCGCAAAAGCCTCCAGCCCACCGGCGCCGCCTTCATCGCTGTCGATGTGAAGGGGGCCAATCTGATCTTCGTTGCCTCCGGCGCCAACCAGGAGGCGCGCCAGACGGATGTTCCCGACAACTGGCTGGGGCCAGGCACATTGATCATCCTGCAGATGGAAGTGCCTTTTGCAGAAAATTGGAGCCTGGTGAAGCGAGCCCGCAAGGCTGGTGCGCGGATCCTTCTCAATTGCGCGCCGGCGGCGCCTGTTCCCGCCCATGTCCTGGCGGAACTGGATTGGCTCGTGGTGAATGAAACCGAAGCCGTGCAGGTGGCTCGGGCGCAGGGCAGCACCACAAGCGATGCGATCTCAGCCGCCCAGGCCATCGCCAAGGGCGGAATGGCTACCGTCATCGTGACGCTCGGCGAACAGGGTGCGCGGGCTTATTCGCCGGCAGGTCCGGATTTGTCCATCGGCTCGCTGGCCGTCAAAGCCATCGATACAACTGCCGCTGGAGATGCCTTTGTCGGCGCCTTCGCGGCGGCAATGGATCGCGGGCAGGATTTGGCGGCGGCGCTGCGCTATGGCAGCGTGGCGGGCGCCTTGACCTGTGAGGTGGTGGGGGCGCAACCGAGCTTGCCGCTGCAAGCCGCCATCGACAGCAGGCTACCGGAACTGCCGGTGGCCGTTCGCTTATAGAAAAAAACAAAGACTGGGGAAGGGGCCGATGGCCGCTCGCGAAGAGCTAATCCTGCTGGCGTGGAACGATCTCGTGGGAATCACCCGGGGGCGCGGCATTCCCCTGGCTGCCTATGCCGAGCGCAAGAAACTCGGCATCAACTGGGCGATGGCCGGACATGCTCTGACACCATTCGAGGATATCGCGGACAATCCCTGGGGCGCGTTGATGGAAGCGCAGATGCTTCCCGATCCGTCGACCCGCGTGCGCGTGGAGATCGCCAAGGGTTATCCGCCGCTCGGCTTCGTCCTGTGCGACGGCTACAACCTCGATGGCACCGTCTGGGATTCCTGCACGCGGGGATTCTATCGTGCGGCCTTGCAGGATCTGGAAAAAGAGGCGGGCCTGCGGTTCTACAGTTCGCCGGAATTGGAATTCAGCCTGCTGGGGGCCAGCCTGCCGAACACGACGCCGTTCTCGCTGGAGGCGTTCCGGCTCGTCCCGGACTTCGCCTTGCGCTGCATCGAGGCGTTGCGGCAGGCCGGCGCCGAGCCGGAGACTTTCGAGCCGGAGTATGGCATCAATCAATTTGAGGTCAGCTGCCGCCCTGCCATCGGCATTGCCGCGGCGGACCGCACTCTCATCGTCAAGGAAGTGATACGCGAAGTGGCGCGGCGCGCCGGTTATCGCGCCAGCTTCACGCCGAAGATCGCTCTCGACCGGCCAGGTAATGGCGCCCATGTGCATTTCAGCCTGCAAAGCAGGGACGGCAAGCCTGCGACCTACGATGTGTCACGTCCCGGGGCCTTGAGCGAAAAGGCGGGGCAGTTTGCCGCCGGCGTCGTCAGGCATACGCCGGCGATCTGCGCATTTTCCGCGCCCACGCCGCCGTCCTATTTTCGGCTCGGCCCGCAGCATTGGAGCTCCGGCTATGCCTGCCTGGGATTGAACAATCGCGAGGCATCGCTGCGCATCTGCCTGCCGCCGAAGGGCGACGCCGCAAGGATGCGGCGCCTGTACAATCTCGAATACCGGCCCGTGGACAGCACATCGAGTCCCTATCTCGTGCTCGGCCTTCTCGTACGCGCCGGCCTGCAGGGTATACGTGAGAAGCTGCCGCTGCCGGCGCTTTCGTTCGAAGATCCGCACGATCTGGGCGCCGAGAAGCGGCGCAAGTTGGGCATTGCGGCGCTGCCGGGAACGCTGAGCGAAGCGTTGGACACGCTAGAGCGGGACAAGGTGGTCAAAAGCTGGTTCTCCGATAATCTGTGGAAGGCCTACATATCGGTGAAGCGCAAAGAGGTGGATATGTTCAAGAACGCGACCGCCGAAGAAATCATGAACCGATATGCCAATGCCTACTGATATTGCCGCCGATCTGAAGCTGATCGATCATCATTGCCACGGCCTGGTGCCGCGCGATGTCACGCGCAAGCAATTCGAACTGATGATCTCCGAGAGCTTTGTCGACGCGCCCGTGGGGACCAGCCATTTCGACACGCCGCTCGGATTGGCGATCCGGGCGAAATGCGCACCTATCCTCGATCTCGATCCCTTTCCCGATCCCGATGCCTATATCGAGCGCCGTGCGGCATTGGGGGCCGCCGAGGTAAATCGGCGGTTCGTAAAGGCGGCCAATTGCGGCCTGTTGCTGATCGATAGCGGATTTCGATCCACCGATATTCTCACGCCACCGCAAATGGCCGAGGCCGTTGGCGTTCCCGCGCGCGAAATAGTGCGAATCGAGGCGATTGCCGAGCGGGTCGGCAAGTCCGGTGTCGGCGCCGCCGATTTCTCGCGTGCGTTTGCCGACGAGCTGGCGGCTGCCAGCAAGACGGCCGTCGGGCTCAAGTCGGTCATCGCCTATCGTGGCGGTTTCGATTTCGATCCGGCGCCGCCGAGCAAGGACGGCGTCGTCGCAGCGGCCGGCAAGTGGCTGCCGGAGATCCAGGCCGGCCGCACCCGCATGGAAGAGCCGACGCTGCTGCGCCATGGCCTGTGGATGGGCGCCGAACTGGCCAGGCAACGCAAGATGCCGATCCAATTCCATGTCGGGTTCGGCGATCGGGATGCGATTGTCCACAAGAACAATCCGTCCCTGCTGATGCCGTTCTTGGAATCGATGAACGAGATGGGCGTCAATATCACGATGCTCCATTGCTTCCCGTTCCATCGCGTCGCCGGATACCTGGCGGAGGTATTCCCCAACGTCTTTTTCGACGTGGGCGTCATTCTCCACTACACGGGGCCGTCCGCCTGGCGGATTCTCGGCGAGGCCCTGGAGATCGCGCCCTTTACCAAGCAGCTCTATAGCTCGGACGCCTTTGGCGTCGCCGAGTTCTACTATCTCGGGGCGCTGCTATTCCGCGCCGGCCTTCGCCGCCAGATGGATCAGTGGATCGCAGACGGTTTCTGTAATGTCCGGGAAGCGGAGCGCATCGCCGGTCTGATCGCCAGCGAGAACGCGCGCCGGATCTATCCGCTGGACTGACCAACAATGCCGTTGCTTGCACAGGGTGATCCACCGCCGTTCGAACTGTTCAACGGCGAGGGCCGCGCGCCGATCATGCTGTTTTGCGATCACGCCAGCCGGTTCATTCCACCCAGCCTGCGGCAGCTTGGCCTGTCCGGCGATGATCTGACGCGTCATATCGCCTGGGATATCGGCGCCGCCGATATCACGCGGCATATGGCCCTGCAGTTGGATGCGCCGGCGGTGCTCTGCAACTATTCGCGGCTGATCGTCGACTGCAACCGGCTGCTGCGGGATCCGACGCTGATCCCGCAGACTAGCGACGGCAGCGCCGTTCCCGGCAATGTGACGTTGTCCGAAGCCGACAGACGGGCGCGCCTGGAGGCGATTTATGTTCCCTATCACAGGGCCATCGAGGATCTGGCGGAGGCCATGCGAGTCCGTCATGGCGTGGCGGCCGTGCTCTCGATCCATAGCTGCACCGATCGCATGAATGGCGAATTCCGGCCCTGGGAAATCGACATCTGCTGGGAGCGTGACGACCGGATCGCGGCACCCGTCATGGCGGCATTGCGGAACCTCGGCACGGTTACGGTCGGCGACAATCAGCCCTATGGGCTTGTCACCGGCGAAGATTGCAGCCTGCCGATTCATGGCATGCGCAGAGGCTGGCCCCATCTGCTGGTCGAGTTCAGGCAGGATCTGATTGGGACAGAGGTTGCGGCTCAGAAATGGGCGGACATCTTGTTGGCAGCGATCCGGCCAACGCTCGCACGGGCGGATCTGTTTCAAGCGCGCTTTTACGATCAGGCGGGATAGGCGACAGATGAAAGAGACTCCCACGATCATCTTCCGGGGCGGGCAGGTCATCGACGGTTCCGGCGCTTCCGCCGTAACCGCAGATGTTGCGATCAACGGAGATCGCATTCTCGCGGTCGGCGATATCGGCGTGATTTCGAGTGCGGAGATTGTCGACATCGGCGGCCATGTGATCGCGCCCGGCTTCATCGATGTGCACACCCATGATGACCGCCTGCTGCTGAGCTCGCCGGACATGTCGCCAAAGGCGAGCCAGGGCGTGACCACGGTCGTGACTGGCAATTGCGGCATCAGCCTGGCGCCGTTGACGCTCAGAGGATCGCCGCCGCCGCCCTTGGATCTGCTCGGCGACCAGACCTGGTACCGATTCGAGTCCTTCGCCTCTTACATGTCTGCGCTGGATCGCGCGCCGCCGGCGATCAATGCCGCCTGCCTCGTCGGCCATTCGACATTGCGGGTCGGCGTGATGGAGCGGCTGGAGCGCCCGGCCAATCCAGCCGAGATCAAGGAGATGCAGGCTCGATTGCAGGAAGCGCTCGATGCCGGCGTCGTCGGCTTCTCTACCGGCCTGGGCTATGAACCAGCGGAATCGGCGCCCACTGACGAGATCGTCGAGCTGGCCAAGCTGCTCAAAGCCGCCGGCGCCATTCACACGACGCACATGCGCGACGAGTCCGATCATGTGCTGGAGAGCCTGGACGAGACCTTTGATATCGGCCGGCGTGCGGGTGTGCCTGTGGTCATTTCCCATCACAAAACGGCTGGGCAGCCGAATTTCGGGCGTTCGGTGGAGAGCCTCGCCAAGATCGAGAAGGCGCTGGGGCAACAACCTATCGGCCTGGACGCCTATCCCTATTCAGCTTCATCGACGATTCTGAGGGCCGATTGGGTCGGCGAAGCGACAAAGGTCATCGTCGCCTGGTCGAAGAGCGCGCCGGATCAGGCTGGCCGGCTGGTGACTGACGTGGCGC
>DATKFM010000252.1:0-6345 GCA_035544395.1 Verrucomicrobiia bacterium
CGCTGATTGAGGGCCGTGCCGCGAGTGTAGCCGTGGGCTGCAAAGACAAGCGGCACGGCCGGCTTCATTCGCCAACCGTGCCGCGATGAGACTTGGCACGCTACCGGATACTGGAAAAGGCTCAGTCGAAGGGGCTCCAGCTCTCTGCGGCCTGCGGGTTCGCCGCTGCGACCGGAGTCAGCCCCAGCGACTTCTGCAAGGCGCCCTGGGAAGCCAGGAGACGATAGTTCGCGAACAACTCGGTGTATTCCGCGGTCACCAGTGAATCGCGCGCCAGGAAAAGCTCGTTGTCTGCATCCAGCAGATCGAGCAGGCCGCGCTGGCCGATCTCGAACTGCTGCTTGTAGACGTCGCGCGTCTTTTCGTTCGCGTCGACTTCCCGCCGCAGGATCTCGACATTGTTGTGCGAGACTTCCATCGCGTTCCAGGAGACGCGCGTATCCTCGGCGACCTTGCGCTCGTTTACGCGCAGGCGATCCAAGGCCTCAGCCTGGCGGTATTTGAACTCGCGGATTCGCGCCACGTCGGCGCCGCCGCGATAGAGGTTGTAGCGCATGACAACGAGCGCGGTCGCATCGTACTCGGTGTCCCGGCGGCCATCGATGTCGTCATTGATCGAGCCGCCGAGTTCCAGCCGGATGTCGGGGTAGAGGCTGGCATTCTGCTGCTTGATGTCAGCCTCGGCCGCCTTCACATCGGCGCGGGCGAACTGAATGGTTGGGCTGTTCTCGATGGCAATTGCCACGGCCGATTCAACATCCGGCGGAATGGAGTCGGCGGGGACGGTTGGATCCTCCAGCGTATCCGGCGCCTGGCCGACGACGCGGATGAAAAGCGCTTCGGCGTCCTTGAGATCGCCGCGTACCTGGTTGAGGCTCGATTCCGCATTGCTCAGGCGAGCTTCCGCCTGGCGGACGTCGGCGATGTTGCCGCCGCCGGCATCGGCGCGGGCGCGGACTTGATCCAGGCGCTGGCGATGGACCGCAACATTGTTCTCGGCGATCTCCACGCGCGCCCGGTGACGCAGCACCTCGAGGTAGGATTCCACGGCGTCCAGGCCGGTGAACTCCGAGGCCTCATTGACGCGATGGGCCGCGGATTCGACGCGGGCAATCTGCTTCTCGACTTCGCTATCGGCAAAGAAGCCGTCGAACAGCAGCTGGCTGAGGGTGGCTGATCCTTCCTTGCGCAGAAGCGTGATGTTGTCCTTGCCGCGGGCCTCGACGGTCACGTTGTCGGAGAATTCCGGGCCGGTGGCGGCACGAATATCGACCTGCGGCAGATAGAGCGCCCGGCCTTGACGCAGTTCCTCGTCGATGGCGCGCCGGTTGTTGGCGACGGAGCCCACTTCAGGATTTGTGGTGATCGCAATCTCGACCGCTTCCTTGAGGGTCATCGACTGTGCCGGGCCGGCCCACAGCGGCAGGGCTACCAGGCAGGCCGCCGCGACGGATCGCAGCAACTGCGTCTTATAATCCAGCATGGCAATATTCCATCACTTCAATGAGTTAGAACAAATTCCTGACTCGCCCGGGAATCCGGACGAGGCGCCGACATAACCACTTGATCAAAACTATGTAAAAATCTGATTAATCTGTAATTTCCCCTGGAACTACCGCTCGCCGAAGGCGGAATTGCGCGTCCGCAAAATGGGCAGGAGCAGATACTGGAGGACGGTCTTCTGTCCGGTCAGGATGTCCACAATGGCCGTGTCACCCGGGCCGATCTCCAGCGCCTTTCCGGCCTTCCCCTCGAGATAGTTCCTGTCGGTCCGTAACCGGACACGGAAGAACCGATCGCGCTTGCCGCCGATCTCCTCCTCGATGGCATCGGAACTCTTGAATTCGACGACCGCGTCGAGGCCGCCATAGATACTGTAGTCATAGGTATCGAACTTGACGACGGCCTTCTGATCGAGATGGACGAAGCCGCTGTCGGTGGTCTTGATCCGGGCCTCGACCAGCAGCGTGTCCTCCATCGGCACGATCTCCATCAGATCTTCGCCCGGGCGGATCACGCCGCCGATGGTCCGGATCTTGATTTCCTTCACCGTGCCGCGGACTGGCGAACGCACTTCCGTGCGCGACACTCGATCCGTATTGGAAGTCAATTGCTCCTGGACGCTGGCCAGTTCGGCCCGGTGACGGCTGAGTTCGTCAGCCGCTTCGCTGCGGAATGTGTTGGTCCGCTCATTGACGCGGTTCTCCGCTTCCTTCAGCGCCGCTTGGGCGCGGGGGATCGACAGCTCGGTCGAATCCAATTCGGTCTTTAGTTCGTTTACATCCCGCTGCACCTGCAGCAGCTCGACTTTTGAAATGACGCCCTGCTCGGCAAGTGGCTTCTTGATCTTGTACTGTTGTTGCGCAAGGCCGAGTGAGTTCTTCACATTCTTGAGCTTGCTGCTCAGCTCCTCGATTTCCTGCAGCTTCTGCGCCATCTGCTCGCGGAGAATGCCGATCTGAGACTCGAGCTGCTCGCTGCGGATCTGCGCATTGAGCCGCTCTGCCTTGACGAGATCTGGCGCATCACTCACCAGCCTGTCCGGAAACACGATTTCGTCCGGCTTCTGGCGGGCGATTTCGCCTTCCAATCTCGAAGTCACGGCCAGCAGATGCATCTCCTGCTGACGCAAATCCGCCAGATCCGACTCCGCGCGGCGGTTGTCGATCCGCAGCAGGACCTCGCCCTTTTCGACAATATCGCCTTCCCGCACCATGACGTCGGCGAGGATGCCGCCTTCGAGGTTCTGGATGAGCTGAACTTGGCTCGACGGTATGACGCGGGCCTGGCCGCGAGTCACCTCGTCCAGCACCGCATGATCCGCCCAAACCAGGAAGACGACGATGAAGGCCGCCACGGCGTAGAGAAGTATGTGGCCAAAGAACCAGAACCCCTTGCGGTCCACATCAGTCGGATCGATCCAGTCGCCTTGCGATGCATTGCTCATGAAGGCGCTCCCTACGACTTGGCCGCGCTGACGCGGCCTTTGACGAGCGCCTCGAGGACGGCGGCCTTCGGGCCGTCGGCAACGATCTTGCCGTTGTCGACAACGAGCAGCCGATCGACCAGGGCCAGCATCGAATGCCGATGGGTGACCAGCACAAAGGTCTTGTGCGTGAGCGATTCCGCCATGCGGGACCTGAAGCCGGTCTCCGTGCTGTTGTCCATCGAACTGGTGGGTTCATCCATGACGACGATCGGCGGATCCATGAGCAGGGCTCGCGCGATGACGATGGACTGACGCTGACCGCCGGACAGCAAGCGTCCGGCTTCGCCGACCTGCAGGTCGAATCCAGAGGGATGGGTGTTTACGAACTGATCGACGCCGGCGATGGCAGCCGCCTTCAGAATTGCCGCTTCATCGACGTAGGGCGCGCCGAGCGTGATGTTGTCTTTCACCGAGCCGAAGAACAGGCCGCCATCCTGCAGGACGCAGCCGAGATTGTGGCGGAGATCGGCCGGGTCGATTTGCCGCATGTCCGTGCCGTCGACCAGCACCGAGCCCTCGGTCGGTTCGTAGAGGCCGAGAATCATGCGGGCGATCGTGGTCTTGCCCGAGCCGATGCGGCCGATCACACCCACCTTCTCGCCGGGAGTGATCTTGAAGCTGATGCCGTGCAGGGCCGCTACCTTCGAATTGGGATAGGCAAAGGACACGTTGCGGAACTCGATCGAGCCCTGCACATCCGGCCGGCGCAGGAACTCTTTGCCGATCGGCCGCTCCGACGGCAGCGCCATCAGACGGTTCAGGCCTTTGAGCGATGTCCAGGACTGATGGAAACGGACGATCAGTCCGGCGATCTGGCCGAGCGGCGCCATGGCGCGGCTGGTCAGCATGGAAACGGCGACCATCGCGCCGGTTGTCATCAGGCCCTCGCCCGTCCGGTAGACGCCCCAGAAAACCACACCGATGGACGCAAGATTTGCCGCCATGACCGTGAAGTTCAGGGAAATCGACGCCCAGAACTTTGACGCCATCGACGAGCTCGCGGCGGCGGCGACATAGTGATTCCAGTCGCGCTGCCGCCGGCCTTCGGCGGAGGCGACCTTGATGGCGTCGAGGCCGTTGATGGTCTCGACCAGCATCGAATGCTTCTGCGACGCTTCGCGATAGCCTTTTTCGACGGCCGCCCGCATCGGAATCTGCGCGCACAAGCTGACGATGACAACGAGCGGCACCATGATCGCGGGAACCCAAACGACAGGCCCGCCAAGGAAGAAGATCACGATCATGAAGAGGAATAGGAACGGCAGATCGACCAGTGCCGTGAGCGACGCCGACGTGAAGAAGTCGCGGAGCGTCTCGAACTCGCGGATGTTGTTGGCAAATGCCCCGGCGGACATCGGGCTGGCGGCCATCTTGATCGACAGCAGATGCTCGAATATCCGCGACGACAGTTTCCGATCCAGATTCTTGCCGACGCGATCGAGGAAATAGCCGCGCATTGTCCGCAGCAGGAAATCAAAGAAGAAGGTCAGGCCAATGCCGATTGCCAGGACGTTGAGCGTGTCGAGCGCCTGGTTCGGCACGACGCGATCATAAACGATCATCGTGAAGACCGGGCTGGCGACGCCGAAAAGGTTGATCAGCAGAGCCGCGAGAATGACCTCGAGATAGATCGGCGTGAACGAGAAGACGTTGCTCCAGAACCAGGACTTGACGCGGGTCGGCGCCAGATCCTCCGAGCGTGCATCCAACCGGATCTTGGAGCGGACGACGATGACGCTGCCGGCATAGCGCTGCTGCAATTCCTCGCGGCGCACTTCGTGGCTGCCGTCGACATTGTCGGCCGTAATGACTTCCGCGCGGTCTGGACCCAGCAACCGCAGCAGAACGCAGGCGCCACCGTCCTTCAGCAGAAGCACGCAGGGCAGCGACAGGCGATCGATATCGATGAACTTGCGGCTCTTGATCGAAGCCGACAATCCGATCCGCTCCGCCGACTGGATAAAGAGGTACGGCTTGATATTGCCAACCGCGAGCGGCAGTCCTGCGCGCAACGCTGCGGCCGAGCGCGGCACGCCATAGTATCGCGAGAGCGCGACGAGGCATTGCAGCAACGGATCTTCAGCAAGACCGTCAGCCGGCCGCTCTTCGGGAGCGGCGTTGTGAATCGGGAATTGTTCGATGACTGCTTTCATGGGGCGCCGAAATGAAACCTACCGGATTATTAACGATTTCGGTTATGGAATGGTTAATTTCGCCGATCGGGCGCTGGGTCCGCTGTCACGGCCGTCACACATCCCCTAACTCTAGATCTAGGCTCTGACATTCCTCAGGCTAGGCGGCGGGCATGCCAACGGAATGTCTTAGCGAAACGTGTAATTTGTCGACTACATATTAGGATCAATGGGTTATATCATAGTTTCGCGGCGGACGGCCAGTGCTTGGCCAGACCTTAGGTCCGTCGCAAAACCCGGCCGGGCCGTCGGCCCGTGGAGCGGCCGTCCGACCAGACTGGCAGGCCGTTGGCATAGACCCCCAGGATTCCGCCCGCAGGCTGCATTGGCGTTTCGAAGGTGGCGCGGTCGATGACGGCCGCCGGATCGAAGATCGTCAGGTCGGCGAAGTAGCCCGGCCGGATCAATCCGCGGTCACGGAGACGGAATTGCCGCGCCGGCAGGCCGGTCATGCGGCGCACCGCCTCCTCCAATGGGAACAGACCGACATCGCGGCTGTAGTGACCGAGGACCCGCGCAAAGCTTCCCCACAGCCGCGGATGGGGATGGCTGTCATGGGGCAGCCCGTCCGACCCGATCATCGTATGGGGAAAAGCGAGGATGCGCCGCACATCGCCCTCATCCATGGAGAAGTAGATGGCGCCCGCGGGCTGCAGCCGCTGGCAGGCCTCTTCCTGCGATACGCCCCAATCGCGCGCCACGTCAGTCACCAGCCGGCCAGCCTGATCCGGCGCGCTCTTCGACCAGGCGACGATGACCTTTGTCGCTTCGCCGACCCAATCGGCCCTCAGGATCGTCGATGAGGCTGAATAGGGATAGGCGTCCAGGCCGATCGGTTGTTGCCCCAGCGCCTTCTCGATCTTGGCGAGGCTCTCCACCGAACGACCGAAATTCGGCTGGCCAGCCGTTTTGTGATGGGAAATGACCACGGGCACACCGGCCCGCCGGCCGATATCAAAGGTCTCGTCCAGGCTCTCTAGCACATGATCGGACTCGTTGCGCATGTGCGTCGTGTGAATGGCGCCGGCGGCTTTGAGCAGCTTGGCCAACTCGACGATCTCGTCAGTGGGCGCCGATTCCGCTGGTTCATAGCCCAGGCCGGTAGAGAAGCCGACGACGCCGGCATCGAGCGCTTCCTGCAATCGAGCCTGCATCTCCTTGATC
>DATKFM010000253.1:0-17269 GCA_035544395.1 Verrucomicrobiia bacterium
CGGCATCGATGTGCCGCTGAGCGTCGATTTCGAGTCCGGCTTCGGCGCCACGCCTGAAGACGTGGCGGAAGCCATTTGGCGCACCATCGACGCCGGCGCCGTGGGCGCCACCATCGCCGATCAGTCGGGCGTCGCCGGCCAGCCGCTGTTCGATACCCAGGATGCCGTCGAGCGCATCGCCGCCGCCCGCGAGGCGGCCGACCATACGGAAATCAAGTTCACGCTCACCGCGCGCACCAATTGCTTTCTCACGGGCATGGAAGCGCCGTTCGCGGCCACCGTGCGCCGCGCCAACCTCTATCGCGAAGCCGGCGCCGACTGCCTGTTCGTGCCCGGCGTGAACAACCTGGCGACCATCGCCTCGCTGGCGCGGGAGATCGACGCGCCGTTGGGCGTTGCGCTCGGGGGCCAGAGCTTCGGCTTCGTCCTCGCCGACCTGAAGAATGCCGGCGTGAAGCGGGTCAGCCTGGGCGGCTATCTCGCCCGCGCCTCGATGGCTCATATCCGCAAGGCGGCGAAGGAGATGTCGGAGGAGGGCACTTTCGATCTCGCCGTGGATCATCTGGGCAACGGCATGCTGTCGTTGCCGTTCTACAAGCCGGTGGAGCACCGCGTCTCCTAAACCACGCCGTTGAGCGGGCGGCATTGACGCCGCCCGCCGCGGCCGTGACACTGCCCGCCTGAATCGTTCTCGACCGGGCCGGCGATGAATCAGCTTTCAGGGGCCGAAGCGTTTTTGCGCATGCTGCAGCGGCATGGCGTGACCCATGTTTTCGGCCTTTGCGGCGACACCAGCCTGCCGCTCTATGACGCGCTGGCGCGGCTCGATCACGGCATCACTCACATCCTGACGCGGGACGAGCGCTCGGCCGCTTATATGGCCGATGGCTACGCACGGATTTCGGGTCGCGTCGGTGTTTGCGAAGGGCCGAGCGGTGGCGGCGCGACCTACATCCTGCCGGGAGTGGCCGAAGCGAACGAGTCCTCGGTTCCGCTGCTGGCAGTGACCACCGATATCTCCACGACGTCGCGCGGGCGGTTCACGCTGACCGAACTGGATCAGGCGGCGCTGTTCCGGCCGGTGACCAAGTGGAACCGGATGATCGACCGCGCCGCGGCGATTCCGCAGACCTTGCGCAGCGCCTTCACCCAGATGACCACCGGCCGCCCGGGCGCCGTGCATCTCGGGCTGCCGTTCGACGTGCAGAAGGATCCGGTGGACGAAGCCGATGTCTGGGCAGATCCGGCGCTGAACCTTTGCCCTTCATCGCGCACCGCGCCTGATCCGGACGCGGTCGATGCCGCGGCCGAGCGGATCGCCAAGGCGAAGGCGCCGATCTTCATCTGCGGCGGCGGTGTGGTTATCTCCGGCGCGGAAGGCGAACTCGCGGCGCTTGCGGAGCTCCTGGGCGCCGCGGTCGCCACCAGCATCAGCGGCCAAGGCAGCCTGCCGGAAACCCATCCGCTCTGCGCCGGCGTGGTCGGCAGTAATGGCGGCACCGCGCCGACCCGGGCCGTGGTGGACGCGGCCGATCTCGTCATCTTCGTCGGCTGCCGCGCCGGATCGGTGACCACCGAACGCTGGCGCCATCCGAAGGCGGGCACGCCGGTTGTTCATATCGATGTCGACGCGGCCGTCATGGGCGCCAACTATCGGGCCGAAGTGTCATTGATCGGCGATGCGCTGCTGAGCCTGGCGGCGTTGCGCGAGGCGCTGCAGCGGCGCGGCAAGAAAGCGAACGGCGCCTGGGCCATCGCGCCCGTCGCCCGCGCGAAGCGGGAGAAGGGAGCATCATTCCGTGAGTTGGCGTTGTCGGATGCCGCGCCGATCCGGCCCGAGCGGCTAGTGGCCGAGCTGCAGGCGGTGCTGCCTGACGACGCCATTGTTGTCGCCGACCCCGGCACGCCCTGTCCTTATCTCTCCGCCTACTACGAAATCCGCCGCACCGGCAGGAGCCTGATAACCAACCGCGCCCATGGCGCGCTGGGTTATTCGCTACCGGCGGTCATCGGCGCGTACTATGCCCGTCCAACGGCCAAGTGCGTCGCCGTCATGGGCGATGGCGCTTTCGGTTTTTCCGTCGGCGAGTTGGAGACATTGGTGCGGCTCAATCTGCCGGTCACATTGATCGTCATCTCCAACAGCGGCTATGGCTGGATCAAGGCGGGACAGCGCACCGCCTTCGGCGGCCGCTATCACCAGGTGGATTTCACGACGTCGGATCACGGCAAGATCGCCGCCGCCTATGGCCTGAAGAGCTGGCGCGTGACCGATCCGTCCGAGCTGCGGGGCGCGCTGCAAGCGGCGGTGGAGTCGGGCGGTCCGACACTCGTCGATGTGGTGACGCAGCCTCTGCATGAGGCGCGCGCGCCGGTTTCGGAGTGGATCGCCTGATGGATGATACGAAAGTCCTGCCGCCACTGGAGAGTGGCATTGCCGCCTTTGTCGCGGCTCTCCGCGAGGAAATGAAGGCCGCGCCGGCGCTGGTGACGGCAGAGGACCGGCGCATCTGGTTCAACATCCGGGGCGAGAAGTTTCGCATTCCGGTGCCCGACAGAGTGCGCACGATCGACCATTTCGTCTGCGCGCCGGGCCGGGAAATTCCCATCCGCCGCTATCGGCCCGTCGGTGCGGAGCATCCGCCGCTGATCGTCTATTTCCATGGTGGCGGCTGGGTCTGCGGCGGCATCGCCTCCCACGAGATGATCACCGCGCAGATGGCATTGGAGACCGGTGCTGAGGTCATCAGCGTCCACTACCGCCGACCGCCGGAGAATCCCTATCCGGCGGCATTCGAGGATTGCCTCTATGTCGTGCAATGGGCGATCGACAATCAGGCGCGGCTGGCTATCGACGGCGCGCGCGTTGCTGTTGCGGGCGACAGCGCCGGCGGCAATCTGGCGGCGGCAATTGCCATTGCCGCCACGCATTCCGGCGGCCCTGAACTTAGGGCGCAGGGGCTGATCTACCCGGTGGTCGACACGAACCCGGACCGGCCGAGCTACAAGGCCGGTCGCGATCCCTTCCTGCTGCGTGACAACATGATCTATTACCTCAATGCTTATCTGCAGGGCCGTCTCGATATCGGCGATCCCCGCGCCATGCCGATGCGGGTGAAGACGACAGCCGGCCTGCCACCGGCCTATGTGCTGGCCGCCGACCACGACGTGCTGCTGGATGAAGCAGTAGACTATGCGCGGCGGCTGTCAGAGGGCGGCGTGGCGACCGAGTTGCGCGTGGTGCCCGGCACCATGCACGGCTTCCTGCGCGCCCGCGCCTATAGCGAACTGGCGCGGCGCGAATTTACGCTGATGTGTGAATGGATCAAAGACAGGCTGAAGACATGACCGGTACGGCAGCTCCCGATATCTGGACCTTGTCTGCTGATGCCTACACGTCTTCGGAAGTTTTCCAGCGCGAGCGCACGGCGATTTTTGGGCGTGAATGGCTGCTCATCGGCCATGAGAGCGAGATTCGGAACCAGGGCGATTACATTGCCACGGATATCGCTGGGTGGCCGATCTTCGTGATTCGATCCCGCGATGGCGTCCTCAAGGGATTTCACAATGTCTGCCGGCATCGCGCCGGCAATCTGGTGAACGACGGCACGGGCCATTGCGACCAGTTGCGCTGCCGCTATCACGGCTGGCTCTACGACCACGGTGGCCGCTTGCGGCGGCGGCCGGATTTTGCCGAAACCGACGATGCGGCTGCATCAGGCCTGGCGCTTTTCCCCATCAGCGCCGGAATTTGGCGCGGCTTTGTCTTTGTCAATCTGGACGTCGATGCCGGCCCTCTGGAAGCGGGGCTGGGAGAATTGCCTCTCATAACGCGGGACCTGGCAATCGAACGCTACAAGTTTCACAGCCGCCGCAGCTACGACCTCGACTTCAACTGGAAGACCTACACCGACAACTACCTTGAGGGTTATCATATTCCGTATCTGCATCCATCTTTGGCGGCAGATCTCGAGATGTCGCAGTACCGCGTCGAGAATGGCGATCGCATTTGCGTGCATCGGGCGGCGGCGCGTGGCGGCGCGGTGTATCAGGGCCTGTTCATGTGGCGATGGCCCAATAACACGATCGGAATATATGGCCAGGGCTTCAATATCTGCCGCATCCTGCCGTTGAGCGAATCGCGGCTGCGGCTGGTCTTTGATTTCTTCTTCGATCCGGCCGCGGATTTGAGCGAAGCAGAGAAAGACAATGCAGCGAAGGCGACATGCGGCGTCGTCGAAGAGGACTTCCCGATTTGCGCTACCGTGCAACGCAACTATTTGGCCGGTGTCTACCAAACCGGACCCCTGAGTCCGAAGCACGAGACCGGGCTTGCCTATTTTCACGACCTGGTCCGGCGGGCCGCTCTCGGCAATCAATGATGGTCGCGTCGCGGCCTAATGCTGAGGCGGCTTGTTCATTGCGCCGGCATCCGCCGATAGACAGTCCGAGCCCCCCAGCGGCAGATGCTCGGAGTTGCCGGTGGTGATTTCCTCGGAGTAGGCGCCCACCGGCCCATCGGGACCGTCGGGCGAGGAGACGAATTCGATCCGCTCGTCCTCGCGATAGACAAACCAGCAATAGTCCGCCTGGGCCGGATCCTCGGGATATCGGTAGCAAACCAGGCCCTCGGCAACCCACCATTTGCCGGGATGGGTGCAGCCGTCCCAATAGGCGGTCAGGCCGTTGGGCGCATGGTACTCGAGCCACTTGTTGCCGCCGGAATAGATGCCGTGGATGGTGCGGTTGCGGAGCAGGTCCTCAAGCTCGGTATTGTCGCCGACTCGCTCCCGGGCCAGTTCCCGGTCCTGGGCCGCCGCCGCGAGAGGGCCAAGGCACGCGATGGCAAGAGCGAAGGCGAGCGCTCGTTGTAAGGTCCGCTGGCGGGCCGAAGGCGGGAGCATGGATTGGTCGCACATGGTTGAGGGGCAAATCCCTAGTGACCGCAAGCGGCCTGATTATAGCGGATTTAAGGGTGAAACGGGGCGATTTCGGCGGACCGGGAATGGGCGGAGAATCAGGGTTACGCTCCGGTTACCGCGATTTTTCCTGCGACATCGCGTCCGGCCACGGATTTGCCGGTCCGACCGGCCGCGGTTATAATGGCGGCTAACCCCAGCATCCGACTTTTCAAAGCATTCAGCGAGGATAAGCGCCATGCAGCAAGCCGTTCGCAAGATGACCCCGCCGCCGATCAAGGACATGAGCCTGTTCCGGCAGCAATGCTACATCAACGGCAAATGGGCCGACGCGGACTCCAAGCGCACCGTCGAGGTCACCAACCCGGCGAATGGCGAGGTTCTGGGCACGGTGCCGTTCATGGGTGCCAACGAGACCCGCCGGGCAATCGAGGCGGCAAATGCGGCTTGGCCGGCTTGGCGCAAGAAGACCGCCAAGGAACGGGCTACCATCCTGCGCAAATGGTTCAACCTCATGATGGAGAACCAGGACGATCTTGCGGTCCTGATGACGGCCGAGCAGGGCAAGCCACTGGCCGAGGCCAAGGGCGAGATCGCCTATGGCGCCTCCTTCGTCGAGTGGTTTGCCGAAGAAGGCAAGCGCATCTACGGCGATACCATTCCGCAGCATCAGCCGGACAAGCGCATCGTCGTGATCAAGGAGCCGATCGGCGTCGTCGCGGCGATCACGCCCTGGAATTTCCCGAATGCGATGATCACCCGGAAATGCGCCCCGGCGCTGGCCGCGGGCTGCCCGGTCGTGATCAAGCCGGCGACCCAGACGCCGTTCTCGGCGACGGCGCTGGCCGAACTGGCGGACCGTGCCGGCTTCCCGCCGGGCGTGCTGAACATCATCACCGGTTCGGCCAAGGAGATCGGCGGCGAGATGACCTCGAGCCCGATCGTCCGCAAGCTATCCTTCACCGGCTCAACGGAGATCGGCAAGCAGCTGATTCAGCAATGCGCCTCCACAGTGAAGAAGGTGTCGATGGAGTTGGGCGGCAACGCGCCGTTCATCGTCTTCGACGACGCCGATATCGACGCGGCGGTCGAGGGCGCGATGATGTCCAAGTACCGCAACACCGGCCAGACCTGCGTCTGCGCCAACCGCATCCTGGTCCAGGACAAGGTCTATGACGTCTTCGCCGAGAAGCTGGTGAAGGCGGTCGCCAAGCTGAAGATCGGCGACGGGCTGAAGGGCGAAACCCAGCAGGGCCCGCTGATCGACATGAAGGCGGTCGCCAAGGTGGAAGAGCACATCACCGATGCCGTCTCCAAGGGCGCCAAGGTGGTGGCCGGCGGCAAGCGTCATTCCCTCGGCGGCAGCTTCTTCGAGCCGACCATCCTGACCGAGGTCACGCCGCAGATGAAAGTGGCGCGGGAGGAGACCTTCGGTCCGGTGGCGCCGCTGTTCCGCTTCAAGACCGAGGAGGACGGCATCCGCCTCGCCAACGATACCGAGTTCGGCCTCGCCGCCTATTTCTACGCCCGGGATATCGGCCGGGTGTGGCGCGCGGCCGAGCAGGTCGAGGCCGGCATCGTCGGCATCAACACCGGCATCATCTCCACGGAAGTGGCGCCGTTCGGCGGCATGAAGGAATCCGGCAACGGCCGCGAAGGCTCGAAGTACGGCATCGAGGATTTCCTGGAGATCAAATATCTGTGCATGGGCGGCATCTGATCCGCCTGCATTCTGCGCTGGCTTGACGAAAGCCCTCATGCCCCAACAAGCTGGGCGTGAGGGCTTTTGCATTTGGCCCCGGGCATTCCCATCTAGGTAAGAGGCGCCGGGCGGAGGACGTCGGATCCATGGCCAAATACGACTACGACCTCTTCATCATCGGCGCCGGATCGGGCGGCGTGCGGGCGGCGCGGATCGCGGCCGGCTATGGCGCCAAGGTGGCGATCGCCGAGGAGTTTCGGGTTGGCGGCACTTGCGTCATCAGGGGCTGCGTGCCGAAGAAGCTGTTGGCCTACGCCGCGCATTTTCATGAGGACTTCGAGGACGCGGCCGGTTTCGGCTGGAGCATCGGCGGCGCGAAGTTCAGTTGGCCGGCTCTGATCGCCAACAAGGACCGGGAGATCGACCGTCTCAACGGCATCTACAAACGGCTGCTGTCGGAGTCCAAGGTCACGCTGATCGAATCGCGCGCGGTGCTGGTCGACGCCCATACCCTGGATGTCGGCGGCAAGCGCGTGACCGCCGAATACCTCCTGGTGGCGACCGGCGCCCATCCGTCGCTGCCGAAGGAGCCGGGTGCGGAGTTCGGCATCACCTCGAACGAGGCGTTTCATCTGAAGGAACTGCCGCGCCGCGTGGTCGTCGCCGGCGGCGGCTACATCGCCGTGGAGTTCGCGGGCATCTTCAGCGGCCTCGGCGCGAAAGTGACGCAACTCTATCGCGGCGAGCAGATCCTGCGCGGATTTGACGAAGACATCCGCAACACGCTTGCCGCGGAGATGGGCAAGAAGGGCATCGAGATCCGCCTCAACACCATCATCAAGCGCACGGACAAAATCGCCAACGGTTACCGGCTGACGCTCAGCGACGGCACGGTGCTGGAGACCGATCTCGTGATGTATGCGATCGGCCGCATTCCGAACACGGGCGGCATGGGGCTGGAAGCGGCCGGCGTCTCGCTCGGCGGAGACGGCGCCGTCATGGTCAACGAGTATTCGCAAACGGCCGTGCCCAACATCTATGCCGTCGGCGATTGCACCAACCGGCTCAATCTGACGCCGGTGGCCATCCGCGAGGGCCACGCCTTCGCCGATACGGTCTTTGGCAAGCGGCCCACATCGGTCGATCACCACACGGTGGCCAGCGCCGTGTTCAGCCATCCGCCCGTGGGCAGCGTCGGCATGACCGAGGCCTTTGCCCGCACGCAATTCGGCGCGGTCGATATCTACCGCACCAGTTTCCGGCCATTGAAACACACACTGTCCGGCCGCGACGAGAAGACGATGATGAAGCTGGTGGTGGACCGCGCCACCCAGCGCGTCGTCGGCGTGCATATGGTCGGGTTGGATGCGCCGGAAATCGTGCAGTCCATCGCCATCGCCGTGAAGATGGGTGCCACCAAGCAGCAGTTCGACGCCACCATGGCGGTGCATCCGACGGCCGCGGAGGAATTCGTCACCCTTCGCACGCCGCTGCCCGAACCGCAGAAGAAAGCGGCCGAGTAGGGCAGCGCCTAGAGCGTTGCGAATTCCGCTTCGAACGCTTTGCGGTAGCGCTCGCTCAGCTTGGGATCGCGGTGCTGCAATTCCAGTGTGCGCAGGCGGCAATAGGCGAGCATGCGGTAGGAATAAGCCGGCCACAGCAAATCCAGGCGCTCGACGGTGACAGTATCGCCATACTGACGCAAGAAACGGCCGTGATCGTCCGTGCTCAAGAGCGGGCTCTTGGCTAGAATCTGGAAGGCCGGCGACAGGAAGGCGTAGAGATCTTCCGCGGGATCACCGATGCCCGGACAGCGCCAGCCGATCAGCCGCAAGCCATCCTCGCCCTGGATAATGTTTGCCGCTCCGGCATCGGTATGCACGAGCGCGCGGCGGCCGCGGGGCAGCGACAGTGGCGGCGCAGGGCGGGCCGTCTTCAGTCGGATCGCCCAGGCATCGTCGGCCAGCTTGGTCAGCAGCTGGTCGCCCTGATACAGGATCGCGCCGGGCTCGCTGGCCAGCGGCCGCTGGTTGCCCGGCTCAGTTGCATGCTGCTGTTTGAACAGCTCGGCGACCGGCTCCACGCCGGAGACCCAATGCTGGCCGGGATAGTAGACATAGACCAGCATCGGCCGGCCCAGCCCTTGGAGATCGTTTTCGGTCTTGAGAAAGGCCACCGGTTCCGGCGCCACCTTGCGGCCGCGCAGCGTCTCCAATGCCTGGGTCTCCGCCTCCGGCATCATCGGAAACAGGCTCGCCTGCTGGCCCGAACTGTAGAGCTTTACGACCCAATCGACGCCCGTCGCCTGGAGGCGGAAGACGTCGTTCCATCCGCCGCCGATCAGTTTGGTCAGGTTGGCTTCGCCCCCGGCGAGCACCATGCCGCGGCGCTCCAGCGCCCTGACGATGCCGGCCTTCAGCGGATTATCCATTGTGGCCCAAAGGGTTAAGCATAGCGAACGCGCACTGATACAAACATTGCCAATCACCCGATTCGTTGAATCGGCGGCAGTTCCAGCGTATATGCGTCAGCTTCGCGCAGGACACCAGAGAAAGAGACCCGTCATGAGTACCAAATGGAGCCTGGAAAGCTGGAGATCCAAGCCGATCAGCCAGGTCCCGGAATATCCCGACCCGGTCAAGGTCCAGGCCGTGGAGAAGCGCCTGAAGGCGCTGCCGCCGCTGGTATTTGCCGGCGAGGCGCGCAACCTGACGGCCGCGCTCGGCCGCGTGGCCGAGGGCAAGGCTTTCCTGCTCCAGGGCGGCGACTGCGCGGAAAGCTTCGCCGAATTCAGCGCCAACAACATCCGCGATACCTTCAAGGTGCTGCTTCAGATGGCCGTGGTGCTGACCTTCGGCGCCGCCTGCCCCGTGGTGAAGGTGGGCCGCATGGCCGGCCAATTCGCCAAGCCGCGCTCGGCGCCGATAGAGAAGATCGGCGACAAGGAGCTGCCGAGCTATCGCGGCGACATCGTCAACGGCATCGAGTTCGAGCCGGCGGCGCGCATCCCCGATCCGGAACGGCTGGTGCAGGCCTATAATCAATCGGCATCGACGCTGAACCTGCTGCGCGCGTTTGCGCAAGGCGGCTTTGCTGACCTGCATAAGGTGCATCGCTGGAATCTGGATTTCGTCGCTGAAAGCCCGCAGGGCGGCAAGTATGAAGCGCTGGCGGACCGGCTGTCGGAGACGCTGGAGTTCATGGCCGCCTGCGGCATCAACTCGGAGACCACGCCGCAGATCCGCGAGACCGAGTTCTACACCAGCCACGAGGCGCTGCTGCTCCCCTATGAAGAGGCGTTGACGCGGCAGGACAGTCTGACCGGGCGCTGGTACGACTGCTCGGCGCATTTCGTCTGGATCGGCGATCGCACGCGCCAGCTCGATGGCGCCCATGTGGAATTCATGCGCGGTGTCGAAAATCCCATCGGCCTGAAATGCGGGCCGTCGCTGGACGCCGACGATCTGCTGCGTCTGATCGATGCGCTGAACCCGCAGAACATCCCAGGCCGCCTGACGCTGATCGCCCGCATGGGTCATGATAAGGCGGAAGCGAAACTTCCTGGCCTGGTGCGCGCGGTGAAGCGCCATGGCGCCAAGGTGGTGTGGTCCTGCGATCCCATGCATGGCAACACCGTCAAGTCGGCGAGCGGCTACAAGACCCGGCCGTTCGACCGCATCCTGCAGGAAGTGCGCTCCTTCTTCGCCGTCCATCGCGCCGAGGGCACCCATGCCGGCGGCGTGCATTTCGAGATGACGGGACAGAACGTCACTGAATGCATCGGCGGCGCCCAGGCCATCACCGACGATCAGCTCGCGGACCGCTATCACACCCATTGCGACCCGCGCCTCAATGCCAGCCAGTCGCTGGAGCTGGCGTTCCTGCTGGCCGAGGGGCTGAAAGCCGAGCGCGCCGGCAGCAACGGCAAGCGGCTGATGGCGTCGGCCTAGGCGCGAAACGGCTGATATCAGTCGTACAGGGCGGCTTCGGCGGGATCGCGTCGCGACCTGCCTGAGGGCCGCCCTTGCTTATGGGGGGAGGAGGAGGGGTATGCTGGCCAACGGCCCGCCTTTCACCTTGCATCAAGCAGACAACATGCATCCCGACCTCAAGAATCTTCCCGCCTGGACCGATCACTATTTCCTGCGCACCAAGCAGGCGGTGGAGAAATTCGGCGACCAGCGGGTCATGTATGCGGTGTTCATGCGCCGCCCCGTGGTGTCGGCGCCGCGGCTGGCGGTGGAATGGCTGCAGGGTATCGCCAAGGCGCGCAATACCAGCTTCGACATCCAGGTCGCATATGCCGAGGGCCGCTGGGTCGGCGCCGGCGAGCCGATCCTCTATATCAGCGGTTCCTTCGCCGCCCTGGCCGATACCGAGACTGTTTTCCTGATGAAACTAGGCCCGGCCTGCGTCGCAGCCTTCAACGCCTTCACCATGTGCGCCGACTTGCCCCAGGTGGAATTCCTGGCCATGGACGCGCGGCACTGCGCTGGCACGGAGATGGCCGACATCATGGCCTATGCCGCATCGGTCGGTTCGGCGCGGGCGAAGCGCAAGGTGAACGCCAAGGGCTTCATCGGCAACGCCACGGCGGCGACGGCGCATTATTTCGGGCGCCAGGACGGCATGGGAACCATGCCCCATGCGCTGATCGGCTATGCCGGCTCGACCCTGCGCGCGGCCGAGATGTTCCACGAGGCCTTCCCCGAAGACAACATGACCGTGCTGGTTGATTACTTCGGCCGCGAGATCACCGACTCCCTGGAGGTCTGCCGCCGCTTCCCCGAGCTAGCCGCGCAGGGCAAGCTCGGCGTGCGGCTCGACACGCCCGGCAGCCGCTTCATCGAGGGGCTCGATCCCTCGGTGTCCTATGCGGTGCTGGAGCGCCATGTGCCGGCAGTGATCCGCGGCTATCGCAGCGAGACGGAGCTGCGCTATCTCGTCGGCGCCGGTGTCACCGCCGCCGCCATCTACAAGACGCGCGAAGCCTTGAACGAAGCGGGTTTCCCCAAGGTCCGCATCGTCGCCTCCTCCGGCTTCGATCCCGCCAAGTGCAAGGTGATGGCCGAAGCCAAGGCGCCGGTGGACGTCATCGGCACCGGTTCTTTCCTGCCCCAGCGCTGGACCGAAACCTACGCCACCGCCGACATCATCGAGTACGACGGCGTCAAGCGCGTGAAAGTGGGCAGAGAGTTCCTCTTCAGGAAATAGCTACGCCGCCTTCACCCCGCACCAGTCGGCGATGAACAGCGCGATCGCCTGTGTCGTCAGGCGGATCGACTCGATATCCACGCGCTCGTCGAAGGCATGGATGTCATGGGACGTCGGTCCATAGACCAGCCCCGGGATGCCGGCATAGAGACCGAAGAAGCGCGCATCCGTGGTTCCGGTGAAGATGCGGCGGCCGAGTTCCTTGCCGTGGGCCGCCAGGTGGCATTGCTCGAGCAGCTTCTCCGCCGCCGTGCCCGGCTCCAGAACATAACCTTCCGCCTGGAAGCCATGATAGACGATGTCGGGCGGGCTGTTGGCGAGGAAGTTGTCCTTGCGCGCCGCCTCGGCAATCGTCGACTCCACCTCGCGCCGAACATCGGCCAGGTCCATGCCCGGGAACAAGCCGATGCGCATGTCGAAGGTACACCAGGCCGGCACTGACGAGGTCCAGTCGCCGCCCTCGATCTTCGAAACGACAAAATTGATCGGATGGTCGCTGCCGGCGAAAGCGGGATGTCCGGCCTCGTTCCAGCGATGCTCCATCTCATGCAAGGCCTTGATCAGCGGGAAGCAGGCCTCGATGGCGTTGCTGCCGCGGCTGGCATAGGCCACATGGGCCGGCCGGCCGCGCACTTTCACCTGGAACCACATCGTGCCCACTTGCGCCGAACCGAGATTGGTGCCGCTCGGCTCGGGGATGATGGCGGCGTCGGCACGATAGCCGCGCTGCAGGCAGGCCAGCGCGCCGTTGCCCGTGCACTCCTCCTCGATGACCGATTGGAAATATATCTCGCCCTGGGGTTCCATCCCGGCGCGGCGCAGCGCGTCGAAAGCGAACAGGTTGGCCACCAGCCCGGCCTTCATGTCGCCGGAGCCGCGGCCATAGAGCCAGCCGTCGCTGATGCGCGGCTCGAAGGGCGGTGTGGTCCACATATCCAGCGGGCCGGTGGGCACCACGTCGATATGGCCGTTGAGGATGACTGATTTTCCCGAAGGCGCCTTCGGCCGGTGCGCGCCCACCACGTTCCAGGCGTCGTCATAGGAAACGGCCACCGGCGAGAATCCCGGCAGGCCCTGGATGTCCTCGACCTTTATTTTCCAGCGGTCCAGGGACAGGCCCCGGTCGCGATAGGCGCGGGCCATGAAATCCTGCGCCGGCGCTTCCTGGCCCCGGAGCGAAGGCAGGCGGGTCAGATCGGCGGTGAATTTGAGCTGGGCGTCGAAGCCGTCATCGACGGCCTTGGTGATCTTCTTGGTCGCTTCGGTATTGGGCATTTTCTTGTTCTCTCCGCCTCGGAAATCAGGACGCTAGCATGCGAACCCAGGGCTGACGAGGGTTGCGCCCGGCGCAATGGTCAGGGCTGCCGCTGTCGGCTATTGTTGAGGAAGTTGCGCAACCATTTGCCGCATTTGCAGAATGACCGATACCCTCAACATCTCCCTGGCCCAGCAGAATCCCATTCTCGGCGATGTCGAGGGCAACATCGCGAAGATCCGCAAGGGTCGCGCCGAGGCCAAGGCCCAGGGCGCCGATCTCGTCATCTATAGCGAACTCAATGTCTGCGGCTATCCGCCGGAAGACCTGGTGCTGAAGCCCGCCTTCCAGGAAGCCTGCGAGTCGGCGGTGACCAAGCTGGCGGTGGAGACGGCCGATGGCGGCCCGGCGCTGCTGGTGGGCTCGCCCTGGCGCGAGGATGGCAGGCTGTACAACGCCGCCGTGCTGCTGGATCAGGGTCGCGTGGCAACCGCCCGCTACAAATGTGATCTGCCCAATTACGGCGTGTTCGACGAGAAGCGCGTGTTCACGCCGAGCCCGCCCCAGGGGCCGGTGAATTTCCGCAATGTGCGGCTCGGCGTCATGGTCTGTGAGGATATGTGGAACTCGACCGTGACCGAATGCCTGGCGGAGACCGGTGCGGAAATCCTCATGCTCGGCAATGGCAGCCCCTATGAACATGAGAAGCAGGAGGAACGCATCCAGCTTGCCGTGCAGCGGGTGAAGGAGTCTTCGCTGCCGATCATCTATGTGAACCAGGTGGGCGGTCAGGATGAGCTGGTGTTCGACGGCGCGTCCTTCGTTGTCGATGGCGACTACAGCCTGAAGGCGCAGCTCCCGGCCTTCATGGACAAGGTGTCGCTCACCCGCTGGCAGCGCCAGGGCGACCACTGGCGCTGCGTGGCTGGAGAACTTACCAAGCCGCTGGATGGCCTGCCGAGCATCTACGCGGCGATGACCCTCGGCCTGCGCGACTATGTGGAGAAGAACCGTTTCCCCGGCGTGCTGCTAGGGCTGTCCGGCGGTATCGATTCGGCGATCACCGCGGCGGTGGCGGTGGATGCGCTGGGACCGGATCGCGTCTGGGCGGTCATGATGCCATCGCCCTACACCAGTCAGGAAAGCCTGGATGATGCGGCGGAAGTGGCGCGGCTGCTGGGTGTCCGCCTGGACACCGTCTCCATCGAGCCGGCGATGAAGGCCTTTGCCGACATGCTGAAGACGCAGTTCGCCGGCACCAACGAGGGCATCACCGAGCAGAATATCCAGAGCCGCGCCCGCGGCCTGACGCTGATGGCCCTCTCGAACAAGTTCGGCCATATGGTGCTCTCCACCGGCAACAAGTCGGAGATGTCGGTGGGCTACGCCACGCTCTATGGCGACATGTGCGGCGGCTACTCGGTCCTGAAGGACGTCTACAAGACGACCGTGTTCGCGCTATCGCGCTGGCGCAATGAGAACCACCTGCCTGATGCGCGCGGTCCCGGCGGCCGCGTCATGCCAGACAATGTCATCACGCGGCCGCCAACGGCGGAACTGAAGGCCGATCAGAAGGACGAGGACGATCTGCCGCGTTACGCGACGCTGGACAAGATCCTGGAATGCCTGATCGAGAATGAAATGGGCGTCGACGAGATCGTCGCCCGCGGCCATGACCGCGCCACGGTGGAGCGCATCTGGCGCATGCTCGACCGCGCCGAGTACAAGCGCCGCCAGGCGCCGCCCGGCGTGAAGATCACCCGCCGTGCCTTCGGCCGCGACCGCCGCTATCCCATCACCAACGCCTACCGGGGCGGCTGATGACCGCGCGGGTGCGCATCGCGCCGAGCCCGACGGGCCGGCTCCATGTCGGCAATATCTATATTGCTCTGGCCAACTGGCTGTTCGCCCGCCGGGCCGGCGGCGTGTTCCTGTTGCGCATGGACGACACCGACCTTGCGCGCTCGACGGCAGCGTTCGCCGCGGGGATCGAGGAGGATCTGCGTTGGCTCGGTCTCGATTGGCAGGAGTTCGCACGGCAGTCGGATCGGAATGCTCTATACGATGGGGCGGCCGAGAAACTGAAGGCAAGCAACCGGCTCTATCCCTGCTACGAGACCCCGGAGGAGCTGGATCTCAAGCGCCGCAGCCAGCAGCAGCGGCACCTGCCGCCGGTCTATGACCGCGCCGCGCTGAACCTGTCGGCCGAGGACCGGGCGGGGCTGGAAGCGCAGGGTTTGCGGCCACATTGGCGTTTTCTGCTGAACGCCGCCCATGAACGCTGGGACGATCTCGTGCGCGGGCCCCAGGATATCGATGAGGCGAGCCAGAGCGACCCCGTGCTCATCCGCGGCGACGGAAGCTATCTCTATACCTTTACCTCCGTCGTCGATGACATCGATCTTGGCATCACCCATATCATCCGGGGCGCCGACCACGTCACCAATACCGGCGCCCAGGCGCAGCTCTTCGAAGCGCTGGGTTCGAAGCCGCCGCGCTTCGGCCATCTGCCGCTGCTGGCGAACATCTCCGGCGAAGGTCTGTCGAAGCGCACGGGCAGCCTGTCGATCGCCGAACTGCGCGCGGACGGCATCGAGGCGATGGCCATCAACAGCTATCTGGCGCGGGTCGGTACGACCGATAAGATCGAGCCGGTGGCGGAGCTGGAGGCGCTGGCCGGCTCCTTCGCGCTCAACCACTACAACGCGGTGACGCCGAAGTTCGATCTGCAGGAACTGGTGCATCTGAATGCCCGCCTGCTGCATCTGCTGCCGTTCGAGAAGGTGAAGGCAAAGCTGGCGGCTATGGATCTCGACGCCGTCGATGAGCCGCTCTGGACGGTAGCGCGCGCCAACATCTCCAAGCTCGCTGACCTGGGAGAATGGCTGGAGGTGAGCCGCGGGCCGATTGCACCCGTCATCGCCGATACCGGATTTGCCGCGGCCGCCGCTGGGTTGTTGCCGCCGGAACCCTGGGGCCCGGAGACCTGGTCGGCCTGGACCGGGGCGGTGAAAACGGCCACCGGGCGCAAGGGGAAAGAATTGTTCCAGCCCCTGCGGCTGGCCTTGACCGCGCGCGACCATGGCCCGGAAATGAAGGAATTCCTGCCGCTGATCGGCCGCGACCGGGCCCTGGCGCGCCTCCGCGGGGAAAGGGCGTAGCGGCCGGTAGCCGGTTATGCTATGCAAAACCCATGATCGCGACGCGCCAAGCCGATATGAGCTGTTGTTGCCGGGCCTAAGTCCGGCGATCCAGTCGCGTTTTCCCAATTTTCTGGATATGAAGCCGGCGGCCGAGACAGGCTCCCGTTTGCTTGCCATGATCCGTTTATGACCTGAGGACCAGACCGTGCCGATCCATCTCTACAACACGATGTCCCGCCGCAAAGAGGCCTTCGCGCCGATCGATGCGAACAACGTGCGGATGTATGTCTGCGGACCCACGGTCTATGACTATGCCCATATCGGCAACGCGCGGCCGGTGGTGGTATTTGACATCCTGTTCCGGCTGCTGCGGCATATCTATGGCGACAGCCATGTCAGCTATGTCCGCAACTTCACCGATGTTGATGACAAGATCATCCAGGCCGCGGCGAAGATCAACGAGCCGATCGGCGATCTGACCGCGCGCACCGCCAAGGCCTACGAAGAGGACATGTCCGCGCTGGGCGCGCTGACGCCGACCCATCAGCCGCGCGCCACCGGCCATATCCAGGAAATGATCGCGCTGATCCAGGTCCTCATCGACAAGGGCTTCGCCTATGCCGCCGAGGGCCATGCGCTGTTCCATGTGCCTTCGATGGCGGAGTACGGCCAGCTTTCGCGCCGTTCGCAGGATGACATGATTGCCGGCGCGCGCGTGGAAGTGGCGCCCTACAAGAAGAGCCCCGCCGACTTCGTGCTCTGGAAGCCGGCGAAGCCGGGCGAGCCCGGCTGGGACAGCCCCTGGGGCAAGGGCCGGCCCGGTTGGCATATCGAATGCTCGGCGATGGCGCGGAAGATCCTGGGCATTACCTTCGACATCCATGGCGGTGGCCTTGACCTCGTCTTCCCCCATCACGAGAACGAGATCGCCCAGAGCCGTTGCGCCCATGACGGCGCTCCGCTGGCCAATGTCTGGATGCATAACGGCTTCGTGCAGATCGCCAGCGAAAAGATGTCGAAGTCCCTCGGCAACTTC
>DATKFM010000254.1:0-10340 GCA_035544395.1 Verrucomicrobiia bacterium
CAAGATGATCCTGGAAACGGCGTCGGGCAAAAAGAGCCGCAGCGAAGAGTACGGCTACGGCGACGACGAATTCGCCCCCTGGCATCTGGGCGCGACGTTCTGAAGGCTACGCCTTCCGCTCAAATTCACTAAAGTTGTTTGCCCCGCGAAAGCGGGGATCCGGGAGTTGCAGAGTGCTCGTCTTCTCTGGACCCCCGCTTTCGCTGGGGAAACTATCAGGGGATTGCGTCAAGAACTGACGCCATGTCGCTTAGATCACCTTCCCGGGATTGAGAATTCCCCGGGGATCGAATGCGGCCTTGATCCGGCGCATCAGTTCGATTTCGGCTTCGGAGCGGGAGCGGTTGAGATAGGGGCGCTTCAACAGGCCGATGCCGTGCTCGGCGGAAATGCTGCCCTGCATCGCGCCGACGATCCCGTAGACGATCTCATCCATCTCATGCTCGACATTGCCCGCCACAGCACCAGCGCTGGCGGAGATATGCAGATTGCCGTCGCCGATATGGCCGTAGAAAGTCGAAACGCCATTCGGCCAGCGCTTGGCCAGCGCGCCGCGGCAGCGGTCGGCGAATTCGCCAATGCGGCCGATGGCCAGACTGACATCGTAATTCACGATATGAGGCAGCCTTTCCAGAGCCAGGCCCTCACGCACCGTCCAGAAATCCCGCGCCTCTTTCTCGGTCTTGGCGATGATGGCATCGGTGACGTCGCCGGCTTCCAGCGCGCCCGCCAGCGCCGCTTCGACACGATCGCCGTCGCCGGCCGGATCGTTCCCCTCATATTCGGTCAGCACATAGAAGGGCTGGCCCTTGGGCAGCGGCGTCACGCCGGTATCGGGATGGCCGGCGACATAGTCATAGAAATCCGGCCACATCACCTCGAAGGCGCTGATGCCGCCGAGTTCGCTCTGCAGCCGCCGCAGCAGGCGCAAGCCGGCGTCGAAGCCCGTCGTGCTCAGGAACGCCGTCGTCCGGCTGCGAGGCAGGGGATGCAGCCGCAGCACCGCGCGGGTGATGACGCCCAGCGTACCCTCGGCGCCGATGAAGAGCTGCTTCAGGTCATAGCCGGTGTTGTTCTTCATCGCCTTGTCGAGCGCGGTGATGACGGTGCCGTCCGCCAGCACCACCTCCAGGCCCAGTACCAGTGCGCGGGCCATGCCATAGCGGATCACCCGGTTGCCGCCGGCATTGGTGGCGAGATTGCCGCCGATCTGGCAGCTCCCGCGGGAGCCAATATCCAGGCCGAGATAGAGCCCGGCATCGCGGGCGGCCTCCTGCGCCACCTGCAAGGGCGTGCCGGCCCGGACGGTGAGGGCGGAAGCCTCCCGGTCCAGCTCCTCCACGCCGGACAGGCGATCCAGCGACAGCACGATCTGGCCGGGCGCGGGGTTGGCGCCGCCGGCGAGCCCCGTCATGCCGCCCTGGGGCACCACGGGGATGCCCAGCTTGTGGCAGAAGGCGAGACAACGGGAGACTTCGTCGGTGGATCGCGGCCGGAGGATCGCCGGCGGCACGGTCTTGGGCGCGCCACTCCAGTCGCCGGCACGGCGCTGGCGGAGATCGGCGTCGGTGGAGACGATGTCGGGGCCGAGTTCCTGGAAAAGCTGGCCGGCAAGGTCGGGCGCATTCATGCTGTGCATTCCCGCCGGGCGGCACGCCGATGTCAACGGCGGCGGTCGCAAACGCAATTGTGGAAATGTCGATCAGTTGGAGAATGAAATGAACGACAGCAGTAAGTCGGCCATCGTCACAGGCGCTTCGCGCGGCATCGGCGCCGCAATCGCCGAGCGCCTGGCGGCCGATGGCTTTGCGGTGGTGATCAACTATTCCGGGAGCGAGGCGGCGGCGAAGGCGCTGGCGGGCAAGATCACGGGCAAGGGCGGCCGCGCTGTCGCGGTGCAGGCCGATGTCAGCGATCCCCAGGCCGTAAAGCGTCTGTTCGACGCCGCCGAGACGAATTTCGGCGGCGCCGATGTGCTGGTGAACAACGCGGGCATCATGATGCTGAAATCCATCGGCGAGAGCGACGACGCGCTGTTCGACCGGCAGATCGCCATCAATCTAAAGGGCACCTTCAACGGCCTGCGGGAGGCGGCCCGGCGCCTGCGCAAGGGTGGGCGCATCGTCAATTTCTCCACCAGCGTGGTCGGGCTGAAGCTGGAGAACTACGGCGTCTATGCCGCGACCAAGGCGGCAGTGGAATCCCTGACGGCGATCCTGGCGAAGGAACTGCGCGGCCGCTCGATATCAGTCAACGCGATTGCGCCCGGCCCGACTGCGACCGATCTCTTCCTGAACGGCAAGCCGCCGGAGCTGGTGGAGCGCATGGCGAAGATGAGCCCGCTAGAGCGGCTGGGCACGCCGGAGGATATCGCCGCGGCCGTGGCCTTCCTCGTGGGGCCGGATGGATCCTGGATCAACGGCCAGACCCTGCGCGCCAATGGCGGCGTGGTGTGAGGCAAAAAGAAGACCTCCCCGGCATCGCGCTGCCGGGGAGGAGTAGGATGCACAATTAGCCCAGGCTCGGGCCTCCCTCAGACGCCGATCTCGCCGCCGCCGTCCTTGGTGATGACCACCACGGAGGGCCGTGGCGGAGTCTTGTCGTCAAAATCCGGCCAGCGGGTGGTGGCCTTCTCCAGCATCTCGGATTTCTCGGCCGGATGCTGCACGGCGACGAACAGGGTCTGTCCATCCGGCGTGAAGCAGGGTCCGCAGAGTTCCGCATCCATCGGCACGGCATAGAGCAGCTTCGGCACCGCGCGGCCGGGACCCTCGACTTCCGTGCCATAGAGCCCGTCGGCGATGCCGAAATCCGGCGCGCCGTCGGTGGCGATCCAGAGCCGCCCCTGGGGATCGAAGGCGATATTATCGGGATTGGCGAACCAGCCGTTGGCAGAGACCTGGCCGCCATATCTGGCGCCCTGATCCGCCGCGGCAGGATCGCCGGCGAGGATGAAGGTGTCCCACTTGTATTGCGCGGCCGCGTGGTCAGCGTCCTTGCCGTCGCCCGGCGGCAGCAGCTCCAGGATATGGCCGGTGACGTTCTTGGCCCGGCTGTTGGCGACATTCAGCTTGTCGGCCTCGCGCTTCTTGTTCTTGGTCAGAACCAGATAGACGCGGCCGGTGACCGGATTGGATTCGAAGTCCTCGGGCCGGTCCATGGGCGTGGCGCCCAGGAGATCGCCGGCCTTGCGCGCCATGAACACCACGTCGCCCTGGCTGTTGAAGCCGTTTTCAGCCGTCAGCGGCCCCTGGCCGAACACCAGCGGCAGCCAGTCCAGCGTGCCGTCTTCGTTGAAGCGGGCGACCGAGAGCGTGCCGTCATCCAGCAGGCCCGCATTCTTGGCGCGGTCAGTGAGATCGACCTTGCCGTTGCTGACGAAGCGGTAGGCGTATTCGAAATAATCGTCATCGCCCAGATAGATGACGGCGCGGCCATCCTTGTTGATGACCGATGTCGCCGCCTCATGGCCGAAGCGGCCGAGGGCGGTGCGCTTCGCCGGCTGCGATCCCGGGGTGTAGGGATCGTATTCGACCACCCAATCGAAGCGGTTCGGCTCATTGGGCTCCTTGTCCACATTGAAACGGTCCTGGTAGCGGGTCCAGCCGAGGCTGTCGCCGACTTCGGCATAGCCGGCGCGCTCGAACAGCGCGGGATTCGGTACTTTGCTGGGATCCCCGCCGAACAGGTCGGAAGCGCCTTCCTCGCAGAACAGCACCGTGCCCCAGGGCGTGGTGCCGCCGGAGCAGTTATCCAGCGTGCCGAGGACTTCATCACCAGCGGGATTTGCCGAAGTCTTCAGGAGTTCATGACCGGACGCAGGGCCGGTCAGCTTGATCGCCGTGTTGGCGGTGATGCGGCGGTTATAGGCGCTGTCAGCCACCACCTGCCATTGTCCGCCGGCCTTCTTGATCTCGACCACCGAATGGCCATGGGCGGCCATGGTGACCTCGGCCTGGTTCTTGTCCAGCTTGGCCGCGACATCATCGGCGGTCATGCCCGGCCACATGATGTGGGGGTTCACATACTCATGATTCACGCAGAGCAGGCCGTGATCTGAACTGTTGGAGCCGACCGGCAGCGGCATGAAGCCGATGAAGTCGCAGTTGTAGCCAAATTGCTTCTCCTGGGAGCCGCCGGTCATGGCGGCGGGTTCGAAAGCGCCGGCGCCCGCCATGATCGGATCGCCCCAGCGCAGCAGCACCTGCTTGCTGTAACCGGAGGCGACGTGGTCCTTCTCGTCATAGACGCGGGACAGCTCGCTGAAGGTCAGCGCGGGTGATGCCGCGGCCGCGGTGCCTGCGCCGAAGATGCGGCCGCCGAACATGCCGAGGCCGGCGGCGGCGCTCATGCCCAAAAGGGCCGTGCGCCGGGACAGGCGCGCTGCGATCACGCGCTCGATCGGGGTTGCGGCCGAGCGGCTGGAATTGGTCGAGTCGGTCGAGTCGTGAGCCACGGGCTCGCTCATCGGAGTCTCCCTATCTTCTGTGTTGAAACTGGAACGGGCAACGGCCCGAATCGGCCGCTGTCCCCAGACGTTAAGGCCGCGCGATTGCCCGAATGCGACGAAAGGATGAAGCTTTTGCGACTAGAAATTTCCCCTCACCCTAACCCTCTCCCCGCTTCGCGAGGCGAGGGGACTATCTTTTGTCGTTGTCCGAGCATTCGCTGAGGCACTCACCAACTTTGACCCCTCTCCCCCACGGCGTGGGGGAAAGGGTCAGGGTGAGGGGGTGTTGACGGAACGCTTTCCTTCGTCACATTGGGCCCCCTCATGCCCGAAGCGACGCTCCCCCAGCCCGTCAAATTCCTCGACCTCACCCTGCCGAAACTCTCGGTGGCGGAGGCGGTGGAGATCGCGCGGCGGGAATTCGGTCTCGCGGGCGAGGCCAGGCCGCTCTACAGCGAGCGCGATGCGAACTTCCATCTGCGCCCGGCCGACGGCGGCCCCGGCCATGTGCTGAAGATCGCCAATGCCGTGGAAGATCCGGCCGTCGTCGATCTGCAGACGGCCGGCCTGCGCCACATCGCCCGCGCCGATCCCGGTCTGCCGGTGCCGCGGGTGGTCCTGTCGCGGGACGGCGAGGCCATCGCCTGGGTGCAACTCGATGATGGCGCGCGGCATATGGCGCGGGTCTACAGCTTTCTGCCCGGGAATATATTGGAAACGGTCCCGCACAAACCGGCGTTGCTGGCCGATCTCGGACGCTTTGCCGCGCGGCTCGACAAGGCGCTCGCCGGCTTCAGCCATCGCGCCGCGGCGCAGGAGATCCCCTGGGACCTGCGGCTGTTGCCGCGCATGGCCGGCCATGTGGACGATATCGACGGCGACGGGCGCCGTGCGATGGTCCGGTGCGTGATCGATAACTTCGCGGCAAAGGCGATGCCGCGGCTTGCGCGCGTGCGCAGCCAGGTCATCCACAATGATCTCAATCTGCACAACGTGCTGGTCGATCCGGATGACGGCATCCGCGTTGCCGGCGTGATCGATTTCGGCGACATGGTGGTGGGCCCGCTGCTCTTCGAGCCGTCGATCGCCGCGGCGGATATCTGGATCGGCAAGGACGATGCGCTGGAAGCCTCCGGCACCGTCATCGGCGCCTATCATCAGGTGCTGCCGCTGCGGGAAGACGAGATCGGCCTGATCTATGACCTGCTGTTGGCGCGGCACGCCATTTCCGTTGTGATCTGCGCCCGGCGGGCCAAGCACAATGCGGAGACGCCGAGCTACCTGGAATCCTACTACGAGCCTTGCATGGCCGCCCTTGAGCAACTGCTCACCATCGGGCATGACAAGGTCACTGCCGCGCTGAAAGCGGCCTGCGCCTAGAGAAAGAAAATCTGTCGATGACAACTGCAGCTTCAACGGCCGCGCCCGCATCCGGCGACATCCAGCAACTCCTGGCGCGGCGGCGGCGGCATATGGGCTCGCAGCTCTACATGTTCTACGACCCGCCGCTGCATCTGGTGCGCGGCGAAGGTGTCTGGCTGTACGACGCCAAGGGCCGCGCCTATCTCGACGTCTATAACAATGTGCCCCATGTGGGCCATTGCCATCCCCATGTGGTGGAGGCGATCGCGCGGCAGGCCGGCCGGCTCAATACCAACACCCGCTATCTCTACGACGAGGTTCTCGACTATGCCGAGCGGCTGACGGCGACGCTGCCGGCGGGGCTGGATGTGGCGGCGTTCGTCAATTCCGGCAGCGAGGCGGTGGATCTCGCCTGGCGCATGTCCAAGGCCCATACCGGACAGCGCGGCGCCGTTGTCATGGAAGAGGCCTATCACGGCTGGACCGATGGGGTGGAAGCGCTGTCGCCGGCGGGCAAGGCTGACAATGCGCTGGCGCCTCATGTTCGCATGTTGGCGCCGCCCGACAGATATCGCGGCGCCCATGGCTCCGACGGCGCGGCCTATGCTGCCGATGCGGACCGCGCCATCAGCTCACTGCAAGCGGCCGGCCTGCAGCCCGCGGCCTTCATCGCCGATCCCGGCTTCTGCACCAACGGCATCCACGAGCCGCTGCCGGGCTATCTCGGCCGGGTGTACGACCGGATGCGTGCCGCTGGCGCTGTCTGCATCGCCGACGAAGTGCAGACCGGCTTCGGCCGCACGGGCGCGCAGCGTTGGGGCTTCGCCTTGCACAATGTCACGCCCGACATCGTCACCATGGGCAAGCCCGTGGCCAACGGCCATCCCCTGGGCGTTGTCGTCACGCGGCGCGAGATCATGGAGTCTTTCATGTCGCGCACCTCGTTCTTCAGCACCTTCGGCGGCAACAATGTCGCCTGCGCCGCCGGCATGGCGGTGCTGGATGTGCTGGAGAAGGAGCAGTTGCAGGCCAGCGCGCAAAAGGTGGGCGAGCATCTGAAGGCTGGATTGCGCGGCCTGATGAAGAAGCATGACCTGATCGGCGATGTGCGCGGCATGGGCCTCATGATCGGCGTGGAGTTGGTGACCGATCGCAAGACGCTGACGCCCGCGACCAAGGAGACAAAGCGCGTGCTCAATCTGATGCGTGATCACGGGGTGCTGGTCGGCTATGAGGGCCGCGCGGTGAACATCGTCAAGGTGCGGCCGCCGATGCCGTTCAAGATCGAGCATGCGGACCAGACCGTGGATGCGATGGAAAAGGCGTTGAAGGCTCTCTGAGCCGGGAACAGCATGAAAAGAACAATGAAGGCCGCGGTGCTGCGGAAAATCGGCGCCAAGCTCGCGATCGAAACCCTCCCCATCCCCGAACCCCTGCGCGGCGAGATCCTGATCAAGGTGGCGGCCTGCGGCGTCTGCCATAGCGATCTCCATGCGGTGGACGGCGACTGGACGCCGGGGCCGGTGCTGCCGTTGATCCCTGGACATGAGGTTGCAGGGCATGTCGCGGCGCTCGGCGGCGGCGTGACGGATTTCAAGGTCGGCGATGCCGTGGGTGTGCCCTGGATGTTCAGCGCCTGCGGCGCCTGCGAGTTCTGCCATGCCGGCATGGAGACGATCTGCAAGAAGGGCGAGGCCACCGGCTACAGCAAGCCCGGCGGCTATGCGGAATACATGACCGCGCCGGCGGATTTCGTGGCGCGGCTGAACAAGAACGCGAACCTCTACGAGCTGGCGCCGATCCTCTGTGCGGGAGTCACCACATATCGCGGCTTGAAGCGCACGAACACGCGGCCGGGCCAGTGGATGGCGGTCGTCGGCATCGGCGGCCTCGGCCATATTGCCGTGCAGTACGCGAAAGCGATGGGCCTGCGGGTCGCGGCGGTGGATGTCTCCGCCGACAAGCTGAAGCTGGCAAAGCGGCTGGGCGCGGAAGTGCTGGTCGATGCCAGCAAGGAGGATGCGCCGGGGGCGATCCAGAAGAAGACCGGCGGCATGCATGGCGCGATCGTCGCCGCCGTGTCGCCTCGCGCCTTCGAACAGGCTATCGGCATGCTGCGGCCCGCCGGAACCGTCTGCTACATCGGACTGCCCGGCGGCGAGAATGACAACATCCGCGCCTCTATCTCCGCCATCGTGAATGGCGAGCTGTCGGTGCGCGGCTCCAATGTCGGCACGCGGCTGGATCTCAACGAGGCGGTGGAGTTTGCCGCCAATGGTTTGGTGACGGCGAAGATCAAGACGGCGAAGCTCGCCAGCATCAACGACATCTTCGAAGACATGCGGCGTGGCCGCATCCTCGGGCGCATGGTGTTGAAACTGGCGTAGGGTGCGCTCTTCATTCCACGCGTATTCGAAGAGTTTTCTTTTCCCGCGAAAGCGGGGACTCAGGTGAAGCAGAGCGCCCTGCATCTCCTGGACCCCTGCTTTCGCAGGGGAAGAACGAGGGGTGCAGCGGCAGTAGCGCCAACCATGCTAAACAGCAATTAACGCTGTTCTGCCTCAAGCACGCCCCAATCTCACAGCAGAATGACCGCCATGAGAAGCGGGCGTCGCGGCATGCTGAAATTGATGCTGGGTGCCGGCGTGGCCTTGGCCGCGCGGCCGGTGCTGGCGGATGAAACGGCGGCGGAGAAACTCATCGCCGCGGCGCGGGCGCAAATCGGCGTCACGCTGATCTATGATCCCAGCTATGTACGGCTCGACTATCCCAATGGCGATATTGGCCGGCTCTATGGAGTCTGCGCCGACGTGATCGTGCGCGCCTATCGCGATGGGCTCGCGCTCGACCTGCAGGAGCAGCTGCACCGGGACATGAAGAAGAATTTCGCCGCCTATCCCGCGACCTGGGGATTGGACAAGCCGGACAGCAATATCGATCACCGCCGCGTGCCGAACCTCGAAACATTCCTGAAGCGCCAGGGCGCCCAGCTCTGGCGCAACAAGGGCGCCGTCACCGACGGCAGCGCTTTTCCGGAACCGATGCAGGCCGGCGATATCGTCACTTGGCGGCTGAGCGGCCGCCTGCCCCATATCGCTTTCATCGCCGAGACTGGCGAGACGCCGAGCGTGATTCACAATATCGGCTGGGGCGCCCGGGAGAATGCGCTGAGCGATCTCTCGCCCCACCTGCCCGTCGGCCACTACCGCTGGTTCGGCTAGCTCACAGCTTGGGCCGTACCGCCTGATGGGAGGCGGCACTTTCATAGGCGGCCTCTACCAACGCGTAGGTCTTCAGATTGTCGCGGCCGGAGGTGTCGGGTTCGCGGCCGGCCCTGAAGCACTCGACCCAATGGCGCTGGATGTTAAGCACGCTCTCCTGCGACACATGCCAGGGTTCCGAGGTCCAAGACAGCAGCGGCGTGCGAACCGAACGCTTGCTGGTCTTGCCGTCGGCATGCAGCGTCAGTTCAAGGCCTGGCGAAACGATCAGGCTGCCGCGGTGGCCCTCGATCTCCAGCAATGATTCGGGGAAGGGATCTGGATCGCGCCGCGACGCATAGCTGAAATCCACCACGCTTACGGCGCCGGAGCGGTGGCGCAGCGTGACGGTGGCGGCATCCTCGCCGGCGATCCCGGGCTTCAGGCTCTGGGTCTCGCAATAGACCCGCTCCGCCTCGCCCATCAGCAGGCGCGCGAGGTCCAGGCTATGCACGCCGATATCCAGCAGAATGAAGCGCGTTTCCTTCGCCAGATAGGGCTGGCCGGCATAGATGTCATAGGCCGTGCGCCAGTTGACGCGGCCCCAGGTGACCTCGCCGATGGCGCCCTCCGACAGCAGCCGCTTCACCTCGATCATCGGCGCCTGCCAGCGAAAATTCTCATGCACCATCAACGGCAAGCCGGCTTTCTCGCAGGTCTCCACCATCTCGACGCATTCCCGCCAGGTCGGCGCGAAGGGCTTCTGCACGATGGCCGGCGTCTTGAGCGATGCGGCCAGCAGCACCAGCCGATGGTGCGTCGGCATCGTGGTGACGATGTCGACGAAATCGAGCTTCTCGGTCTCCAGCATCTGCCGGGCATCGCTGTAGGTCTTCGGCACGCCGAATTTGGCGGCTGCGGCCTTGGTCTTCGCGGGATCGACATCGCAGACCGCGGCCAGTTCCACCTCTGCGCCCAGGTCGCGCCAGGCATTGAGATGGTTTTGCGCGTAGAAGCCGCAGCCGATCACACCCATGCGCAGCTTGGCGGCCATCGCTCTCCTCCTAGTAGGTCGCCCGGCCGCCGCTGAGATCGAACACGGCGCCGGTGGTGAAGCTGTTCTCCTCCGACACCAGCCAGGCGATCATGTTGGCGGCCTCCTTCACCTCCAGGAACCGGCCGCGAGGAATCTTCGCCAGCATGTAGTCGATATGCTGCTGGCTGATCTGGTCGAAGATGCGGGTGCGTGCCGCTGCCGGCGTCACGCAGTTCACGGCGATGTTCTTCCCCGCCAGTTCCTTGCCCAGCGATTTTGTCAGGGCGATCAC
>DATKFM010000255.1:0-7917 GCA_035544395.1 Verrucomicrobiia bacterium
TTGCAATCCCCGCGGGCTCGAAGAAGGTCGAGGCGGCCGAGAAGTTCATCGCCTGGGCCACCAGCAAGGACTACATCAAGCTGGTCGCCTCGAAGGACGGCTGGGCCAACGTGCCGCCGGGCACGCGCACCTCGCTCTACAAGAATCCGGAGTATCTGAAGGCGGCGCCCTTCGCCCAGATGACCCTGGATTCCATCAACTCGGCCGATCCGACCCATCCGACGGTGAAGCCGGTGCCCTATGTGGGCGTGCAGTTCGTGGCGATCCCCGAATTCCAGGGACTCGGCACGACCGTGGGCCAGCTGTTCTCCGCCGCCTTGGCGGGCGACAGTACGGTCGACGAGGCTCTCGCGGCGGCACAGGACGTGACGACCCGCGAGATGACCAAAGCTGGATACATAAAATAGGCCATATCTCCCTGCCGAACTCGACTGCCCGGTGCCAGCCGGGCAGTCATTTCTCCCAGGGAGATTTCCGCCGGGGCCGTTTCTCTCACGTGACAACCAGCTTCGCGAGGCTCTGAAGCCATGGCGACGCGTCAGACGGGCATCGTTGGCAGGCTTGCGGTGGCACCTTCGGTGTTGGCCCTGTTCCTGTGGATGATCGTGCCCCTGGGCATGACCATCTGGTTCTCGCTGCTGCGCTACAACCTGCTGGATCCCGGCAATGAATCCTTCGCCGGGCTGATGAACTACAGATATTTCCTCACCGATCCGGCCTTCCTGTCGGCACTCGCCAAGACGCTGCAGCTTGTCGGCGCGGTGCTGGTCATCACCGTCGGCGGCGGCGTGCTGCTGGCGCTGCTGCTGGATCAGCCGATCTTCGGCCGCGGCTTCGTGCGCATCATGGTCATCGCGCCGTTCTTTGTCATGCCGACTGTTAGCGCGCTGGTATGGAAGAACATGCTGATGCACCCGGTGTCCGGCTTCTTCGCCTGGATGATGAAATCCGTCGGGCTGCAGCCCATCGACTGGTTTGCCGATGCGCCGCTCACGGCCATCATCGTGATGGTGGCTTGGCAATGGCTGCCCTTCGCCACGCTCATTCTTCTGACCGCAATCCAGTCCCTGGATGAAGAGCAGAAAGAGGCGGCGGAAATGGATGGCACGCCGGCGCTTTCCTACTTCTACCATATCGTGCTGCCTCACCTGGCTCGCCCGATCACCGTCGTCATCCTGATCGAGACCATCTTCCTGCTGAACGTGTTCGCGGAGATTCAGGTCACGACAGGCGGCGGCGCGGCGACCACCAACCTGCCGTTCCTGGTCTATGCCCAGGCCCTCCAGCAATACGATATCGGCGGCGCCTCTGCCGGCGGCATCGTCGCCGTCATCCTCGCCAACATCGTGGCCTTCTTCCTGGTCAGGATGATCGGCAAGAATCTGGAGGCGTAGACAGTCATGGCGCGCCGGCAACCGATGCAACGCAGGGTGATCACCACGGCCTTCGCCTGGGGGATCGGCTTCGCCATCTTCTTCCCGATTCTCTGGACCATCTTGACCAGCTTCAAGACGGAACTGGAGGCCTTCTCGACGCCACCGAAGTTCCTGTTCTTCGATTGGACCACCGAGAATTACGGGATCGTCAACGAGCGGTCGGACTATTTCCGCTTCGCCATGAACTCGGTGATCCTGGCGCTGGGCTCCACCGTCATCGCGCTGCTGTTCGCCATTCCCGCCGCCTGGGCCATGGCCTTTGCGCCGGCCAAGCGTACCAAGGATCTGCTGCTGTGGATGCTCTCCACCAAGATGATGCCGCCTGTCGGCGCGCTGATCCCGATTTATATCATCTTCCGCAATACCAATCTGCTGGATTCCCGCGCCGGCCTCGTCGGCGTGCTGTTCCTGCTGAACCTGCCGATCGTCGTCTGGATGCTCTATACCTACTTCAAGGAGATTCCCGGCGAGATCCTCGAGGCGGCGCGCATGGATGGCGCCTCCCTGTGGAAAGAGCTGGTGTTCGTGCTCGCGCCCATGGCCATACCGGGCATCGCTTCCACCCTGCTGCTCAATGTCATCCTGGCCTGGAACGAGGCGTTCTGGACCCTCAACCTCACGACATCGGATGCGGCGCCGCTGACGGTGTTCATCGCCTCCTATTCCAGCCCGGAGGGGCTGTTCTGGGCCAAGCTCTCGGCCGCTTCCACCATGGCTATCGCGCCGATCCTCATACTCGGCTGGTTCGCCCAGCGCCAGCTGGTGCGCGGCCTGACCTTCGGCGCCGTGAAATGAACGGGGACGGGTGACATGGGTACGATCGCGCTCAAGAACGTGCAGAAGAAATTCGGCGATGTGGACGTCATTCCCGGCGTCGACCTGGCCATCAACAATGGCGAGTTCGTCGTCTTCGTCGGCCCGTCCGGCTGCGGCAAGTCCACGCTGCTGCGGCTGATCGCCGGGCTCGAGGACACCACCGGCGGCGAGATCGTGATCGACGGCGTCGACGTGGCCAATGTGCCGCCGGCGCGCCGTGGCCTCTCGATGGTGTTCCAGTCCTACGCGCTCTATCCCCATATGAGCGTGCGCAACAACATCGCCTTCGGCCTGAAGATGGCGGGCCAGCCGAAGGAGATCATTGACCAGAAGGTGGCGAAGGCCGCGGCGACCCTCAATCTCACCGACTATCTCGAGCGCAAGCCGCGGGCGCTCTCCGGCGGCCAGCGCCAGCGCGTCGCCATCGGCCGCGCCATCGTGCGCGAGCCCAAGGCCTTCCTCTTCGACGAGCCGCTGTCGAACCTGGACGCGGCGCTGCGCGTGCAGATGCGCATCGAGATCATGCAGCTCCATTCCGCGCTTGGCGCCACCATGATCTATGTGACCCATGACCAGGTGGAGGCCATGACCATGGCCGACCGCATCGTCGTGCTGAACAAGGGCCGCATCGAGCAGGTGGGTACGCCGCTGGAGCTCTATAACCGGCCGGACACGCTCTTTGTCGCCGGGTTCATAGGATCGCCGAGGATGAACTTCCTGCAGGGCGATGTGGCGCGGGTGCTCGGCGCGCAGACCGTGGGCGTCCGGCCGGAGCATCTGGCGTTGTCGACCACCAGCGGGCAATGGCCGGGCAAGATCCTGCTGGCCGAGCATCTGGGCTCCGACACTTTCCTGCATGTGGATGGCGGCGCGCTCGGGCGCATCACCGCCCGGGCACCCGGCGAGTTTCCGCAAGGGCCGGGCAGCCCGGTGTGGATGACGCCCGATGCCAGCCGCCTTCATCGCTTCGACTCCGAGGGCCGCGCGCTTCGCGGCTGAGGTGACCGATGAAACTGAAGGACAAGACCGCCATCATCACCGGCGGCGCTCGCGGCATCGGTCGGGCGATCGCCGAAGGCTATGCGCGCGAGGGTGCCCGGGTCTGCGTCGCCGATATCGACGGCAAGCAGAGCGCAGAGACGGCAGCGGCGATCGGCGGCGGCGCCTTCGGCGTCAGGCTCGATGTCACGAAGATGGATTCGATCAAGTCGCTTGTGGCAGAGGTGGAATCCAAGGCGGGCGGCATCGATATCCTGGTCAACAATGCCGCTATCTTCGACCTGGCGCCGATCGAGGAGATCACCGAGCAGAGCTACGACCGCATCTTCGCCGTCAATGTGAAGGGCCTGCTGTTCACCTTGCAGGCCGTGGCCAAGAGCATGATCGCCGCCAAGCGGGGCGGCAAGATCATCAACATGGCCTCGCAGGCGGGCCGCCGCGGCGAGGCGCTGGTGGGCGCCTATTGCGCGTCGAAGGCGGCGGTCATCAGCCTCACGCAGTCGGCGGGGCTGGGCCTGATCAAATACGGCATCAACGTCAACGGCATCTCCCCGGGCGTGGTGGACACGCCTATGTGGGACGAGGTGGATGCGTTGTTCGCCAAGTATGAAAACCGCAAGCCCGGCGAAAAGAAGCGCCTCGTGGGCGAGGCGGTGCCGGCGGGCCGCATGGGCCGGCCGGAAGATCATGTGGGCTGCGCGATCTTCCTTGCGTCGGCCGAGAGCGATTACGTCGTCGCACAGACATTCAATGTGGACGGCGGCAACTGGATGAGTTGAGAAGGACAGGGTATGTATCTCGAACGACTGAAGCTGAACGACAGGGTCGCCGTGGTCACCGGCGGCGGACAGGGCATCGGCTTCGCCTGCGCGCAAGCGCTGGCGGAGGCGGGCGCCAAAGTGGTGGTCGCGGAGATGATGCCCGACCGGGTGGAGTCGAGCGTCGCCGCGCTGAAGAAGCTGGGGCTGAAAGCTTCCGGCGTTACCCTCGACGTCACCAAGTCGAAGGATGTGGACAAGGCCGCGGCCGCCGTCATCGCCGATTACGGCCGCGTCGACATCCTGGTCAACAATGCCGGCGTGGCCAAGAGCGACGTGCGCGCCGAGGACACCAGCGATGCTCATTGGCGCTTCCACATGGACGTCAATGTCGACGGGCTGTTCTGGTGCTGCCGCGCCTTCGGCAAGCAGATGCTGGCCCAGGGCAAAGGCTCGATCGTCAATATCGGCTCCATGTCCGGCTTCATTGTCAACAAGCCGCAGCCGCAATCGTTCTACAATGCGTCGAAGGCGGCGGTGCATCATCTCACGCGCTCGCTGGCGGCGGAGTGGGGCCAGCGCGGCGTGCGGGTGAACGCGGTGGCGCCGACATATATCGAGACGCCGCTCACCTCCTTCGGCATCAAGGAGAATCCGGCCATGTACAAGACCTGGCTGGACATGACGCCCATGGGCCGCGTGGGTCAGCCGGAGGAGATCGCGTCGGTGGTGCATTTCCTGGCGTCGGACGCGGCCAGCCTGATGACCGGCGCGATCGTCGTCGCCGATGGCGGGTATACCTGTTGGTAAGATATTATTCCTATCACAGAGCCGGCCAAGTTGCTGCGCAGGGGAATGGTTCATGTCAATCTACAGCAGCGCGATGAGAATCAGGGCGATGCCCAGGATGGTGATGGCCCAGACGATGGAGCGCACGGCGTAGACACCGAACGCATAGAGCGGCACATAGGCGACTCGGCCCCAGAAATAGAGCTGCGTGCCCCAGAAGGTCAGCTCGCCATTACGGCCCGCGAGATGGGCGGCGATGACGGCGGCGGCAAAGAGGGGAAAGGTCTCGAGGAAATTGCGCTGCGCCCGCTGCAGCCGCGCGGGCACGCCGGTCAATGGCGGCACCGTGGCGTCCCGCGAGCCCGCGGCCCATTGCCGGGAGCGCTGGCCGGCGCCAGTCTCGGAACCCAGGAAGGCCTGGACGATTCCCAGCACCACCGACAGCGCCAGCATGGTGAGCTCAGTGGTCAAAACGCCTACCGCTCGCCGCTGATGTCGTGAGCTTTCGCCCGCGTGGCGTATTTCAGCATCTTGTAGCCATAGCGGTTCACCGTCGGCTTCTTCGACGCCGCAAAGAATTCCTGCTGGTCGAACACGCTGCCGAACCTGCCATCGAGGATGGCGTTGTCGGGCAGCTTCTCCAGCGGCTTATAGGCGTGATGCTCCTGGCCCTCGGTGAAGGGGCTGTTGGCGATGGCGTTGTAGGAGCAATGCAGGAGAGTGCGCGAACGGTCGCTCTTATTGGGGCCGGAGGCATGCAGCATGTTGCAGTGGAAGAAGGCGGCATCGCCGGGCTCCAGCACCGCGTCAATCACCTCATGGGTTTTCATGATCTCCGCCAGCCGCTGCGGATCGACGCCGGTGGCCTCGCCGATGCGGGTATGGTCGATGCGGCCCAGCAGGTGCGATCCCCGCACGAGCTGCACGCAGCCATTCTCCCGGTCCGACCGGTCGACGCCGATCATGCAGGTGGTCATATGCGGCGCCAGGCAGCCTTCGTAGTACCAGTAGCCGTAATCCTGATGCCAATCCCAGCGACCCTCGCTGCCGGGCTTCTTCATCGAGAGCTTGGAATGCCAGTGATAAACCGGCAGGCCGACCAGATCCTCGGTCGCATCGACCAGGCGGGCAAGGCGGGGGAACACGCCGACGAGATCGTCCGACAGCCGGCTCCAGGACACCACCTCCTGGGGCTTGCCGGCGCTGTCGGCCACGGCCTGCAGCGCGCCGCCGATTTCCGGGTCAGCCGCGCAGGCCGCCTGCAGCGGCGCCATCTCCTCGGCGCTGAAGAAGCCGCGCAGGAACAGATAGCCGTCGCGCTCATAATCGGCGAGCTGCGCTTCGGTCAGGCGCCGCAACCGGCGCGCGTCGGTCACTGTTTCAGTTCTCTGTTCTGCGGCGGCCATGTCCGTCTCCGAATGCGGGATTATGTTCCTGGCGGTTATATCACGGTCAGGGATCGCGGGACAGGCCCTGGGCGGCCAGCGCCTCCAGATAGCCCTTCCATAGCTCGTCCTGCCGTTCACCCATTTCGTACAGGTATTTCCAGGAGTAGATGCCGGTGTCGTGCAGGTCGTCGAACTTGATGCGCACGGCGTAATGTCCCACCGGCTCAAGCTCCATGATCCCCACATGGCGGCGGCCGGGCACGGTCTTCTTCTGATGGGGGCCGTGGCCCTGTACCTCGGCCGACGGGCTTTCCACCCGCAGCAGCTCGGCCGGATAGCGGAAGCTGACGCCGTTATCGAAGTCGACCTCCAGTATCTTCTCCGCCTTCCTCAGGCGGATCTCGATCGGCCAATGCTTGGCGGCGAAATTGTCGCTCATCTCAATCGTCCAGCCGCCGCGCCTCGTCCGGCAACAATATCGGGATGCCGTCGCGGATCGGGTAGGCGAGGTTGGCCTGACGGCTGATCAGCTCCTGCTTCTGGGCATCATAAACCAGGGGCGTGCGGGCCACCGGGCAGATCAGGATCTCCAGCAGCTTCGGATCGATCGGGTGCGGACGGTCGGACATGATTGCCTTTCAGTGCCGCGCCGTCGGCTCTTCGTCTTTGTTCATGACCGCGAGCTCGAACAGGGCGGTCATCAGCCGGCTGCGCGCGGCGAGGTCGGGCGCTTCCAGCAGCGCCTGTTTCTCCTGGGGCGCGAAGGGGCAGAGCATGGCCAGCAGATTGACCAGCCGGTCGTCCTCGGTCTGGGTGATCGCGTCCCAGTCGCCCTTGATCTTATGCAGGGTGAAATAGGCGCGCAGCATGGCCAGGAGGCGGCCGCGATCAGGCAGCGGTTCTTTCGGCTCGGCCATGTCGGACGTATAGGGTGCGTAGTCAGCCTCGACCCGGCGATAGCCGCCGCGGCCCTCCACCTCGCGCAGGATGCGGAAGCGGCAGAGGCCACGGAGCGTGATGAGGTAGCGGCCGTCGTCAGTCTCCTCGAAGGAGGTGATGCGGCCGACACAGCCGACGGGATAGACCGCCGGCGCATCGGCGGTGGATTCCGGCTCGGTCGGCTGGATCATGCCGATGAGCCGGTCCGGCGCCGACAGCGCGTCGCGGGTCATGGCGAGATAGCGCGGCTCGAAAATATTCAGCGGCAGCTTGCCCCGGGGCAGCAGCAGCACGCCGGTCAGCGGAAAGATCGGCACCACCTCCGGCAGCGACGCGAAGTGGGGGTCGAAGGGATTCGACATCAGCCGCGCCCGATTTTTGTGGAGACGCCGAAATTGTCCCCTCTCCCGTTGAGGGAGAGGGGTAGGGGTGAAGGGTACTCGCGCGGATATGCGCCGAGAGTCTCCGCGCTGAAGAAAAAGCCCGCCATCGCCGCAGTGCGGTGATCTGCATTGACCGCGTGATTTGCCGTCGCGCCGTCGCGCGGGAAACCCCTCGCCCCCTGCCCCCTCTCCCTCAAAGGGAGAGGGGAGGGTTTTTCATTCGTGAGGGACTGCATGTAGTTTTCCCTGACAGACAAGCCTTACGAGAACATCATCGTCGACAAGCGCTTCCGGCCGGAGATGGTGAGCGGATCGGTCGGTCCCATGGCTTCGAAGAACTTCACCATCTGCTTGCGCGCGGCTTCTTCGTTCCAGGCGCGGCCGAGGCGGTAGAGTTCCAGCAGCTCGT
>DATKFM010000256.1:0-2663 GCA_035544395.1 Verrucomicrobiia bacterium
ATTCGCCGGCGCGCTGCTTGGCTCTTGCTTTGGGCCTGTGTTTCCTGGGAAATTTCGCTCATCGCTTCCTCGAATCCACAACGCAGGGAGCCCGCCCGATTGGAGTTGCGGCCAACCGGTGCATCCCCTATGCCGCTTCGTATAGGACTGTTAGACTGACATGGTTAATTCGCTTAATAGCTGAGTTTGGCGGGGCAAGCTACTGAAATGTTTCTCCTTATCGATAACTATGACAGCTTCACATATAATCTGTACCACTACCTGGGCGAACTCGGCGCCCAATTGGTGGTCAAGCGGAATGACGCGCTGACCCCGGCCGAAGCCGTGGCGATGAACCCACAGGGCATCATCCTGTCGCCGGGCCCCTGCACGCCGAACGAGGCCGGCATCTGCCTGAAACTGATCGAAGCCGTTGCCGGAAAGGTGCCGCTACTGGGCGTGTGCCTGGGCCATCAGGCGCTCGGCCAAGCCTTCGGCGGCAAGGTCGTGCGCGCGCCAGCTCCGCTCCATGGCAAGCTCAGCCAGGTCAGCCACCGGAGCATCGGCGTATTCCAGGATATCCCGACGCCATTCACGGGAACGCGCTATCACTCGCTGATCGTCGACCGCGCCACCCTGCCCGATTGCCTGGAGATCACCGCGGAGACCAGCGACGGCCTGATCATGGGCATGCAGCATCGCCAATACCCGCTGCATGGCGTGCAGTTCCACCCCGAAAGCATCGCGTCGGAGCATGGACACCGGCTGCTGGGCAATTTCCTGCGCATCGCCGGGCACAATATGTCGTCCTCCAGGGCCGCATGAGCGTCCAGCCGACAGACCTGAAGGCCTTCCTCAATCTCGCCGCGACCGGCAAGCCGCTGACCGCATCGCAGGCCGAGCAGGCTTTCGAGATCATCATGACCGGCAACGCCACACCATCGCAGATGGGCGGGTTCCTGATGGCATTGCGCGTGCGCGGCGAGACCGTGAACGAGATCACCGGCGCCGTCCGCGCCATGCGCGGCAAGATGACCCGCATCGATGCGCCGCCGGATGCCATCGACACCTGCGGCACCGGCGGCGATGCGTCAGGCACTTGGAACATCTCGACAGCGGCGGCCATCGTGGTGGCGGCCTGCGGCGTGCCTGTGGCCAAACATGGCAATCGCGGCCTGTCGTCCAAGAGCGGTGCGGCCGACGTGCTGTCCGCCCTCGGGGTCAATATCGAGGCGGATATGGCGCTGATCAGGCAGTCTCTGTGGGACAACAAGATCTGCTTCATGATGGCGCCGCGGCACCATGCCGCCATGCGCCATGTCGGCCCAACCCGTGTCGAGCTGGGCACCCGGACGATCTTCAACCTGATGGGGCCGCTGTCGAACCCCGCCGGCGCCAAGCGCCAGCTGACCGGCGTGTTCTCCCGCGACTGGATCGTGCCGATGGCGGAGGTGTTGGGCAAACTGGGCAGCGAACGCGCCTGGGTGGTCCATGGCAGCGACGGGCTGGACGAGCTGACGACCACAGGTCCTTCCTTCGTCGCCGAGCTGCTTAATGGCAAGGTGAAGAGCTTCGAGGTGACACCGGAGCATGCCGGCCTGCCCTATGCATCCCAGGCCGATTTAAAGGGCGGTGATCCCGCGACCAACGCCGCGGCCCTGAACGAAGTCATGGACGGTCAGAACGGCGCCTACCGGGATATCGTCTTGTTCAATAGCGCGGCGGCACTGCTGATCGCCGGCAAGGCGAAGGACCTGAAGGAGGGCGCGGCGCAGGCTGGCGACGCGATCGATTCCGGGCTGGCGCGGCGGGTGCTCCAGAAGCTGATCGCTACGACCTCAAGCGGGAAGGCTGCGCAGTGAGCGACGTCCTGGCCAAGATCTGCGACGACAAGCGCGCCCATGTCGCGCGCCGCAAGGCCGAACGGCCGCTGGCGCAGCTCGAGACCGACGCGCGGGCGGCGACGCCGCCCCGCGGATTTGCCGACCGCCTCGCCCGCGAAGTGCGCCAGGGCCGCTACGGACTGATCGCGGAGATCAAGAAGGCGTCGCCGAGCCGCGGCCTGATCCGCGCCGATTTCGATCCCGCCGCGCTGGCAAAAGCCTACAAGGCGGGCGGCGCCACCTGCCTGTCGGTCCTGACCGATGAGCCCTACTTCCAGGGCCGCGACGAGTATGTCACCACCGCGCGCAATGCGGCGGATCTGCCGGCACTGCGCAAGGACTTCATGCTCGATCCCTACCAGATTATCGAAGCCCGCGCCCTTGGCGCCGATTGCATCCTCCTGATCATGACCGCCCTGAGCGATGCACAGGCGGCAGAGCTCGAGGCAGTTGCAATTGGCTTCGGCATGGATGTGCTGGTGGAGGTGCATGATGCACCGGAGATGGAGCGCGCTCTGAATCTGAAGTCACGGCTGATCGGCGTGAACAATCGCAACCTGAAAACCCTTGCGGTCGATCTGGCGGTCACCGAACTACTCGCGCCCATGGTGCCGGCGGACCGGCTGCTCGTGGCGGAGAGCGGCCTCTATGCTCCCGCCGACCTCGCGCGCATGCACAAGGTGGGCGCCAGTGTCTTCCTGGTTGGCGAGTCCCTCATGCGGCAGGCCGACGTGGCGGCGGCGACCCGTGCCCTCCTCGCCCGTCCCGCCGGCGCCTTGCTCAGCGCATAGAACCCGCGAT
>DATKFM010000257.1:0-7333 GCA_035544395.1 Verrucomicrobiia bacterium
GCCCAGCCCTGGCGCTGGTCGCCGACCATGCGGCCGAAGACGTTGGTAAGTCCGGCGCCAATTGCGAATATCAGCACCATCTGCAGCAGGTTGCTGAGCGCCGTCGGATTCTCGTAGGGGTGGGCGGCGTTGGCGTTGAAGAAACCGCCACCATTGGTGCCGAACATCTTGATGGCGATTTGCGAGGCGACCGGACCCTGGGCGATCGTCTGCCGGGCGCCCTCGACCGTGGTGGCGTCGACATAGGTGTCGAAATTCTGCGGTACGCCCTGCCAGACCAGGAACAGCCCGGCGACCAACGACACCGGCAGGAGGATGTAGAGCGTGCTGCGCGTCAGATCGACCCAGAAATTGCCGATGCCCTGCGCGGACCGGCGGGAAAAGCCGCGGATCAGCGCCACGGCCAGCGCAATGCCGGTGGCGGCCGAAACGAAGTTCTGCACGGCGAGCCCCAGCATCTGGGTCAGATAGCTCATGGTGGTTTCGCCGGCGTAGGACTGCCAGTTCGTATTGGTCACGAAGCTGACGGCCGTGTTGAAGGCGAGATCGGGGGCGACATCAGACAGCCCCTGCGGATTGAGCGGCAGGGACCCCTGCACCCGCTGCAGCGCATATAGCGCGAGAAACCCGACGAAGTTGAATAGCAGCATGGAGACCGAATAGACGGTCCAATGCTGGTCGGCCCGGTCGTCGATGCCGGCAAGGGAGTAGAAGAGCTGCTCAACGGGCCGTAGCAACGGCGTCAGCCAGGTCCGCTCGCCGGCAAAGACCCGGGTCATGAAGCCGCCGAACGGCTTTGCCAGCGCGATGACGATCGCAATGAACAGCGCAATTTGAATCCATCCGCTGAAGGTCATGGCTGGTTCCTAGAACCGTTCGGGGCGGATGAGCGCGTACACCATGTAGGCGAACAGCAGCGCGGCGCTGACGCCGCCGAGGATATAGTCGAGAACCATGGATCCCTCACAATCTCTCGCAGAGGGCGACATATCCGAGGAGGAGGGCAAAACCTCCCGCACCCAGTACAAGCATGATCGGGTCAAGCATGGCGATCTCCCGGCAATGGCAGCATGACTCTACGTGCCGGAGAACAGTGGGCGATCCCCGCCTATGAATTCGAGATGGCAACAGGCGTTTCCCCATAAGGAGCCCATAAGTGCCGAGGCCGGAATCAGGCCGGACATGGCCTTGCACATGCCGCGGCACTAGGGCTTATATTTCCGTCAATGGCAGGAAGCGCGGGCCGGCAAGGTTCGCGCCGGTCAAAGAAGGCGGGGTTTGGGGGAATACAGATGCCGACAATATTCGTGGCCAGCAGCAAGATCGTCCAGGAATGGGCCGGCGATGTCGGCCTGAGCAAGAACATTTTCAAGATCGGCGTCGGTGAGGATACCGCCGAAGCGGCCATCGAGGCGATGAACGCGGAGACCTATGCCGGTGTCGGCGACTGGGTGCTGGTGAAGAAGCAGGCCGCCGGCGATGAGGAAGAGGGTGACCTGATCGCCCGCCTCGCCGCCAAGGAAAAGGAAATCGATCCCAACTACTATCCGAAGATCCGCGGCGCCCGCGGCCTGTTCCGCATCAAGGTGCAGAATGTCGCGTCGGCGAAGCTGGTCCAGCGCGCCCTGGCCGGCGAACCGGATCTGCAGGCTTCGGCCAAGCTCAAGCCGAAGGAGATCGCCGAATACATGATCCGCAACGCCCTGCCGTGATGCCCGGCTGCTGTCCTGGCGTTAACCATTCCCCGGCAAGATGCTCAATGAATCATTACGATTCTCTCGCCTTCAACACAAAATACGGCGATTCCGAAAGCAATAATTAACCCGACTTTAAGCGCCTCGCGCGCATGCTCCTCGCAAAGCTGCTGAAATTCAGGCGGCATCGTTAACCCGTTGACGAGGAGTAACGAAGGTGCGGCTAGGTGACATTCTGATCGCGCGCGGCCTTGTATCGCAAAAGGACGTGCAGCGCGCCGTTGAGTACCAATCGCGCGCCGGCGGGCGCCTGGGCGACATCCTCGTTGCCATGCGGTCGGTTAGCCATGAAACGCTGGAAGCCGTCCTGCACGATGCGCCGGAAGCGCCGCGCACGATCGACGGCACGGGCATCGATGGCGTCGAACTCATGAAGCTGATGATCAAGGACATGTATGTCGGCAGCCGCGAGCTGGCGTCGGACATGGCCGAGGATCTCGGGCTTTCCGGCCACGTGATCCGCGAACTGATTCAAATGGCGACCGCCCGCAAGCTCGTCGAAGCACTCGGAAATGCCGGCAAGGCCGTCATGGAGTTGCGCTATGGCCTGACCGACACCGGCCGCCGCTGGGCCGTGGAAGCGCTGGAGCAGTGCAGCTACTCCGGCGTGGCGCCGATTCCCCTGGCCGAGTTCCAGGACCGCGTGCAGGGCCAGAAGATCACCAACGAGCGTATCGATCGCGATACGCTGTCGCAGAAATTCAGCGATCTCATCGTCAACGACACGTTCCTGCGCCGGATCGGTCCGGCCGTGAACTCCGGCCGCGCCGTTCTGCTCTACGGACCTCCGGGCAACGGCAAGACCTCGATCGCCGAGCGCGTCAGCGCCATCTATGGCGACATCATCTATGTGCCGCAGGCCATCGAAGTGGACGGCCAGATCATCAAGGTGTTCGATCCCGCGCTGCATAAGCCGGTGCAGACCAATTCGCAGGAAGACGAGTCCAATTCGATCCGCAAGGAATCGCTCGATCGCCGCTATGTCGCCTGCAAGCGTCCGGTGGTGATCACCGGCGGCGAATTGACCCTGGAAATGCTGGATCTGCGCTACGATCCCGTCGCCAAGTACTATGAAGCGCCGCTGCACATCAAGGCGCTGGGCGGCACCTTCCTGATCGACGACTTCGGCCGTCAGCTCGTCAGCCCGGCCCAGCTGCTCAACCGCTGGATCGTGCCGCTGGAAAGCCGCGTCGACTTCATGAAGCTGCATACCGGCAAGACCTTCATGATTCCGTTCGACGAGATTGTGATCTTCTCGACCAACCTCGAGCCGTCGGATCTGATGGATCCCGCCTTCCTCCGCCGTATTCCCTACAAGCTGGAGATCAAGGCGCCGACTCGCGAAGAATATCGCCGCATCTTCCGCCTGATTGCGCAGCAGCGCGGCGTGGAGCTGCCGGATGACGTGCCTTCGATCGTCATCGAAGAACTGCAGACGAACAACGGTTTCCAGCTCGCCTGCTATCAGCCCCGCTTCGTCGTCGATCAGGTGATCGCGGCCTGCAAATATCTGGGTATTCCCACGACCTTCAGCCCCGAACTGGTGCTCGACGCGCTCGGAAACATGTTCGTCAACGGCAACTGGTCGCAAAAGTCTCAATCGATGGCCGCTTAAATCCGGTAGCCTATCGTTTGTGGGAAATGGGGCGCGACGGCGCCCCATTTTCGTTTGTGGCAATTGTTATCCACAGATCGATAGCCCCGGGATTTTTCCTTGACGGTCCTCTCCCCGGTCTTTAGGTCTGCAAGTCGTTAACCATCGTAAACATAACCCCAGCGCCGATTCAGGCGCGAAATTCTCGATAGCGTTTACTATCCGTTAAGGTTGCCGCGCTTTCATGTTTGGAATTGCGGCGAGATTTTGTCAGGGGGCCAAGCGAACGTTTTTCGCAAGTGCCCGCGGATTCAGGAGGGGCCATGAATCAGCGGACGGTCGATAAGTCGACCATTGATCGGCGTGCGGCATTGCGGTTGGGACTGGGGGCGCTTTGCCTTTTCCTGCCGTCGACCGCAGTGGCGGCGACAATCACCGGGGGCAAGCGGTCGATCAGTCTTGCCAATCTGCACACCGGCGAGAATCTGAAATCCACCTATTGGGCCAACGGGCACTACATCCCGGAGGCTCTCGCGGAGATCGATCAGAACCTGCGGGATTTTCGCACCGGCGACGTGCATGCCATCGATCCGCAGTTGGTGGACCTGCTCTACGATCTCAAGCTGAAGATGCGCAGCAAGGCGCCGTTCGAAGTGATTTCGGGCTATCGCTCTCCGGCGACGAATGCCCAGCTCGCCGCGGAAAGTCACGGCGTGGCGCGCAAGAGTTTCCATCTGCGCGGCATGGCCATCGATATCCGGCTGCCGGATCGGGATCTCCGGCAATTGCGCAAGGCGGCCCTTTCGCTCCGGCGCGGCGGGGTCGGCTATTATCCGAAGCCCGCTTTCGTCCATGTGGATGTCGGGCCGGTGCGGACCTGGTAGCAGGCCGCAAGTCAAAAGCGCGGCGCCAACACCTCACCTCTCGTTTCGACGACCGTTTCCGCTGGCCATACAGCGACGCGATATTCATCCGCATTGCCCAGAAACAGCGGCCGCTTCGGCAGCCGCAGAATGCCGCCTTGGAAGAATGAAATGACGATTCCCTGCGGATTTGCCTTCGCCCAGGCGAGCGCCGCAGCCTGATCGGCCAGCACGGCCGGCGGCCGCGGCAGACGGCCGGCGAAATCGAACGCGCCATCATATCCGCCGGCAATCGCCACCGGCACGCCCCTCTCTTCCAACTGGCGAATTTGACCGGCGATGGGCTCCAGATCGAAATAGCTGCGCAGGGTGGTGCTGAATTCCAGATTGACCGCCGCCGATAGCAGCACCGGCAGCAGCGCCACCTGCAGAAGCCGGGCCTGCAGGCTTTGCAACGTCAGCAAGGTCAGGACGTAGCTGCCGAGCAACAGCAGCATGCCCGATCCCAGGCTGATGCCACCGAGCCAGAGCGGCAAGTCCTCGGCGAAGAGGTCCTGCCACAGTGCGTTGAGATGCGCCACCGGCACGATGTTCAGCAGGAAGAAGAACAGGCAGACGAATAGCGCGGTCAGGCCGGGAATCGCGGCGTGGAAATCCTTCGCCCGGCCGGCATGGCTTGCCAGAATCCGCGCCGCGAGCACGGCTAAGGGCGACAGCACGGGAAGGACACCAAAGGATGGCGAGCCGATGGCGATTCCCACGATAGCGCCGCTGGCGGCAGCGAGCAGGCAAAAGCGGCCCGCGGGCTGATTGAACAGTGCGCGCCCGCGCCGGGAGGCGCGCCACAGAACCCGCCACCAGAGCCAGGGATAGAGCGCCAGCGGCAGGACGATTGCGTACCAGTAGAACGGCCGCGTCACCCCGACCCGATCGATGGGCGTGTAGGCGGGAAGACGCCACAGCCAGCTGTTACGAAAGCCAGTATCGCCGCCGACGACAGCGTAAATGACGGCGACGATGGCGGCGGCGATCGCCAGTGCCAGAGCGCAGCCGGCAAACCAGCGAATCCGCTGCGCCGTCCATGGGCTTGGCGCAATCCAGGGCAAAAGAACGGCGATCGGCAACAGCGTCACCAGCGCGACCGGGCCAGCGGCAGCGATGCCCAGCCCGATGGAGCCGCCGGCGATGATCCAGCCGCGCCGCTTCCCCTCGCGCCAGGCCTGCGCCATGCCGCAGAGCGCCAGCACATGGAAAGGCAGGAAACAGAGCTCGGGCAGTGTCATGACGGCATAGGCCGCGATGCCGCCGCTGCCGGCTAGAATGAACGGCGCATATCGGGGAACATCCCCGTCTTCGCCCCAGATCAGCCGCGCCAGCGGCCGTGTCATCCAGATGGCTGCGAGCAGAAAAAGTCCCGGCAGCAGCCGGGCCCAGAAATCCTCGACACCGAACAAGCGCCAAGCCGTCAGCACCAGGGTCGTGAATAGCGGTGGCAGTTCTCCACGCGCCGCCGGCAGATATGGGACGCTCTCCTGATTCTGCCAGAGCCACCACAGCGCCGCGTGCATCGGCGATTCCACCGACACCAGCGGCGGCCGCGCCAACAGCGCCGGCACGGCCATCGCCAACCAAATCAGCGTCGGCCAGATTAGTTGCCGAGAGCCGGCGGCACGGCGGCTGGCCTGGCGCGCGCCGTCGCCATCCGCCGCGAGGCCGCCGATGTCACTTGTTGACATCGTAGATGATCGTCCAGGGCTCGGCCTTGGCGGCGGCGATCCATGATTGCATGGCCGGCAGGGCGGTGACGGCCTCGACATAGCCGGCGCAGACACTATCCAGCGGCACTCCATAGGTGATGAAGCGCGTGGTCACCGGCGCGAACATCGCATCGGCGATGGTGAAGCCGCCGAACAGGAACGGCCCAGGACCGTTGGCGCCCGTGGCACCATACTTCTCCCGGCAGTCGCGCCAGATTTGGGTCACGCGTGCGATGTCGTCGGCCGCCTTTTCCGTGCGGCCCGGGATCTTGAGGCGGCTGCGGATATCCATCGGCAGCCAGGTCCGCAGCGTGACGAATGCAGCATGCATTTCATTGGCGACCGAACGCGCCACCGCGCGCACGTCCCGATCCTGCGGCCATAGCCGGGCTGCTGGAAACAATTCCGCGGCGTATTCGCAGATCGACAGCGATTCCCACAAGGTGAATTTGCTGTTCGTCAATGTCGGCACCCTGCGCGCGGGCGTGTGGCGTTGCAGCAGGTCCATCGTCTCCGGCCGATCGAGCGGTATCATCACTTCCGTGAACTCGGCGCCAGCTTGTTTCAACGCCAACCATGGCCGCAACGACCAGGAAGAATAGTTTTTGTTTCCGATATAGAGCGTCGACTCGCTCATGATTTTCCCAGTTCGAAATTTCTGCGATTCGCCAAGTCCGCCAAGCTAGCAGAGACCGTGGCAGGGTGGCTACGCCGCGTCCCGCTTTGCACTTTGCTTTCTGTCATTTTCCGGTCATGCTGCCAACGAGGGGAAACACGGTTCATCGGTCGCCAGAATTTTCGGCGTTTGCGCCGTTGGGAACGCGGCCGGCGGCAATTGAGGGGAGTGTGCGGGAGCTTGCGTGTTCATTTCGTCGATCGCGGCGGCCCGGCGGCCGTCCGCGTGTACCCCGTGACCGCGAAGGATTTGCCGCGATTCCTGACGAAGAATCCGGCGCGAGTCGGCGCGGCCGCGAAGAAATGGCTGGCGCTCGGTGATTTCCGCGCCAAGCCGGGATCGGTGATCTGGCTGCCGGACAAGAACGGCAAGCCCAGCGTCATTCTCCTGGGGATCGAGGGCGAGCGCGATATCTGGTCCTATGCCGCGCTGCGCCAGGCACTGCCGGAAGGCGTCTATCGCATCGAAGCCGAACTTTTGCCCGATGCCGCGACGCGCGCGGCCCTGGGCTGGGCGCTCGCGGGCTACAGTTTCACGCGCTACAAGAAATCGACCCGCAAGTGCCCGCATCTGGTGTGGCCGAAGGCGGCGGACCGCGGCGCCGTGGCGCGGGCCGCGGACGGAATATTCCTGGTGCGCGATCTCATCAATACGCCGGCCGGCGATATGGGGCCGGAAGAGCTGGCCGA
>DATKFM010000258.1:0-4154 GCA_035544395.1 Verrucomicrobiia bacterium
GGTGGAGGAGGACTTCAAGGAGATGGCCGCGGCCGGCGTGAAGCTGTTGGGCGAAGTCGGCCTCGGCAGCGTCAAGGCCGGCGACGAAGCCAAACGGATGGTGGCCTGGGCGCGCAAATATGGCATCCAGAGCACGATCCATACCGGCGGCCCGTCGATCCCCGGCTCCGGCCTGATCGACAAGGATGTGGTGCTGGAGGCCGACGCCGACGTCATCGGCCATATCAATGGCGGCCACACCGCCCTGCCGCTGGATCAGATCCGCTGCCTCTGCGAGCAATGCGGCCGCGCCATCGAGATCGTGCATAACGGCAACGAAGCGGCGGCGCTCTATGCGCTGCGCACCGCCGATGAAATCAAGCAGCTCGACCGCGTCATCCTCGGCACGGATTCGCCGGCGGGCTCGGGCGTGCAGCCCCTGGGTATCCTGCGCATGATCGCCATGCTCAGCGCTCTCGGGGACGTGCCGGCGGAAATCGCCTTCTGCTTCGCTACCGGCAACACCGCCCGCCAGCGGAAACTGGATTGCGGCCTGATCGAATCGGGCCGCGTCGCCGATTTCGTCATCATGGACAAGGCCCAGCACACCGCCGGCAAGGATCTGCTGGAGAGCGTTTGCATGGGCGATATCCCCGGCGTCGGCATGACCATCATCGACGGCATCGTAAGGACGCAACGCAGCCGCAATACTCCACCGGCGACCAAGGTGCCTGAAGTGGTGGGAAGCTGACGATGCGTGACCAGCTATTGATGAAAGCGACGGCGATCAAGATCGCGCAGATCTATGTGCCGGCCGCACTGCGCAAGCCGATCGATCCGAAGAAGGTGGAGGAGCTCGCCATGAGCATCGCCGAGAACGGCCAGCAGGAGCCGATCCTCGTCCGCGCCGACAAGGAGCGCTATGTACTGGTCAGTGGCCTGCACCGGCTCGAAGCCTGCCGAGCCCTCGGCGAGACCACCATCTACGCCAATCTGGTACAGGCGCGGAAACACTAGAGTGTGAGTCGGTCCGACTGATTCCTGCACCACAATTTGTCATCCCGGAGATCGCGCGCCCGCGCGATTGTCAGGGACCCATGAACACCGAGCCGTTGTCAATTTAACTTGACGAGTTCCATGTGCACGGGTCCCGGGCTCCGTCGCAGAGGTGACGGTCCCCGGATGACAATCCTGGGCGCCGGAGATAGCGGCAAATTCACGCCAGCCGGTGTAACAGAGTCAGAAAATGCTTCTGCTCATCGGCGGACAGCGGCGACAGGGTCTTGCGGGTGATGGCGCTGGCATGGGCGAGGGATTTCTCCACCACCTGCCGGCCTTTCTCCGTGAGAGCCACGACGCGCCGCCGCCCGTCGCCGGGATCGGCGCGGGTCTCGATCAGATGCAGCCTCATCAGCCGGTCGACCACGCCTTTGATGGTCGCCCCATCCATGGCCGTGCGCCGGCCCAAAAGGTTCTGCGATGTAGGCCCGCCCTCATAGAGCTTCGCCAGCGCGGCCCAGCGGGTCGGCGTGATTTCCTTGTCGATATGCCGGGCGAAGATTGCCACATGGCGCTGGCTGGCGCGCCGCAGGATGAAGCCGACCTGCTCCTCGAGCCGGTAATCGGCCGCGCCATTGCTCCGCCGCGGCCTTGCTGCCGTCATGTTGCCGGCCGGAGCTTCCGGCTCAGCGGAGACCGTCTTCGCCCTTGATCTCATGCTTCTGCAATCCGCCGACCCGCGGCAGCGGCCGTCCGCTGTCGGTGACGGCAATGGCGACCAGGATCTCATTGGCCCGCGGCGCATCGGCGACCCGCACTTCGACCGCATCGAAATGGCTGCGTACGAAGGCCGCATCCTTGTGGCCGAGCGGCACATCGACAGGCGTGCCCGGCCCGCCGCGCTTCTTCGCCGAGGGGATCAGCGCGGCGCCCTTCTCCAGCACGGCGCGCACCGGCTTGCCCATCTGGGGATGGAGGATCGCCGCCGCATGTTCCAGCTCGCCGTTCTCGCCGACGATCGCCGCCTTGCCATAGCTTTCCGCCTTGCCGCCGGAAATGCCCAGCGCCTCGACGCAGCGCTTGGTCAGCAGCGCGCCCAGCTCCTCGCCGATATCCATCAGCGGCTTCAGCTCGGCCACGAATTGCCCGGCATAAGGATTCTCGATGACGGCGACGGCGGTGGCCTTGCGCGTCGGCGGCGACACCGGCTTGCCCATTTCCTGCTGCGTCTCCTCGACGCTGACGATGATCTTGCGAATCTTTGCGCTCATCGGAGCCCATCCTCCCCCTTGATCTCGCTGGCCTTGAGCCCGCCGGCGCGATCATGGACGCGGGCGCCCGTGCTCATGGTCAGGATGAACACGATCTCGTCCTCCCGCGGCGCATCGGGCAGCCCCACTTCCATGGCGCCGAAATGGCTGCGCACATAGGCGGCGTTGATATGGGCCAGCGGCACGTCCAGACGCGCGCCGGCGCCGCCGACCTTCTTGGTCGAAGGCACGATCGCCTTGGTGCCGCCCAGCACGTCGCGCATGCCATAGCCACCGGGGGCATGCCACAGCGCGCCATGCTCGATCTCGCCCGCCGTGCCGACGATGGCACCCTTGCCGTAGGCCTCGATCTCCTTCGGCTTCACGCCCATGGCTGAAATCAGGCGCTTGGCCATCTCCGCGCCCAGCGGTTCCAGATCCTTCATGAAGGGCTGGATGTCGGGCTCGTAGCGGCCGGCAAAGGGATTGCGGATCACGGCGAGGCAGGCGCCTTGCTTGAACGGCTTGGCTGCCGGTGGCCCGCCTTCATGGATAATTTCCTCGACGACGGTGGCGAATTTGCGGACTTCGACTTTCGGCATGAACAACCCCTAGGCGGCGCGCAACAGGCGGATGTCGTTGCTGCAGATCTTGTTGTGGCCGCGCAGCAGCAGCACGGCGCCGAATATCAGCCCGGCCCGGCGCAGCTCTTCGGCCTTCGCCATGCCGGCCTGCAGCGCGGCACGGATATCGGACTCGAACAGCCTGCCGACATTCAAAGTGACCAGCCGGTCGCCGAGATCGCTATCGGGATCGATCTCGCTGGCGGGCACGCGGCGGATCGCCGGATGGCCGGGCAGGTCGACTTCATTGGCGATGATCGTCGCCGCCGCGTCGGCATCGGCCGCGGCTGCCGCCAGCACAGTGACGGCATCGGCGATGCCGAAGGAAAAACTGCGGCCGCCGGAGCCTTTCGTCGCCGCCCCCGAGGTGGCGATGCCGCGCACGGGCATATCCGAGGTCAGCATCACCGTGCCGTCGAGCGCCGGCGCACGCAGATTGCCGACCACGCCGCAGCTCAGCTTTTCTCCGGGGGACAGGTGAAACGCGATATCGCCGCCGTCATTGACATACGCCTTGCCCAGATCGCGCCCCGCCAGCATCGCCGCCAGCACGTGATCGGCGACCGCCCCGGCGACGGCCGCCATTGGCGTGATGAATCCCTCCGCGTAGGGTTCGCATGCTGCCCGCATGCGGTGGGCGATCGGGCCGCGCAGGCTGCCTCCCTGATCCTCTCCCGCTTCGCGGCGGAGGGGAGTGCGCAGTTGGGGCAGCTCTTTCACAAGACCTGGCAGCACATCGGCGAAGGCCGTCGTTGCCTGCCGGTAGGCCGCGGCGACTTCGCGGGCGTCGCCCCAGGCCTCGACGATCAGGTCAATCGGTCCATGCTGCAGGTGCAGCCGGCGGCCGTCGGGCAGGAGAACGGCGAGGGGATTCATCGCGCGGCCCCCAGTTGCGGCGTGAGGGGCCAGGGATGGGCTGGCGTCCACGGGATCGTCTTCACCCGCTTGAGATCGCGGATCGACTCCACCGGCCGGATGAAATCGCCATGGCCGCCCAGTGCCAGATAGTCCGCGCGGCTCATGGTGAATTCAATCGGTCCGACGATGGCCGGCGTCGGCACATAGCCGAAGGAATTGTCGGGCATCGTCGTCACGTCGACCATGTAAGTGATGCCGCCGCCGGGCCAGACATAGACCGGCGCTCCACCAGAGGTGACGCGCGTCAGCGCATCCCGCACGGAGCGCGTGAGACGCACGGGATTCTCCGTCACGCCCGCCCGCAGGCTGCCGCCGGCACCGGCCATGAACAGCACCGTGCAGAGCGCGGGCTCGCAGTCCGCGCCGATGCGGTCCACGACGGTCG
>DATKFM010000259.1:0-5071 GCA_035544395.1 Verrucomicrobiia bacterium
AGCGCCACCCGGAATGGCCGATTCCGATCCCGGGGGTGATCAGCGTCATCTTGATCTCAATGGACGACCGCTTTCTCTACTTCTGCAACTGGCTGCACGGCGATATCAGGCAGTACGACATCACCGATCCTCACAACCCCAAGCTGACCGGTCAGGTCTGGATGGGCGGCTTGCTCGGCAAAGCTCCCGTCGTCAACGGCCACAAGATCACCGGCGGACCGCAGATGATCCAGCTCTCGCTCGACGGCAAGCGGCTCTATGTCACGACTTCGCTGTTTTCCACCTGGGACAATCAGTTCTATCCGGAGATCCGCGAGAACGGCGGCTGCATGGTGATGGTCAACTGCAACCCCGAGGCGGGCGGCATGGCGATCGACAAGGACTTCTTCGTCGACTTTGGCAAGGAGCCGAACGGACCCGCCCGCTGCCATGAGACCCGCTATCCGGGCGGCGACTGCACCTCGGACATCTGGCTGTGAGCGAACGGGCCGTCACGATAACCCTGGCGAACCGGGCGGGCGCAACCTATCGCGTGGACCGCGCCAAGCCGCTGCTTATTACGCTGGAGGCGGCCGGGGTCTCGCTGCCCTATGGTTGCCGCTATGGCGGTTGCATCTCCTGCGCGGCCAAGCTGCTCGCGGGCGAAGTGGACCAGCGGGATGGAGTCGCGCTCAATGGCCGGCAGCTGTCCCATGGCTATGTTCTGCTGTGCGTGGCCCGCCCGCTCGGCGATTGCATTCTTGATGTCGGCGTGGAGAGCCATGACAAGCTTTATCGAAATCCCTTCGCCGACCCGCTCGCGCCACACGAGCTGAAGCCGGAAACCGCGCGCCCCCGGAGGGACGTGCCATGACCGCTGCTGCCCACATGAATCACGACGAGGATTACCCGGCCGACTACCTGGCCACGATCCTGAAGGAGGTCAAATCCATCGCGGTGGTCGGCGCCAGCTCGGACCCGACCAGGTTCAGCTATGGGGTGATGCGCGTGTTGCACGAGACCGGCTACGAGATGATCCCGGTCAATCCTATGGAAGCCGGCAAGGAGATCCGCGGCCTCAAGGTCTACGAGTCGCTCTCCGCGATCGGGAAGCCGGTCGACATGGTCCAGGTATTCCGTACTTCCGAGGCCGCCTTGGATATCGCCAAGGAGGCAGTCAGGATCGGCGCCAAGGTCCTCTGGATGCAGATTGGCGTGCGCAATGACGAAGCGGCGCAGCTAGCCGAGGATGCAGGGATCAAAGTGGTGATGAACCGCTGCCCCAAGATTGAACTGTTCCGGCCCTTCTGGAAGCCCCGTCTCAATCAGCCGATTTGAGTGGCTGCCGGCTGCCCTTGAAAGCCGGCGGTTTTGGTATTTTGATGGTCTTTTGATCAGCTTGTGACGCGCCTTTACGCTGGGCGCCGCACAACATCGTTGATTGGGAAAACAGCGGGCTATAGGCTGATGCCCCCGCAACAATGAAAACTCGCGCCGATCCCTAGCGGCGCAATCGTGAGGAGAGAGAGGAAGCATGTCCGTAACCGCGCAAGTCGACAATGGCGTCAACGTCAAAGCCCTGATCGATGCCCGTGCAGCCCTGACCGACGCTCCGGCAGCGGCACAGTTCAAGTGGCGCGCCAACTGCACCTGGAAGAAAGGCACCCACAGCCACTCGACCGTCAAAAGTTTCTTCGGTCTCGGCGAAGAGCAGAAGCACAAGACGACCTTCAGCTTCGATGCCGACCATCCGGAGGTGTTTGCCTCCGAAGACTACGGCGCGACGCCGGTGGAATTCGTGCTCGTTGCCTTGGGAAGCTGCCTGACCGCCGGCATTGCCGCCGTCGCGCAGCATCGCGGCATCCAGCTTCGGAAGGTTTCGGCCACCATCGAAGGCGCGATGGACCTGCAGGGCATCCTCGGCATCGACGGCGACGTCCGCAACGGGTTCAGCGGCATCAAGGTCACCTACGACATTGACGCCGACGCCAGCAAGGACGAGATCAAGGCCCTGGTCGCGCAATCGCAGAAGCGCTCGGCGGTCTATGACATCATCACCAATCCGACGAACGTCACGGTCGAGATAAAGTAGCCAAGCGGTGCTGGCCGCGGCGGGAGTCCTATCGTTCGGAGAATAACGACCGTCGTCATTGGCGCGGGTCACGCCGGGCTCGCCATGAGCCGCTGCCTTGCCGAACGCTCGATCGACCATGTCGTGCTCGAGCGCGGCGAGGTGGCGAACTCCTGGCGCACCGAGCGTTGGGACTCGCTGCGGCTGCTCACGCCCAATTGGCAGAGCCGACTGCCGGGCTTCGGCTATGAGGGCGACGATCCCGACGGCTACCGCACGGTGCCGGAGGTCATCGACTTCCTCGGCCGCTACGCTCAAGTCATCGCGGCTCCGGTGCAGACGAATACGACCGTCACGGCGGTGCGTCGCGCCGAGGATGGCTACCTGGTGGCCACGGACCGCGGCGACTGGCAGTGCCGCACCGCGGTACTTGCGACAGGGGCCTGCAACATTCCGCAGATTCCGTCTCTTGCCGCCGCACTGCCGCCCGACATCACGACGCTGACGCCGCCGCGCTATCGCAACCCCAGTCACCTGCCGGACGGCGGCGTTCTTGTCGTCGGCGCGTCGGCGACGGGAACCCAGATCGCCGCCGAGATCCACCGCTCCGGCCGGCCGGTGACCCTGGCCGTCGGCGAGCATATCCGCGCCCCGCGCCTCTACCGGGGCAAGGACATCGAATGGTGGATGGACGCGGCCGGCATCCTCGACGAGCGGTACGACGCGATCCCCGACATCGATCGGGCGCGGCAGGTGCCGTCGTTCCAGCTGGCCGGGTCGCCGGAGCGTGCGACCCTGGACCTCAACGCCCTGACCGCCCTGGGCGTGAAGCTGGTCGGCCGGCTCGCCGGCTTCAATGACGGCAAGATTCAGTTCTCGGGCTCGCTGCGCAACATGTGCGCGCTATCGGATCTCAAGATGGGCCGGCTGCTCGACGCCATCGACGCTTGGGCGGCGGCGAGTGGCATCGACCGCACGGTCGATCCGCCGCACCGCTTGCCTCCCACCGAGATCGAGGAAGCGCCGCCGCTTGTGCTGGATCTCGTCCAAAGCGGCATCAAGACCATCATCTGGGCAACCGGTTTTCGCCCCGACTACTCCTGGCTCGATCTGCCGGTCCTCGATCGCAAGGGGCGGATTCGCCATGACGGGGGAGTCGTGTGCTCGCCGGGCCTGTATGTGATGGGGCTGCAGTTCCTGCGCCGCCGCAAGTCCGCCCTGATCGACGGCGCCGGCGCGGATGCGCGCGATCTCAGCGCCCATTTGTCGGCGTATCTCCATGGCGGACAGCCGGCCACCTGAAGCCTGGCGCTCTTGGCCGATGGAGCGGTGGGCAGAGATTCCTCGCCGAACCTTGCGTCCTTCATTCAAACCATTAGTCTGCGCCGCGTGAAGCTCTTTTGGACGCTCTTCAGCATCGATGTCGCGGTCGCATTGATCGTCCTGTTTTTCTTCTTCGCCGGATTGAGCGACGGGTCGGTCAGTTCGTTCAACATGGCGCTGTGGCTGGCGATCCTCGGCGGCCTCGCGGCGGTTCTCTGCGGCGGCCTGTTGCTCAGATCAAAGGGTCACTTGCATCTTGCCAGGGTCGTATTGCTGATCCTGGCGATTCCCGGACTCTTGTTCGGCTTGTTCATCCTCGGCGCAATCATTCTTCAGCCCCGCTGGAATTGAGTTCGATCGTAACGCGATCAAACTCAACTTCCATTCATCACGGCCGCCGCTCCTGGGGTGCGTGCGCAAGTTGTTGGGCAAAGATGGGCGGCAGCAGTTGGAAGGGCCTCGGCCGCTTGAACCGCGGCGGGCGGACGCCGAGCCCCCGCGTCAGCGCAAAGAGCGCGAAAAGCGTTGCCACGGCCGCCAGATAGTAAAGCAGGCCGCGAGCACCGAAAGCCGACATCGCCGAGCCGCCGAGGATCGGCCCGATCGCGGAGCCGACGCCGGAGATCAGAATCAGGCGGCCGCTGACGGAAACCGCGCGCTCCACCGGCATGCGGTCGTTCGCGTGGGCGACGCAGACGGGATAGATCACCGACATGAAGCCGCCGAGGAGCAGCCACACGGCCGGAAACCAGGGCGTGGCCTTGGCCGGCACGACCGCCAGCGCCAGGGCGGCGAAGGCAAACGCCACCAAGGCCGCGACGAGACGGCGGTCGGTCGCGTCGGACAGCTTGCCGATGGGGATCTGCATGATGAGGCCGCCCGTAATCGCGAGCGCCATGTAGGAAGTGATCACCAGCATCGAGTGGCCGCTCGACTGGGCGTAGACCGGCACCAGCGCATAGAACGCGCCGGTGACCAGGCCGCCCGCGAAGCAGCCGGCGACGGCGACCGGCGCGGCGGCGGACAGCTCACCGAACTTCAGCCGGTTGCTCGGGACAGGCACCGGCTGTGCCGCCCGGGTAATCGCTATCAGCATGAGGGCAATGCAAAACAGAATCGCCGCGAAGGCGAACAGGAAAAACCCGGTCGGCGCCGCGAGATTGAGCATGAACTGGCCGCCGGCAAAAGTGGCATAGGTGGCGACCATGTAGATCGCGAACATCGTGCCGCGGGTCGCCGGATTCGACTTGGCGCTGAGCCAGCTTTCGGTGGCGACGAAGAGGCCGGCACAACCGAACCCCATGAATGCCCGAAGCACCGCCCACAGGATGGGGTCGAAATAGAGCGCATGTCCCAGCAGGGCCGCGGTGACGAGCGCCGAGAAGGCGGAAAACGCGCGGATATGGCCGGTCCGTTCGATCAGGCGATTGCATAGTTCGGCGCCGGCCACATAGCCGACGAAGTAGGCCGCCGTGACGAAGCCCACCACGACCGGATCGATATGGGCAAGCGCGAGCCGGACACCGATCAACGTGCCGATATAGCCGTTGGCGAGCTGGATCAGGCTGATGCCCAGGATGAGCGAGCCGACAGCGCCGAGAATTCCGCCTATGTCTCTTTTGATTTGCAGCAACATCGCAGCCGGAGGTCACTACGAATGCCGTGGTATTGGCGTGTTTTCCCTCGGGCGGCCATCTC
>DATKFM010000260.1:0-4414 GCA_035544395.1 Verrucomicrobiia bacterium
TGAAAGCGCGGCCGTCCTTCGCGCGGGCACTCAAGGAAGCCCAGCCTTACTGGCATATGTTTCCGAAGTAACCTGCCGGTGCGGGCTTGCCCGCCGCCGAAGACCTCCGCTAACATTGTCTGAGGATTTGTCAGACAAATAACGGAGATTTTCATCATGGCCGGCCGTCTCATTCTCGTCACCGGCGCCACTGGCAAGGTGGGACAGGCGTTCATGCATCGCCTGCTCGGCGATGCCGCCCATAGCAAGGACCGCATCCGCGCGCTCTGCCATAACCGCACGCTGCCGGAGACTTCGCGGGTCGAGGTGGTGAAGGGCAGCATCGCCGATCGCGCACTGGTGGCGCGGGCGATGGATGGGGTGAGCCACGTGCTCCATCTCGCCACATGCAAGGAGACGCCCGAAGACGTCATGGACGTGACGGTGAAAGGCCTCTTCTGGCTGCTGGAGGCGGCGCGGGAGAGCAAACCGTTCCGGCAATTTGTCCTGATCGGCGGCGACGCCGGCATGGGACATTTCTTCTACCGCCGGCCTGCGCCGGTGACTGAGGCCGATCGCCACAGCGCCTATCCCGGCTGTTACGCGTTGTCCAAGGTGCTCGAGGAGGTGATGCTTGAGCAGTACTACATCCAGTACGACTTCACCGGCTGCTGCCTGCGGGCACCCTGGATCATGGAGAAGGACGACTTCAAATACACGATGTCGTTCGGCGAGGATGTGTTCGGCGGGCCGCGCTGGATCGACCTCGTCGGCAAGGAGCGCGCGGCTGGCTATCAGAAGGCCGGCACGGTGCCGGTGATGCTGGATGCCGACGGATCGCCGATGCGGCGCAACTTCGTCCATGTGGACGACCTGGTCGACGCCATCCTGAAATCCCTCGATCATCCGGGCGCGCGACAGCAGACCTTCAACATCTGCATGGACGAACCGTTGGACTATGGCGCCGTCGCCACCCATCTCAAGGCGACGCGCGGTCTGCCGTCGGTGGAAGTGCCGACGGAGTTTTACAGCACCTGGCTGGACAATGCGAAGGCGAGATATCGCCTCGGCTGGCGCCCGAGCTATGACCTGAAGAAGCTGGTGGATGCGTCCTACAACTATGTCCGCGCGGCGAACGATCCGCGTAAGATCTGGTATCCGGGGTAGGGACGTTCAGCCGCCGTTGAAGCTTGCCTTCAGCAAATTGCGCTCCACTGACTCCAGATGATTGCGCATGCCCGCGGCGGCGCGGCCCATGTCCCGTTCGGCAATGGCGCCGACGATGGCTTCATGCTCGGCGAAACTGTGATGATCAGGGTCGGGCTTGACAGGATTCTTGCGCGGCCGGCTCCAGGCGACGGCGCGGCGCACGGCATTCAGGGTGTCGAGCAGGGAGAGCAGTAGGTTGTTCTGCGTCGCCTCGGCGATGACGCGGTGCAAGCGGTTGTCCCACGCTTCATACTGACGCCAGCTTCCGGCCTCACGGCTTTTCTTCAGGCAGGTCTGCATCTCCGCGATCTGCGCCGGCGAGGCGTTCAGAGCCGCGAGCCGCGCCACTTCCGGTTCCAGCAGCAGGCGCGTCCGCATCACTTCCGCAGGATTGGTGCGATGGGAAATAGCGGCGATATCGGCGAGCGTATCGAGGGGGCGGTTGCCGAGGAAGGTGCCCTTGCCCACATGGCGCCAGAGCTGGCCCTCGGACTCCAGGACTGACAGCGCTTTGCGCAGCTCGGCGCGCGTGACGCCGAGCGCCTGCGACAGCGCACGCTCCGGCGGCAAACGGCTGTCCGCCGCGAGCGTGGTGCGCGCCAGATAGGCGCGCAGTTGGGAGAGGGCGCTGGCGCTTTCCCCGATGTCATTTTCGATTTGGACGCTTGCTGATCTTGGGGCCATGTAGTCAACCAATTATAAGATTGGTTTTATGATATGCACACGAAACGCAGGCAGGTCAAGCTTACATTGACGCCCAATCCTAACCAAGTTAAACCAATCTCGTAATGATTGCAAAAAGGCCGCAAAGGCCGGGCGCATTCGCAACACAGGCTCGGGAGGGTCCAATGGCCAAAATACTACGTCGTCTTGCCGGCGTTGCCGGCGCCGCGTTGATTGCCGCCACGCTGTCGCTGTCGCCGGGGCACGCGGCTGAGAACAAGATCCGCATCGCTTTCGGCGATATCGCCAGCGTCGAGTCGCTCAACTTCCTGATCGCCATCGAGCGGGCGAAGGAGAAGGGCGTCGCCATCGACGTCACCTTCTTCAAGGAAGAGGACATCGCCGCGCAAGCCGTGGTGAGCGGCGAAGCCGATGTGGGTGTCGGCACGCCTTATGCCCTGCTGCAAAAGGTGAAGGCGCCGATCCGCATGTTCTATCAGCTGAGCACGCTGCGGTTTTATCCGATCGTGAACGTCGAATACTATAAAGAGTGGAAGGATCTGGACGGGCAGGAGGTCGCGGTGCATTCCCGTGGCTCCGGTACTGAGGCAATCATGAAGCTGATGGCCCAGCGCAACGGCATCACTTACAGCAACATTAGCTATGTCGCAGGCGCCGAAGTTCGTGCCGGCGCACTGCTGCAGGGCAACGTCAAGGCGACCATCGTCGACGCCGCGAACCGCCGCATGATCGAGGAGAAGGCGCCCGGCAAGTTCGCCGTGCTGCCGATGGAAGGCGTGAACGCCAGTGACGAAGCCCTCTACGCCAATACCGAGTTCCTGGGCCGCGAGCAGGCGGCGGTGGATATCCTGGTGGAATCGCTGATCACCACCTGGCGCGAGATCAATGGCAATCCGGCTGTCGTCGCCGATCTGCGCAAGCAATACAATCTGCTGGCCGATCTGCCGGCGGACCTGGAGCCGGAAGTGGTTCCCTATTTCGAGGAGTCCGTGGCCTCCGGCGCGTTCCCCAACAATGGCGGCGGCGAAGCGGCCGCAAAGGACGATTTCGGCTTCTACAGCGTGGCCGGGCAGCTCGAAGGCGATCCGGCGGCGCTGAAGACCGAGGACTTCTGGGATCTCGGGCCGCTGAATCGAGCGCTCGAAAAACTTGGCACCATGTAGGCACCGGGCGATCCGTTGACTTTACGTTTCGATGACGAAGCCGGGGTCCGCGCGGCCCCGGCTGCTTTCGCAGCGGACGCACCGGCAGAGCGGGACTATGCCTGGCTCTGGCGATTGCTGTCGGTCGCCTTGTTCTGCGGTGCGTGGGAAATCGCCGGGCAGATCCCCATCAACTATGCCTTCCCGCCATTCTCGGAAACGGCGACCGCCTTCTTCATCATGATCTTCGACGGGAGCCTGCCGCGCGCCTATTTGTCGACGCTGCAGCCCTTGGCGATCGGCGTGATCGCCTCGGCCGTCATCGGCATCGGCGTCGGCGTTCTGATGGGCCTGCGGCCGGGTGCGGAGTGGCTGGGTGCTCCGGTGTTCATCGTGCTGCAGGCGGCACCGGTGGCGGCGCTGATACCGCTGGTCACTTTCGTCTATGGCATCGGCCTCTTGGCGAAGTCGCTGTCGGTGATGCTGCTGGCTCTGCCTGTCATCGTGCTCAATTGCTACAAGGCCGTGCGCAACGTGAACCCGTCGCTGCTGGATATGTGCCGCTCGTTCCAGGGCTCGCGGACGCAGCAGATCGCCAAGATCATCATCCCCGACGCCAGCCCGGTGATCTTCGCCGGCCTGCGGCTGGGCGTGGCGGCCGGCTTCATCGGCGTCGTGCTGGCTGAGCTGCTGATCACGCCCACGGGGATCGGCGACCTCATCACATATCACCGCGCGGTGGCCGACTATGCGGAGATGTACGCGGCCATCGCTTCGATCATCCTGTTCTCTGCGCTGACCCTGGCGCTGCTGGAGCGGCTGGAAATCACGCTGTTCCGGCCGGAATTGAAGAAAGCATAGATATGGGTACGCTGCAGAAGATGAAGGCTCCGCCATCAGGACTTGCCGATGAAGCCGCCGCCATCGTGGAAGTGCGGGGAATCGGCAAGGTCTATTCCGGCGGCGTCGAAGCGCTGCGCGACATCGATCTGATGTTTCCCCAGGGCAAGCTCACTTCGCTGCTGGGTCCCAGCGGCTGCGGCAAGACCACGCTGCTCAAGATCATCGCCGGGCTGCTGCAGCCGAGCGCCGGCGAGGTGATCGTGGCGGGCAGGAAAGTGACGGGTCCGGGACCGGAGCGCGCTTTCGTGTTCCAGGATTTCGCACTGCTGCCCTGGGCCACGGTGCTGCGCAATGTGGCGTTCGGGTTGGAACTGCGGGGAACGCCGAAATCGGAGCGCGAGACAGCGGCGCGGCATTACATCGGCGAAGTCGGCCTCGCCGGCTTTGAGGACAAGTATCCGCACGAACTGTCCGGCGGCATGCGCCAGCGGGTCGGGTTGGCCCGGGCATTGGCGGTCAATGCCGATGTACTGCTGATGGATGAGCCTTTCTCTGCC
>DATKFM010000261.1:0-6083 GCA_035544395.1 Verrucomicrobiia bacterium
CGCTGATCCCATCGTCACCCTCCGGGCCGCGCTTGACCGCATTCCCGCCACAATACCCCGCAGTCTGAGCCCATGGCTCTGCTGCGAAACATCGCCACCGTCGGCGGCTGGACAATGGCCAGCCGCGTGCTGGGCTTCATCCGCGACGTGCTGATCGCCCAGGCGATCGGCACGGGCAACGCCGCCGACGCGTTCTTCGTCTCCCAGCGCTTCCCCAACCTGTTTCGCAGCCTGTTCGCCGAAGGCGCCTTCAATGCCTCCTTCGTGCCCCAGTTCGCCCGGCGGCTCGAGGGCGAAGGGCGGGAAGCCGCGCGGCAGTTCGCCGAGCGGGTGGCCGCGGTCATGACCACGGCGCTGCTGGTCTTCACCTTCGTGGCCCAGGCAGGCATGCCCTGGCTGATGTATCTCCTCGCCGGCGGCTACGCGGACAATCCCGAGAAGTTCGCGCTCAGCGTGCTGCTGACCCAGATCACCTTCCCCTATCTGCTGTTCATGTCGCTGACGGCGCTGCAGGGCGGGATTCTGAATTCGTTGCATCAGTACATGCACGCGGCGGCGGCGCCGATCCTGCTGAATGTAGTGATGATCCTGGCGCTGCTGTTCGTCGAGCCGTTCGTCGGCATGCCGGCCCATCTGCTGGCCTGGGCGATGACGGTGGCGGGCGTGGCGCAGTTCCTGTGGATGGTGATCGCCTGCCAGAAGGCCGGCATGGCGCTACGCTTCCCGCGGCCGCGATTGACGCCCGATGTGAAAAAGCTGCTGAAGCTGATGGTGCCGGGCATCATCGGCTCCGGCGTCATGCAGATCAATCTGGTGATCGGCACGCAGATCGCGTCGTGGCAGGACGCGGCGGTGTCCTATCTCACCTATGCCGACCGCATCTATCAGTTTCCGCTGGCGGTGTTCGGCTCGGCCGCCGGCGTCGTGCTGCTGCCGGAGTTGTCGCGGCATCTCCGTGCCGGGCGTGACGGCGATGCCATGGCCTCCTTCAACCGCGGCATCGAGTATGTGTTGCTGCTGACCTTGCCCTCGGCGGTGGCGCTGATGGCGATCCCGCTGCCGGTGATGGATGTGCTGTTCCAGCGCGGCGCGTTCACGGCTGCCGACAGCGCGGCAACAGCGGTGGCGCTGGCAATCTACAGCGCGGGGCTGCCGGCCTTCGTCATGGTCAAGGCGCTGACGCCCGGCTTCTATGCGCGGGAGGATACGGCGACGCCATTCCGCTACGCCATCATCAGCATGATCGTGAACACGATCCTCAGCGTGGCGCTGTTCTTCGTCATGGGCTATGCGGGCATCGCGCTGGCGACGGTGATCGCCTCCTGGCTGAACATTCTCATGCTCGGCCACAAGCTGCACCGGCAGGGCAATCTGGTGATCGATGCGAAGCTGCGCCGCAGCGCGCCGCGCATCGCGCTCGCCAGCCTGGTGATGGGCGCCGTCCTGCTGGCGGGACAGTATGGCCTGCAGGATGCGCTGGCGGCGTCGTTCCTGATCAAGGCGTCGGCATTGGCGGCGCTGGTCATTGTCGGCGTCGCGGTCTTCTTCGGCGTCGGTTTCCTGATTGGCGCGGTGAACTTCAGCGACCTGAAGCGCGCGCTCGGCCGAGGGTAGGCGAACCCTTCCGTTCCCGGCTAGCCCGCCTGGGTGAGCCGCCGGATCGGCACTGCCGCCGGAAGCTCTGCACCCGAACGCGGGAACAGCTTGATGCGCTGGGGCATCAGCAGCACGTCGCGGCCGCTGCTCAAGTCGCCGATGTTGCGGGAACGATCCAGCTCCACTTCGACGATGTGCTTGCCGTCCTGCACGTCGAGCTCGACCCGCAGCAGATTGCCGGCGGTGAATACCTGGCGCACGGTGGCGGGAATGCCGAAGCCGCTGCCGGCGGCGCGGATCTCCAGATCGTGGGGCCGCACGAAGGCCAGCGCCGGGCCGTCGGGATAGACATCCCCCGTTCCGCCGAAGGACTGCCCGCTGATGAACACCTGCCCGCGGGCGACTTCGCATTCGAAGCGGTTGGAGTTGCCGATGAACTGATAGACGAAGGGCGACGACGGATGGTCATAGATCTCCGCCGGCGTGCCGATCTGTTCGATCTTGCCCTGGCTCATCACCACAACGCGGTCGGCCAGCTCCAGCGCCTCTTCCTGGTCGTGGGTGACGAAGATGCTGGTCAGGCCCATGCTGTCATGCAGCCCGCGCAGCCAGCGGCGCAGCTCTTTGCGCACCTTGGCGTCCAGCGCGCCGAACGGCTCGTCCAGCAGCAGCAGCTTCGGCTCCACCGCCAACGCGCGGGCCAGCGCCACCCGCTGCCGCTGGCCGCCGGAAAGCTGCGCCGGATAGCGGTCCTGCAGATTGCCGAGTTGCACGAGCTGCAGCAGGCGCAGGACCCGCTCGCGGATCTCGCTCTTGGACATGCGTTCCGGACCGCGCTTGACGCTGAGACCGAAGGCGACGTTGTCGAATACCGTCATGTGCCGGAACAGGGCGTAGTGCTGGAACACCAGGCCGACATTGCTGTCATTCGGGCGGATCACGTCCACCGGCTGGGATTGCAGCTTCAGGCTGCCGGAGTCCGGCCAGTCCAGGCCGGCGAGAATGCGCAGCAGCGTGGTCTTGCCAGATCCCGACGGGCCGAGCAGCGCCAGGAACTCGCCGTCCCGCGCCGCCAGCGACACCCCATCCAGGGCGGTGAAATTGCCGAACTTCTTGACGATCCCCGTCAGCTCGATCGCCATACTGTGCTCCGACTCCTCGTTGTTGTCCCATGCATCGCCGGCGGCCGATTTCGGCGCCAGGGAAATCCGTCTGCTGTCGACCGTGAAGGCCATGGTCCCGGTTCCCATTCGTCCGCTCAATGACGGGCCGCGGCGAGTTCGCGGCCGAAGCGCCATTCCAGCAGGCTCTTGCCGGCCAGCGTCACCAGCGCCAGCAGGGCCAGCAGCGACGCGACGGCAAAGGCGCCGACAAAGTCGTACTCATTATAGAGAATCTCCACATGCAGCGGCATGGTATTGGTGAGGCCGCGGATATGGCCGGAAACCACTGATACCGCACCGAATTCGCCCATGGCGCGGGCGTTGCAGAGCAGCACGCCATAAAGCAGGCCCCATTTGATGTTGGGCAGGGTGACCCGGGTGAAGGTCTGCCAGCCGCTCGCCCCCAGCACCAGCGCCGCCTCTTCGTCTTCCGTGCCCTGCTCCTGCATCAGCGGGATCAGTTCGCGGGCGATGAAGGGAAAGGTGACGAAGATGGTCGCCAGCACCAGGCCGGAGACGGTGAAGATGATGTGGATGTCATGGGCCTTGAGCCAAGGCCCGAACCAGCCATGGGCGCCGAAAAGCAGCACATAGATCAGGCCCGACACGACAGGCGAAACGGAGAAAGGCAGATCGATCAGCGTGGTCAGCAGGCTCTTGCCGGCGAACTCGAACTTGGCGATGGCCCAGGCCGCGGCGATGCCGAAGATCAGGTTGAGCGGCACGGCGATAGCGGCGACGGTGAGAGTCAGCCGGATGGCCGAGAGAGCATCGGATTCGGTGATGGCGGAAAGATAGGCGGCAACGCCTTTCTCCAAGGCCATCGCGAACACCGCGACCAGCGGCAGCACCAGGAACAGGCCGATGAAGGCGAAGCCGATAAGGACCACCAGGAGGCGGACGGCGAAGGGCTCCGTGACCGCCGAAGAGCGCGCGGACCTGCCCGGCGGCTCCTTGCCGCCGGCCGATTGCAGTTCCGCAACATGCGCTTCCATGACGGTCATGATCTGTCCTAGGCGCGCGCCATCTGCGGCACGGTCAGGCGCAGCCCGAGCTGCGCTGCCACCTTCCAGCATTGCTCCCGGATATCAGGAACGCTGGTGATCTCCCAGAAAATGCCGCGGGTCACCGGCCCCAGCGCATAGAGCCGCGGCGATGCATTGCCGTCGCGGTCGATGACGGCGGATTCCAGTGTGACGTCGAGGCCGAGGCGCAGCGGGTCCGGCCGGGCCAAGCCTTGGTCTAGCAGGTTGCGGACCAGGGGGCTGGCGATATCGCTGTAGTCGCATTGCGGTCCCGAGCAATCGATCACGCGGGCGACGCGCAAATGCTCGGGCGACTCCAGCCCGCGCCGCAGCAGCGCGATCTCGACGCCATCCGCCGTTGCGCTCATTTGCTGCAGGCGCCCCGCGAGCAGCGTCAACTGTCCGCTCTGCACCGTGCGCTCGATGACATCGGCGACGGCAGGCGCCATGCGGTGGCGATGCACATCCCACCAGGGGCGGAGATGGCGCAGGAAGCGGCGCCGTTCCTCCGGCGACAGGCCCTGCCAGAGCTGCTGCGTGTAGGGGCGGAGCGCATCCACCACCGAGCGCCAGACCGCCTCGTGATTTGCCGTCCGCACTTCCCGGCGCACCGCACGCAAGATATCGGTGACCGAGCCGAGATCGGCGTCAGACAGCCAGGCCGAGCCATGGCCCGGCGCTTCGCCATGGCGGCGCGGCAGCAGGCCGCGGCGGGAGAGGGCATAGATGCGGCCGCGATGGCCGGCGTCCAGCAGGGAGATGACGCTGTCCACCATGGTCAAGCCGGTGCCGATCAGCAGCACCGACGCCTGCGGATCCAGATCCGCCGTCGCGCTGATGTCCCACGGATTACCAAAATAATGTGCCGTGGCGTTCTTGTTAGGGAAATTGCCGACCGCCAGCACGGCGCCATCCACCTCATAGCGCCGGCCGGTGCCGACCTCCACGACCAGCCCGTCGGGGGCCGGTTCGATCGCCGTGGCTTCGTCGGGAATCAAATGCAGGTTGCGGCCGCGGCCGGTCTGCCAGATCTCGTCGCCCAGCAGATCCTGGATGTAGGCGCCATAGAGTTGGCGCGGCACGAAGCTGTCGACGGAACCGGCGGTCGCCGATGCATTCGCGCTGTTGTCGCGCCGCCGCAGCCAATTCGTGAAATGATCAGGCTCATCGACGAAGGCGCTCATGCGGCTGGCGCGCACATTCAGCAGATGGTTGGCATTGCCGGTGGAATAGGCGAGGCCGCCGCCGAACTGGGCATTCTTCTCGATCAGATAGATGCGGCCGTTGGGCAGCGCGCGCTTCAGCAACTGCACGGCCAGCAGCGAGCCGCTGAAACCGGCGCCGATGATCGCAATCCTGGGTCCTGCTGCCGAAGTCATGTTGCTCTCCTTGCGGTTGCCGATGGCATCAGCCCGCCCACCGGCGGGACCAGCGCTGGGCGAGATTGATCACCAGCAGCATGACGAAGGAGGCGGCGAGCATGACGACGCCGATCGCCGCCGCGCCCGCATAGTCGAACTGCTCCAGCTTGATGACGATCAGCAGCGGCGCGATCTCCGACACCATCGGCATGTTACCGGCGATGAAGATGATCGAGCCGTATTCGCCGACCGCGCGGGCGAAGGCGAGGGCGAAGCCGGTGAGCAGCGCCGGCAGGATCACCGGCAAAATGATTCGCGCCAGGGTCTGAAAGCGCGAGGCGCCGAGGGTGAAGGCCGCCTCTTCCACTTCCAGCTCCAGATCCAGCAGGATCGGCTGCACGGTGCGGACGACGAAGGGCAGGCCGATGAAAATCAGCGCGATGACAACGCCAAGCGGCGTGAAGGCGATCTTGATGCCCAGGGGTACCAGCAGCGAACCGATCCAGCCATTGGGTGCGCAGATTGCCGTCAGCGCGATGCCGGCGACGGCAGTCGGCAGCGCGAATGGCAGATCAACCAGCGCGTCGACGATGCGCCGTCCTGGGAAACGGTAGCGCACCAGCATCCAGGCGATGAGGAGTCCGAAGAACGCATTGACTATGGCGGCGATCAGGGCGGCGCCGAAGCTGAGCCGAAGTGCTGCGAGCACTCGCGGTTCCAGCACCGCATGCCAGAAGCCGGTCCAGCCGAGTTCCGCCGGACGCAGGATCAGCCCCGCCAGCGGCAGCAGCACGATGACGCCGAGGTAGATCAAAGAATAGCCGAGCGTCAGCCCAAAACCGGGCAGGACGCTCGGCCGCTTCAGGGAGAAGGCAGTCACGAGTCCAACGAGAGATTATTTACTGACTTGGCGGCACATAGATCTGATCGAACACGCC